>DATEGZ010000104.1:0-4492 GCA_035279905.1 Vicinamibacterales bacterium
CAGCTCGAGCTCGCTGCCGGCACCGATTCATCGGCGGCCTTCTCCGACATCGCCGGGGCGCTCGCGCCGGGCGCGCCGGACACCGCGCTTGCGCGCTTATGCCGCGCGCTCGATCGACATGGCGTCTTCGACGACACCGAGATGGCGATGCCCGGCGACGAGCGGCGCGCGAGCGAGTTTTTGGCGTTTCGCGAGGCCGCGCCGACGGGCGTCAACCGGCGCGTCGGCGACGCGAAGCGCATCAAGGACGCGCGCATCGAGAAAACCGCCGCCGACATGATCGTCCCGTTCGATCGGTTCGGCGAGATGATGCGGATCTACCGCGACGGCTACAACCGTCGCGGCCTCGACTTCGCGATCTGGGGCCACATCTCGGACGGCAACGTCCATCCCAACGTCATTCCGCGAACGTACGACGATGTGATCGCCGGCCGGGAGGCGATCCTCGAGTTCGGCCGCGCGGTCGCGCGCCTCGGCGGTTGTCCGCTCGCCGAACACGGGGTCGGCCGCAGCGCGATGAAGCAGGCGCTGCTCCGCCAGCTCTACGGCGACGCGGCGATCGACGAGATGCGCGCGATCAAGCACGTGCTCGATCCCGATGGGAAGCTTGCGCCGGGCGTGATCTTTTCTGCGTGACGCCCAGAACCCCGGAACCGCGGAACCCCGGAACCGATAGAATTCGCGTATGCCTTGGCCGTTCCTGAAACAGCTCCTCGGCGGCGACGCGACGGGCGACGCGGCGATGTCGGATCGCACGCGCTCGCTCGCGCCCCGAACGGCCGGCGCCTCGGTCGCGCGATCGGTGTGCCCCTACTGCGCCGTCGGCTGCGGCCAGCTGATCTTTCATCGCAACGGGCAATTGCTCTCCGTCGAAGGCGATCCGGGCTCGCCGATTTCCGAAGGGCATCTCTGCCCGAAGGGCGCGGCGACGTTCGAGTTGCTGACGCACGCGGCGCGCGAGACGAAAGTGAAGTACCGCCCGCCGTTCGCGACCGAGTGGCAGGACCTGCATCCCGACACGGCGCTGGACATGATCGCCGACCGTGTCTGGGACACGCGCGCGCAGTCGTTCGTCGCCGAGCGCGACGGGCTGCCGCTGATGCAGTGTCCGACCATCGCGCACCTCGGCGGCGCGACGCTCGCCAACGAGGAGAACTACCTGATCAAGAAGCTGTTCGCGGGCGGCCTCGGCATGGTCGCGATCAGCAACCAGGCCCGCATATGACATAGCTCGACGGTGCCCGGTCTGGGCACCACGTTCGGGCGAGGCGGCGCGACCACGGCGCAGCAGGATCTCGTCAACGCCGACGCCATCCTGATCATCGGGTCGTCGATGGCCGAGGCGCATCCGGTCGGATTCCGCTGGGTGATCAAGGCCCGCGAGCGCGGCGCGCTCGTCATCCACGTCGATCCGCGGTTCAGCCGCACGTCCGCGCACGCCGACCTCTGGGCGCCGATTCGCGCCGGCTCCGACATCGCGTTTTTCGGCGGGCTGATCAACTACGTCCTCTCTCACGATCGAATTTTTCGCGACTACGTCATCGCGTACACCAACGCGTCGCTCCTCGTGCGCGAGGATTTCGCGGGACCGGAAGATCTGAACGGTTTGTTCTCGGGCTGGCAGCCGAACGCGCGCGCCTACGACACGACGACGTGGCAGTACGATGTCGGAGAGGACGGCAAGCCGCGCCGCGACCCGACGCTCACGCATCCCCGCACGGTCTATCAGCAGCTCGTGAAGCACGTCGCGCGCTACACGCCCGAGATGGTGGAGCGGGCCTGCGGCATTCCTCGCGAGACGTTCCTCACGATCGCCGACCGCTACACGTCGTGCTCGGGCCCGGATCGCACGGCGACGATTTGCTACGCCGTCGGCCTGACGCAGCATTCGGTCGGCGTGCAGATCGTGAGATCGGCGGCGATTCTTCAGCTGCTGCTCGGCAACGTCGGACGGCCGGGCGGCGGGATTCTCGCGCTGCGAGGGCACGCGACCATTCAAGGATCGACCGACATCCCCACGCTCTACGATCTGCTGCCCGGCTATCTGCCGATGCCGGCGCTCGGCCCGGAATCCGCGACGCTCGCGCGTTACGTGACCAAGCATCGTCAGCCGGCCGGCATGTGGTCGAACTTCGATGCCTACATGGTGAGCCTGCTCAAGGCGTGGTACGGGAGCGAGGCGCGACGCGAGAACGATTTCGGCTTCGGCTGGCTGCCGCGCATCTCGGGCGATCACTCGCATCAGGGCTATTGGCTCGAGATGGCGGACGGGCGAATGGACGGCCTCTTCGTCATGGGCCAGAATCCCGCGGTCGGCGCGCCGAACGCGGCGCTCGAACGGCGTGCGCTGGCCGAGCTCAAGTGGCTCGTCGTCCGCGACATGGTCGAGGTGGAGACCGCGTCGTTCTGGAAGGACTCGCCCGAGGTGAAATCCGGCGAGCTCGATCCTCGCCGCATCGGTACGGAAGTGTTTTTCTTTCCGGCCGCGGGCCACGCCGAGAAAGACGGCAGCTTCACCAACACGCAGCGCATGGTGCAGTGGCATGAGAAGGCGGTTGACGCGCCGGGCGACTGCCGCAGCGATCGCTGGTTCGTCTATCACCTCGGCCGGCGGCTGAAGGAAAAAGCTGCGGCCGATGCGTCGCCGCACAACGACGGATTGCGCGCGCTCACGTGGGAGTACCCGACGAAGGGATCGCGCGGCGAACCGGACACGGAGGCCGTGTTGAAGGAGATCAACGGCTGTCGCACGGATACGGGCGATCTGCTTTCAGGGTTCGGTGAGCTCGCGCACGACGGCTCCACCGCGTGCGGCTGTTGGATCTACTCGGGCATCTTTCCCGCCGAGGGTCGTAATCGCGCGCGATCGCGCGAGGCGCACGGTCCGTACGGCCACGGGTGGGGATATTCGTGGCCGGCCGATCGCCGCATCCTCTATAACCGCGCGTCCGCCCGGCCCGATGGCCGGCCGTGGAGCGAGCGCAAGAAGCTCGTGTGGTGGGACGAATTCGCGGGCGAGTGGACCGGACTCGACACGCCGGATGCTGCTCGGACCACGCCTCCGTCGAGCGCGCCGCCGTTTATCATGCACGCCGACGGACTGGGCTGGCTGTGGGTGCCGAACGGACTCAAAGACGGGCCGCTGCCCACGCACTACGAGCCGCTCGAATCGCCCGTCGGCAATCCGATTTACGCTCAGCAAGCGAGCCCCGTGGCCGACCGGCGCGCGCGGCCGGACAACGCGTGGGCCGATTCGCCCGACGATCGATTCCCGCACGTGATGACGACGTACCGGTTGACCGAGCATCACACGGCGGGCGGAATGTCGCGGACGCTGTCGCACCTGGCGGAGTTGCAGCCCGCGCTGTTTTGCGAGATGTCGCCGGAGCTGGCGCGCGAGGTGGGCATCACGAACGGGGACGTGGCGCGGATCGTGACCGCGCGCGGCCGCATCGAAGCGCGCGCGCTCGTGACGCGACGGATGAAGCCGGTCGTCATCGACGGCCGCACGGTGCATCAGGTCGCGCTGCCGTTTCATTTCGGGCACAAAGGCCTCGTAACGGGCGATGCGGTGAACGATCTGATCGCGATGTCCGAGGAGCCGAACGTCCGCATCATGGAGTCGAAGGCACTGCTGTGCAGACTGGAACGAGCGCGATGAGCACGCCGACCAAGGGCTTTTTCACCGACGCGACGGTCTGCATCGGCTGCAAGGCCTGCGAGGTCGCGTGCAAGGAATGGAACGGCGTGCCGGCGGATGGATTCGAGTGGAGCGGGAACTCGTACGACAACACGGGCGGCCTTGGGCATTCGACGTGGCGGCACGTGAAGTTCGTCGAGAAGGAACGTGACGGCGTGCCGGCGTGGGAGTTTTCGTCCGACGTCTGCAAGCACTGCGAGCACGCCGGGTGTCTCGAGGCATGTCCGACGGGCGCGATCGTGCGAACCGAGTTCGGCGGCGTGTTCGTGCAGCCGGACGTCTGCAACGGCTGCGGCTACTGCGTCGTCACCTGCCCATTCGGCGTCGTCGATCGGCGGCCGGAGGACGGGCGGGCGTTCAAGTGCACGTTCTGCTACGACCGGCAGAAAGCCGGGCTCGAGCCGGCGTGCGCGAAGGCGTGTCCGACGGCGTCGATCCAGTTCGGCGATCTCGACGAGCTGCGCGCGCGCGCGGCGGCGCGCGTGACCGAGCTCGCCGCGCGCGGCGTCACCGACGCGACGATCTACGATCCGCGTCACACGAGCGTCGGCGGCACGCACGCGATCTTCCTGGTGCGCGGCGACGTCCGCGCGTTCAACCTCCCGCTCAACCCGCAGGTGCCCACCGTGCTGCTCGCCCGCGGCTGGCGCTCCGCCGCCATCACCGCGATCCTGATGGTCGCGAGCGTGTGGTTGGCGCTGTAGGGACGGAGGTTTTTTCCACAGAATTGGGCACAATAGGGACGGAGGTCGTGCCGCGACCTCCGTCCCCGACGTGCCCAATTCTGTGGAA
>DATEGZ010000105.1:0-43181 GCA_035279905.1 Vicinamibacterales bacterium
CCCGTGCCACCGCCCGCCCGGCCGGGCGGCCCGCCCCCGCCGACGCCCGAGCAGCTCCAGGCCCAGCAAGCCGCGCAGCGGAAGACGCGCGTCGCGACGATCAAGCAGGACTTCGTCCGCCTCACGCTCGGGATGTTCGCCGCGTCGATGCCGTCCGCGCCGCTGACGTTCGGATACGTCGGCCAGGCGGAAGCGCCCCAGGGCCGCGCCGACGTGATCGACGTCAAAGGCGAGGGTACCTTCACGCTCCGGTTTTTCATCAACAGCGAGACGCACCTGCCGATCATGGTCAGCTGGCAGCAGCCGCCGGCGTCGGTGGCCGTCCGCGTGCCGGGTTTCCCGCCGCCGGCGAATCTCGCGCCGGGCACCGTGGTCATCGACGCGCCGCCGCCTCCGCCCGACACCGCGAGCCAGGCGGACAAGGACAAGTACGCGAAGGACGTCGCCGATCTGCGGCGGCAGGCGCAGGCGAAGCCGATCGAAGCCCGGCTCTACTACGCCGACTACCGCGACGTGGAGGGACGGCAGTGGCCGTTCCGGCTGCGGCGCGCCATCGGGCCGGACACGACGGAAGAAACGACCGTTGACAAGTACCGCGTCAACGTGAAGATCGATCCGAAGAAATTTGAGGTGGTCAAGTGATCGCCGGGTTCGGCAAGTTCGACGGGTTCGGCAAGTTCCGCAGGTTCGGCATGCTCGCGATCGCGGTCCTGATGATCGTGTCCCCTGCCCTCGCGCAGACGCGCAACGACGCCGGCAAGTTGATCGTGACGGTCGTCGATCCGAGCGGCGGCGTGATTCCGAACGCGAGCGTGACGATCGTAGGCCTCGAGGCGGCCACGAAGGCGGCCACGGCCGCGCCGGTCAAGACGAACGACAAGGGGCTGGCGACGTTCGACGCGCTGCCGCCGGGCCGCTACTCGATTACAGGCGAGTTCCCGGGCTTCGATCTCGGGTTGCTGAAGGACATCCGGATCAAAGCCGGTGAGAACAAGCACGTGCTCGTGCTGCCGCTGAGAAAAATGTCCGACTCGGTCACCGTCGGGCGCGATCCACAGCAGGCCGCGGCCGATCGCGCGGCGACCTTCGGCACGGCGATGACGCGCGAGCAGATCGACGCGCTCTCGGACGATCCGGACGAGATGGCGCGGCAGCTGCAGGACATCGCGGGGCCGGACGCCGTGCTCCGCATCGACAGCTTCGAGGGCGGCCGGCTGCCGCCCAAGGCGCAGATCAAATCGATCCACATCACACGCGACGCGTTCGCGGCGGAGAATCACTTCGCCGGCGGCATCTTCGTCGACGTCATCACGCAGCCGGGCATCGGGGCGCTGCGCGGCAACGCCAACCTGCGCTATCACGACGGCGCGTGGAACGGCATCAGCCCGCTCACACCGACGACGAAGAGCCCGTCGATGAACGGCAATTTCGGCGGCGGCCTTGGCGGCACGCTCGTCAAGGAGAAGAGCAACTTCTCGCTGAACCTCAACGGCGGGCGCTCGTACACGACGCCCACACTCAACGCGGCGCTGCCGGTTGGCACGGTGACGCGAGTCCTCAATCTGCAGACCACGACGACGAACAGCTCGGCCTTCGGGCTGCTCGACTACGCCGTTACGAAAGATCAGACGCTGCGATTCTCGTACAACGGGTTCAGGTTCAGCGAGCGCAATCTCGGCGTCGGCAACTACGACCTGCCGGAGCGCGCGTACTCGAGCGACTCGTACGAACATTACTTCCGCATGCAGGAGGCCGGCCCGCTCAAGCGGCGCTTCTTCATCAGCACGCGCGGCGGTTTCAGCGTCGTCGGCGGCGACCAGCAATCGGCGACTGCCGCGCCGACGATTCGCGTCAACGACGCGTTCACCTCGGGCGGCGCGCAGGTCACCGGCGGCCGGCACACGAAGACCTTCACGCTTCAGTCGGACCTCGACTACGTCCGCGGCAAGCATTCGTTTCGCATGGGCGTGCTCACCGACGGCGGGTGGTACAACTCGAACGACTTCTCGAATTATCTCGGGACGTACACCTTCGCGAGTCAGGTGGCGTACGACGCCGGCACGCCCACGTCCTACACGCGGCGCATCGGCGATCCAAACATCAGCTACTTCAACGTGCAGGTCGGCGTTTATGTGCAGGACGACATCCGGCTGCGCAAGAACCTGACGCTGAGCCCGGGCATCCGCTACGAAGTGCAGACGCACCTGGCCGATTACAACAACGTCGGGCCGCGGTTTGGCGTGACGTGGGCGCCGTTCAAGAGCGGCAAGACGACGCTTCGCATGAGCGCGGGCATGTTCTACGACTGGCTGCCCGCCAACACGTACGAGCAGACGCTCCGCGTGGACGGCTTCCGGCAGCGCGAGCTGAACATCGAGAATCCGGACTACCCGGTGCCGGGGGTCATCGGCACCACGCCGCCGACGAATCGCTACGTTCTCGGCTCCTCACTCGCGGCGCCGCGGACGACGCGCGTGAGCGCGGGCATCGACCAGACGATCACGCCGCGAGTCCGCGTGAGCGGGACGTACGCGGCCACGCGCGGCGGCTCGCTGTTCCGGGCGCTCAATCAGAACGCGCCGATCAACGGCGTGCGGCCGGACGAGGAGTTCGCCAACATCGTCGAGGTGGTCTCCGACGCGCACTCGCGCGCGCAGTCGGCGTCGATCAACGGCAGCTTCAGCTTCGCCGCGCCGTCGCCCACCCTGCAGGCGAAGCGGTTCAACTGGCGACGGACGTCGATCAACGCGGGGTACTACGCCGGCAAGTCCGAGAACAACACGGACGGCGCGTTCGCCATTCTGCCCGGCAACACGCCGAACACGGAATGGGGGCCGGCGCCCGGCGATATCCGGCAGCGGGTGAATCTCGGAATCAACACGTCGATGCTCAAGAACTTCAGCTCGTTCCTGTCGATCGTCGCGGGCACGGGCACGCCGTACTCGCTTCGCACCGGCTACGACGACAACGGCGACCTGATCTTCAATGACCGCCCCCAGGGCGTCGGCCGCAACACCCTGCGTCAGCCGGGTCAATGGACAGTCAACGGGAACTTCTCGTACTCGCTGTCCTTCGGTAAGAGGAAGGTCGCGCTGCCTCCGGGCATTTCGATCATCTCATCCGGGGGTGGGCTGGTGGCCTCGGCCGCGGGCCCGCCGCCTGACATCAGCCGGTACCGGGTGTCGATCGGCGTCTCGATTTTCAACCTGACCAACCACGCGAACTACACCGGCTACAGCGGCGTGATGATCTCGCCGTTCTTCGGCAAGCCGCAGTCCGTGCAGGGCATGCGGCGCGTCGATCTATCGATCAACCTCAGCTTCTAACGTAAGATTCAGCCGGGTTCCATGAAACGAACGCGAGGGACACGCGCCCTCGGGCTGGTGTTCGGCGCTGCCGTGTTCGCCGTCACGACCGGTTTCGCTCAGCCCGACCCGGCTGCGATCGTTGCCGCGGCGCGCGCCGCGCTTGGCGGCGAACAGGTCCTCTCGACCGTGAAGACCTTCACCGTCAGTGGCGAGCGCGCACGCACGCTCGGCGGCCGCCCCTTCACGATGATGATCGACATTGCCTGCGAGCTGCCCGACAAGTTCGTCCAGGAGGAGACCTCCGTCGGGACGTTCACGAGCGCCAATCGCTTCGGGTTCAACGGCAACGACCCCATCTCGCACACGTACTCGGAGATCGGACCGCCGATCACCACGAACACGGGCAAGGAAACGCCCGAGGCGATTGCCGCGCAACGCAAGTCTTCGGTCAACCTGCGGAAGCTGCAATTTTCGAAGCTCATGCTTGCGCTGTTCGCCCAGGGCTCGAGCACGTACCCGATCGAGCTTGGCAACGTGGCCGAGGCATCGCTGCCGTCGGGAGCGGCCGACGCGATCGAGATCAAACACGACGGCGCCGTGATCCTGGAGCTCTACGTCGATCGCGCGACGCACTTGCCGGTCATGATCAGTTGGCTGGCGCGGGCGGCGGTGGACTTTTCCTCGCGCGATCCCGTCAGGCCGATGTCCCAGACCCCGGGCCCGGTCTCGCCGCCGACCTTGCCGGGCACGAACCCGTCCACGCCGCAAGCGACCCAGCCGCCGCCAGGCACCGTGGCGATCCCGACTCTTCCGCCGCTCGTCAACCCCACGCCGGCCGAGCTGGAGGCACGCGCGAAGTTGCTCTCTGAGCAGATGAAGGCGATCGGATCGACACTGCCCCTCGTCGAGCATCGCCTGATGCTCCTGGACGTCCGCGATGCGGACGGACTGCATTGGCCGCACCGGTTCACCGAGTACGTCGAGGGCGCGGTTTTCGAAGATCTCAAGCTCGGCAAGTACAAGATCAACCCACGCATCAGTTCCGGCCGGTTCAAGGTTTCGAAGTAGGAGTCGGGCCCCCGTGCCGGTTTTCCGGCCCCAAAATGACCTGAAGTAAGATCGTCAGATTACCCGTGCCGTCATCATCCAAAGTGGACGTCGGAGTTCTCGGTGCGACCGGCCGCGTCGGACAGCAGTTCGTCGCGCGGCTCGAACATCACCCGTGGTTTGCGCTTCGCTGGGTCGCGGCGAGCGAGCGGTCGGAAGGCAAGGCGTACGGCGACGCCGCGCCGTGGCGGCTGCCGAGCTCGATGCCGTCGGCCGCGCGCGATCTCAGGGTCGAGGCGTGCGCGCCAGGACGCGGCCCGAAGATCATGTTCTCCGCGCTCGATGCCGCCGCGGCGGATCAGCTCGAGCACGAGTTCGCGGCCGCCGGACACATCGTGCTGAGCAACGCGCGCAGCCACCGGATGAATCCGCTGGTGCCGCTGCTCATTCCCGAAGTCAACGCCGAGCACCTCGCGATCCTCGCCGAGCAGCGGCAGAAGTCGGGCTGGTCCGGCGCGATCGTGACCAATCCCAACTGCGCCGCGATCGTGCTCGCGATGGCGCTCGCGCCGCTTCGGGCCTTCGACGTCCGGCGCGTGCTCGTCACGACCATGCAGGCCGTGTCGGGCGCGGGGTATCCCGGCGTGCCGTCCCTCGACATCCTCGGCAATCTCATTCCGTACATCGGCGGCGGCGAGGAGGACAAGATCGAGCGCGAGACCGGCAAGATTCTCGGCAGCGACGGCGGTCGCACGCCGCACCCGGCGGTCGTCAGCGCGCAAGTCAATCGCGTGCCCGTGATCGACGGCCACACGATGACGGTGTCGGTCGCCCTCGAGGCGCGGCCGGCCGTCAGCGACGTCGTCGGCGCGCTGCGCGCGTTTCGCGGACGGCCGCAGGCGCTCGGTCTGCCGACGGCGCCCAATCCGGCGATCGTCGTGATGGACGATCCCGCGCGGCCGCAGCCCCGGCTCGACGCCGATCTCGGCGACGGCATGGCGGTGTCGGTCGGCCGCGTGCGCGAGTGCCCCGTGCTCTCGCACAAGTTCGTCGCGCTCGGCCACAACACGATTCGCGGCGCAGCCGGCGCGTCGATCCTCAACGCGGAATTGATGAAGGCTGAGGGCATGCTGTGATCGTGATGAAATTCGGCGGCACCTCTGTCGCCGACCGGGCCGCGATCGAGCGGCTCATCGCCATCGTGCGCGCAGCCCGCCAGGCGGCGATCCAGCCCGAAAGCACGGACTGGCGCGGACCGATCGTCGTCGTGTCCGCGCTGGGCGGCGTGACGGATCGGTTGCTCGGCGTCGCGGCCGAGGCCGGCGCCGGCGACATCGAGGGCGCGCAGGAGAACATCCGCGCGCTCGAAGCCCGCCACCTCGACGTCGCGCGCGTCATCATCGACGACGACGAGCGCCATCGGACCGAGCACTTCATTCGCGACGAGTTCGCCGAGCTCGAGCGCATCGCCGGCGCGCTGGGCGTGCTGCGCGAGGTGACGCCCCGCTGGCTCGACGCGATCGCGGCGACCGGCGAAATCCTCAGCAGCCGCATGGTGGCGGCCGCGTTGAGCTCGCACGGCCTCGCCGCCAGCTGGGTGGACGCGAGACGCGCGATCGTGACGACGGGCGATCACACGAGCGCCGCGCCGCTCGACGAGGAGACGACGACCGCGCTCACGGCGGCGGTCGATCCGCTGCTCGCCGCGCGCCGGATTCCCGTGCTCGGCGGCTTTGTCGGCGCGACGCGCGCGGGCGTGACGACGACGCTCGGGCGCGGCGGATCGGACTACTCGGCCGCAATTGTCGGCGCGTGCCTGGGCGCCGACGAGATCCAGATCTGGACCGACGTGGACGGGATGCTCACGGCCGATCCGCGCATCGTGCGCGACGTGCGCGTCGTACCGCATCTGTCGTTCGCCGAGGCGTCGGAGCTGGCGTATTTCGGCGCGAAGGTGCTGCACCCGGCGACGATTCAGCCGGCGGTCGCGCGCAACATCCCCGTCAGGATTCTGAACTCGCGGCGTCCCGAGGACCCGGTCGGCACGCTCATCACGCGCGAGCGGCCGCCGTCGGCGAGCCCGCTCACCGCGGTCGCGTCCAAAACCGGCGTCACCGTCGTCGACATCACCTCGACGCGCATGCTGATGGCGCACGGCTTCCTGCGGCGCATCTTCGAGGTGTTCGAGCAGCACCGCATCTCGGTGGACGTCGTGACGACGTCCGAGGTCAGCGTGTCGGTGACGATCGACGACGCGCGGCGCGTGCCGGACGCGATGGAGACACTGCGCGGTGTGGCCGACGTCACGCGCGAGGACGGCATGGCGATCCTCTGCGCGGTCGGCGAAGGGCTGCAGGACGACCCGGCGGTGGTCCGCGATCTGCTGGCGGCGACGGGCCGGGTGCCCATCCGCATGGTGTCTCAGGCGGCGGCACGGCGTAACATCACGCTCGTGCTGAAGGCCGAGGATCTCGCGGCGACACTGGAGCGCGTCCACGATCGGTTTTTCGGCCACGTCGAGACGAGATGAAGCTGCTGTTGATCGGCCACGGCCGGATGGGGCGCCTCGTCGAGGCGCTGGCGCCGCAGTACGGGTGCGAGATCGCCGGCATCGTCACGGCGACGTCGAGCCTCGAGGCCCTCGCGCTCGGCGGCCAGGTGGACGTCGCGATCGATTTCTCGACGGCGGCGGCCGTGCCAACGAACTTTCCCATCCTCGCCCGGCGCGGCGTGAACGTCGTCATCGGCACCACCGGCTGGCAGCATCGCGAGATGGAAGTGCGCGTCGAGGCGGAGCGTACGGACCTCGGCGTGCTGGTGTCGGCGAATTTCTCGCTCGGCATGTACGTGTTCAAACTGCTGGTCGAGGACGCCGCGCGCAAGTTCGCGCCGCTCGCCGACACGGGCGCGTGGATTCACGAAGCGCATCACGCGGCCAAGAAGGACGCGCCGTCGGGCACCGCGCTGATGCTGCACACAGCGATGCAGGCCGCCGGCTACAAGCGGCCGATCGACCTGTCGTCGACGCGCGCCGGCACGATTCCCGGCACGCACACCGTCGGATTCGACGGGCTGGCCGACAGCGTCACGCTGACCCACGAGGTGCGCGATCGGGCCGTCTTTGCGCACGGGGCGCTGCAGGCCGCGAAGTGGCTGCGGGGCCGGCGCGGATGGTTCAGCATGAAGGACCTGATCAATAAATAGATCATTGGGCTATTGGGTTATTGGGTCATTGGGCTATTGGGGGAGTCATGAGAGCGACCTTTACCGGCGTCGGCACTGCGCTCGTTACACCTTTCACGAAGTCCGGCGCGCTCGATGAAGCGGCCGTTCGCCGGCTGGCGCGACGTCAGGTGGACGCCGGCGTCCACGTGCTCGTGCCGTGCGGAACGACCGGCGAGACGCCGACGCTTTCCGCCGCTGAGCGGACGCGCGTCGTCGAGATCGTGACCGAGGAGGCCGAGGGGCGCTCGCTCGTGCTCGCCGGTGCGGGCGGCTACGACACGCGCGAGGTGATCCACGCGGCCGAAGCGATGGCGCGCGCCGGCGCCAACGGTCTGCTGTCGGTGACGCCGTACTACAACAAGCCGACGCCCGAAGGCCTTTACCAGCACTACAAGGCGATCGCCGAGAGCACGTCGCTGCCGATCATCGTGTACAACGTGCCCGGCCGCACGGGCTGCAACGTCGATCCGGCGACGCTCGCGCGCCTCGCGACGATCAAGAACATCGTCGGCGTGAAGGAAGCGTCCGGCAACATGACGCAGATGGCGGAGATCGTGCGCGCCGTGCCCGACGACTTTCTCGTCCTGAGCGGCGACGATGCGCTGACGCTGCCGCTGATGGCGATCGGCGGCCGCGGGATCGTCTCGGTGGCGTCCAATGAAGTGCCGGCCGAGATGGTGCAGATGGTCGAAGCTGCCGAGCGCGGCGACTACGCGACCGCGCGCCGCTGGCACCAGAAGCTGCTGCCCGTGATGCAGGTCAACTTCATCGAGTCGAGCCCCGGCCCCGTCAAATTCGCGATGGCGGCGATGGGCTTGTGCGAGGAATCGTACCGGCTGCCGATGGTGCTGCCCAAGGCGGCCTCCCAGGACAAGATTCTGAGCGTGCTGCGCGAGTTCGGCCTGCCGATCGTCTCGGCGAGCGCCGGACGCGTGGCGTCGTAGCGTCCGCGCGGAGCCCCGTGAGCTCGGAGCTGCAGTCCACCATCTCGCGTCTGTTTGCCGAAGGCGAGCGCGCGGACAAGACGGCCGCGCGCGACGCGTTCTTCGAGCTGCAGCGCGCGCTCGGGCGAGGCGAGGTGCGCAGCGCGGAGCGCGACGCCGCGTCGCCGTCCGGCTGGCGCGTCAACGCCTGGGTCAAGCAGGGCATCCTGCTCGGCTTCCGCTTCGGCGACGTCAAGGATCTTTCCGCCGACCACGGCAAGTGGCCGTTCTACGACAAGGACACGATGACGCTGAAGAAACCCGGCGTCGACGCCGGCGTGCGCATCGTGCCCGGCGGCTCGACGATCCGCGACGGCGCGTTCGTCGCCCGGTCGGTCGTCTGCATGCCGCCGATGTACATCAACATCGGCGCGTATGTGGACGAGGGCACGATGATCGACTCGCACGCGCTCGTGGGATCGTGCGCGCAGGTCGGACGCCGGGTGCACGTGAGCGCGGCCGCGCAAATCGGCGGCGTCATCGAGCCGGTCGGCGCGCTGCCCGTCGTCGTCGAGGACGACGTGTTGATCGGCGGGAACGCGGGCGTGTACGAGGGCGCGGTGATCAAGACGCGCGCGGTCATCGCCGCGGGCACGGTGCTGACGGCCTCGACGCCTCTTTACGATCTGCCGCGCGGCGTGATCATTCGAGCCGAGCCCGGGCAGCCGCTGGTCGTGCCCGAAGGCGCGGTCGTCGTGCCCGGCGCGCGCGCAGTGACCGTCGGCGCGGGCAAGGACTGGGGCCTGTCGCTCGCGACGCCGGTGATCGTCAAGTACCGCGACCAGAGCACGGACACGCGCACGGAGCTCGAAGCGTGGATCCGCTGACGCAGATCGCGCTGACGCGCCAGCTCATCGACATCGACTCGACCACCGGCCGCGAGCGCGACGCCGGCGCCTTTCTGGCGACGACGCTTCGCGGGCTGGGGTACGACGTCACCGAACAACCCGTCGTCGCCGATCGATTCAATGTCGTTGCGTCTGTCGGCAAGCCGTCGGTGGTGCTCTCGACGCATTTCGACTGTGTCCCGCCGTTCATTCCGAGCCGCGTCGAGCACGGCACGCTGCACGGGCGCGGCGCGTGCGACGCCAAGGGCACGATCGTCGCGATGATCGCCGCGGCCGAGCGCCTGCGCGCGGCCGGCGAGCGGCGCGTCGGCCTGCTGTTCGTCGTCGGCGAGGAGCGGGGCAGTGAGGGCGCGCGCGCCGCCAACACGATCGCGCCGGGGTCGTCGTATCTCATCGACGGCGAGCCGACCGACAATCGGCTCGGCACGGCCACGCGCGGTGTGTATCGCGTCAAGCTGACCGCGTCCGGCCGCGCCGCGCATTCGAGCCTGCCCGAGCTGGGCGAGTCGGCGATCGAAAAGCTCCTCGACGCGCTGATCGCCCTCCGCTCGATCGACTGGCCGTCGGACGCGACGATGGGCCGCACGCACTACACGGTCGGGTTGATTGGCGGCGGTGTCGCGCCAAACGTGATTCCCGCGGCGGCGGAGGCCGAGGTCATGTTCCGCACTGTCGGCGATTTCGCCGAGATCCGGCGGCTGCTCGACGCGCATGTCGGATCGCGCGTGCGGATCGACGACGTGCTGGTGGTGCCGCCGGTGCGGCTCAAGACCGTGGACGGATTCGACTCGGCGGCGTTCGCCTTCACGACGGACATTCCGTGGCTGGATCGCTGGGGCACGCCGCTCTTGCTCGGTCCGGGATCCGTGACGGTCGCGCATACCGATCATGAGCACGTCGCGATTGCCGAGCTCCATCGAGCCGCGGAACTCTATGAGGCGCTGGCCCGCACTTTGATGTCGCATTCCGGAGTGTGAGAGTCAGGGACAATCAGTATTCTCGGGTCATGAACGCCCACACCCTTTGGCACGCTGTGATGTCCCGCGATCGCGCCGCCGACGGCCTGTTCGTCTACGGCGTGACCTCGACCGGGGTCTACTGCCGCCCGACCTGTCCCAGCCGCCGGCCGAATCGCGATCGCGTCGAGTTCTTTCCGGCCCCGGCGATGGCTGAAGCGCGGGGGTACCGGCCGTGCCGGCGCTGCCATCCCGAGGCCCGTACGGCCTCGTCGGCGTCGCCGGCCGATCGCGTGCGGCTGACGTGCGAGGCGGTGGCGACTCGCCCCGACGCGCGCTGGACGAGCGCGACGCTTGCTCGAGCGGGCGGCACGAGCGTCGTGCAGCTGCAGCGTGCGTTTCGCCGCGTGCTCGGCCTGGCGCCGCGCGACTACGTGGCGGCCTGCCGTCAGCGCCGGTTTCTGGACGCGGTGCGCAACGGCCATCGCGTGACGGACGCGGTCTACGAATCAGGGTACGGATCGTCGAGCCGCGCGTATGGCGCGATCAGCCTGCCGGGCATGACGCCGGCGACGTACGGGCGCGGCGGCCAGGGCGCGAAGATTCGCTGGCTCTCCGCCGAGTCGCCGGTCGGCCGCGTCATGGTGGCCTCGACCGACCGCGGACTGTGCGCGGTGCGCGCCGGCGCGGCGGACGCCGAACTCCTGCGCTTCCTTCGTGACGAGTTTCCTGACGCGGACATCGCGGCGAAGCCATCGGCCGAGCTGCAGCCGCTCATCGAGGCCGCGCTCGCGATTGCGCGCGCGACGCCGGTGCCGGCGGACGTGCCGGTCGACATCCGCGGCACCGCGTTTCAGTGGCGGGTGTGGCGCGCGCTCACGAAGATTCCCCGCGGCGAGACGCGGACGTACTCGGAAGTCGCGCGCGCGATCGGCCGGCCCTCGGCGGTGCGCGCCGTGGCGCACGCGTGCGCGACCAATCCCATCGCGCTCGTCGTACCGTGCCATCGCGTCGTCCGCACGGACGGTCACCTCGGCGGGTACCGCTGGGGTCTCGAGATGAAAGACGCGCTCATCGCCGCGGAGCGCAAGAGCCGGCGGTCATGACGAGCCCGAACGTCGAGCGCGACTACGTCCTCGGCACCCACGACGAGGAAATCGCGCGGCTTGGCGTGCAGCATCGCGTCTGGCGCGACAAAGTGCTCGACGTCTGGACGCGCGCCGGCTTCACGAGCGGTCAGACGATCGCGGACATCGGCTGCGGTCCCGGTTACGCGACGCTCGATCTGGCCGAGATCGTCGGGCCGACGGGCCGCGTCATCGCGATCGACCGGTCGCGCCGGTTTCTGGACGCGCTCGAGTCCACAGCGCGAGGTCTCTTCAACATCACGACGTTCGAGCACGACCTCGACGCCGACGGCCTGCCCGACGTCCGTGTCGACGCGACGTGGTGCCGCTGGGTCGCCGCATTCGTCAAGCGTCCGCGCGATCTGGCCGTGGCGGTGCATCGTGTCATCCGGCCCGGCGGCGTCGCGGTGTTCCACGAGTACCTCGACTACGCCGCGTGGCGATTGCTCCCGCGATCGCCGGAGTTCGAGGAATTCGTCCGCGTCGTGATCGAGACGTGGCGGGCGTCCGGCGGCGAGCCGGACATCGGACTCAACCTCGGCGCGTGGCTCGAAGAGTCAGGTTTTCAGATTGAGCAGTACCGCCCGATCGTAGAGATCATCTCGCCGGCAGATGCCGCGTGGCAGTGGCCGCAGGCCTTCTTCGACGTCGGACTGCGGCGGCTCGTCGACATTGGCGCGTTCACGGCCGAGCGCGCGGCGGCCGTCGAGCAAGCCTTCCGCGCCCACGTGGCCTCGCCGCACGCGCGCATGCTGCAGCCGATTGTCGGAGAAATCGTCGCGAGACGCCGCTGAGTCCCGCGGCTATTTCACTCCGGCGTGCCAGTTCACGATGATGGTGATCGGCGAAATGACTGGCGGCCCGCCGGCCCGCGGTTGAACGAACAGGAACCGCTGACCATCGGCGGTGACATCATACGAATCGATCGTCAGGTTCGGTCGTCCGATCGGAGCCTGGAAGAGGCGGACCGGCGTCTTGAAAGTGAGCGCCCCGGTCTTGGTGTCGGTGTCGATGGCCACCAACATCATCTGACCGTCCTCGGTCAGGTAGAAGAGCTCCTTCCCGTTCCCCCGCCAGCGCGCCTGGCCTCCGCCATGCAGGGAGACCTGCCGACGTTGGTCGAACGCAGGAAACGAGGCAACCCAGACCTCATGCTTGCCCGTGTCGTTGGCGTTGTAGGAGACCCACTTTCCATCCGGCGAGAAGTGCGCCGAGTCGATCAAACCGGAGGACTCCGTCAGCCGCAGCGGCTTTCGCTCGCCCTGGAGCGGCAGCGCGTACAGCTTTGAGGGCGCCGGCAGGTGATACAGGAGGAACTTGCCATCCGGGGACCAGTCATCGAGCCATTTCGGGTCTTCCGCCGACTCGTAGACCGGCGTGCTCTGCTGGCTGCCAATGACTTGCGTGCAGAACTCGCGTTTGCCTGTGGCGGTTGACTCGAACGCCACTGACTGTGAGTCCGGCGACCAGACCGGGTCGTTGGCTCCGGGGCGATCGAAGGTGAGCCGGCTCGTGACGTTGCTGCCGAGGTCAACGGTCCAGAGCTCGTACCTCGCGGTTCTGGTATCCACGCGGGCGGTCACCACGCGCTTCCCGTCCGGCGACAAGCGGAGCTGGTTGTAGGCCGCCGTTTCACCCGCGGCACCCATCGGCTGGCCGCTGCGGCTCACCCACATCAAGTCCGCTTCTGGATCGAGAAACGCGCCGGCGCGATAGGCGAGAATGCCGTTGGCCGACGTTGAAAACGCGGCGCGGCCGTTGATGCGATTGACAACCACGCTGCTCGCCAGTTGCATCGGTTGTCCCGACAGGCGCAACCGCCCAGCGTCGAAGGCTTGTGAAAAGAGCACGCCCTCGCGTGTGTACAGCAGGAATCCCGGCCACGCATAGACCGGCTGCGACTCGGCGTGCAGCAAGTCCGTAAACGGACCGCCGTCGATCGACCCGACCTGGATGCTCCGTTTGCCTGGTTCGTCGTTCCAGGACAGGACCAGAAAATGCCGACCGTCCGGCAGGAAGGCCGGCCAGTTGTAGCCCGTCTGCTGTTGGGCGCGGTCGGGTTTCGCCAACTCGGCCGGTGTCCCGCCCGCAGCCGGCACACGGAAGAGGGTTCCGCCTCCGAGGACAGACCCCGTGGTGTTTGCCGCGTAGACGATCGTGCCGTCAGCGCTCCACGTGCCGGCACTCGTGGCGGCTGCGTCACAGATGGTCTGAAGGGACCCGCCGGTGACGTCGATCCTCATCAGCTTCGATTTCGCAGAAAACGCAATCGTCCGGCTGTCCGGCCCCCAAAACAGCGCTCCCGCGCCTTCGGTTCCAGTCAAAGGCTTCGCCTCCAGGTCGTCGAGGCGCCGTACCCAAATCAGCTGCTGTAATCCGGGCGACGGGGGGGAAACGAACGCCAGCCAACGCCCGTCCGGGGAGAGAGCAGGTGGGGTAGCCGTGTTGACCGCAAGAACGCCGGGAGCCGGGGTCGAGAACTGAATCCGGCGTTCATCGACGGCGGGGTGGAAGTACCGCCACGCCGGCACGAGCGCCGCGAGCAAGAGCAGCGTCGCCACAGTGAACGCCGTCCACGCGACGCGCTCGCGATTCCGTCGATGCGCGACGACCGGCGCGGGCACGCCGGCAGCCGATCCACCCTCGACGACCCACCGGAGCTGCAGCAGCAGATCGTGAGCGGTGTGAAACCGATCCTCGCGATCTTTGGCGAGGCACGTGCTCACGACGCGATCGAGCGCCGGCGGCGTGAGCGGTTGTACCTGGCTCACGGGCGGCGGCTGGTCCTTGAGGATTGCGCCGAGCAGGCTCGCCTGGCTCTTGCCGGTGAACGCCTTCCGCCCTGTCAGCATCTCGAAGAGTAGCGCGCCGAACGCGAAGATGTCCGTGCGGGCGTCGGCCTCTTCGCCGTCGATCTGCTCGGGCGCCATGTACTGAAACGTTCCGAGGATCGTGCCCTGCGCCGTGAGCGGCGCCCCGCCCGGGGGAAGCGCGGCCGTCGTCGCGCCCGAGAGCACGGCCGTCGGATTGACCTTCGCGAGACCGAAATCGAGGAGCTTCGCTTGCGGCGCGCCCGATCGCGATGCGCCGGTTTTGATCAGCATCACGTTGCCGGGCTTCAGATCGCGATGCACGATGCCCTGACGGTGCGCGCGATCGAGCGCACTCGCGATGTCGATCGCAATCGGGAGCGCCTCGCTCGCGGGCAGCGCGCCACGCTCGATCCGCGCCGCTAGCGTCTCGCCCTCGAGGTACTCCATGACGAGGTACTCGATGCCGTCCTGGCGGCCGACGTCGTAGAGCGCGCAGATGTTCGGGTGGTTGAGCGCCGAGATGCTCTTCGCCTCGCGCTCGAAGCGTTCGCGGAACTCAGGATCGGCCGCGAGCGTTGCCGGCAGCACCTTCAGCGCGACGATGCGGTCGAGGCGTGTGTCCTTGGCCTTGTAGACCTCGCCCATCCCGCCGGCTCCCAAGGGAGCGACGACTTCATAGGGGCCGAGGCGAGCACCGGCGGGGAGCGGCATGGCCTGGCGGTCGGCGCGCAGAATAGCACGCCGGTGCACTTCGCACTCCGGACGTGCTCCAGATATGCTGTTTGCGCATGCCAGGCTACGGAGCCCGCTATTGGGCTGAGCGCACCGCCGACAATCGTCGGCGCGCCTATCCAAAATTCAAAGGCCATCACACCGCCGACGCCGTCGTCATTGGCGGCGGATTGACCGGGGCGGCGGCGGCCTACGCGCTTTCAAGCGCGGGCGCGAAGGTCATCCTGCTCGAGGCCGACCGGATCGCGACCGGATCGACGGCGGCCGGATTTGGCGCGGTGCTGCCGCAGCCGGACGCGCTCTTTCGCGCCGTCGAGGTGGCGGCCGGACGCCGTGTCGCGCGGACGGCCTGGCAGGAAGCCCGCCGGAGCGCGCGCGAGTTCGGCAGCGTGTTGCGGAAGCTCTCGGTCAAGTGCGACGTCGCCGACAGCGCGCTCGTCATCAACGCGCGCGTGCCCGAAGACGCGCAGGAATTGCGGCGCGACCAGGCCGCGATGAAGGCCGCGTCGCTCGACGCGCCGTGGCTGACGCCCGCGGCGGCACAGGCGGACATCGCCACCGACTCGTTCGGCGCGCTTCGGCTCCGCGACGCGTTCACGTTCGATCCCGTCCGCGCCACGCTCGGGCTGGCCGGGGCCGCCGAGAAGCACGGCGCGCAGATCTTCGAGGGCTCGGCCGTGCGCCGGACGCGCTTCACCCGCCGGATCGCGCAGGTCGTGCTCTCCTCCGGCACGATCAAGACGACGTGCATCGTCGTCGCGACGGGTGAACCGGGCGCGGTGTTCAGCCAGCTCAGACGTCATACCCGCCGCGAAACCGGCTATGCCGTCGTCACGCACCCGATGCTCGCGCCGATGCGGCACGCCTCGGGCAAGCGCACGAGCGTCGTGACCGACGCCGGCGCGGCGCCGTACTGGTGGCGGTGGCTCAGCGAGGATCGGGTGCTGTTTGCCGGCGCCCGGTCGCGCACGCCCGGGGCCCGGTTGCGTGACAAATCCGTCGTTCAGCGAACCGCCCAGCTCATGTACGAGCTTTCGGTCCGGTACCCGGCGATTTCGGGATTGCCGGCCGCGTGGGGCTGGGACGTGCCGGTGGTCTCGACGCCCGACGGATTACCGTGGATTGGCCCGCATCGTAACTATCCGTTTCACTTTTTTGCACTGGCATTCGGTTGGCATGGAGATGGGTTGGCGTGGCTCGCGGCGCGCGCCGCCGTACGTTTTCTGCGCGGCGAAGCCACCCGCGACGACGACGCCTTCGGGTTTGTCCGGCATTTGTGACGCCGGTCGCGGCGGAACGGTCTAAGATCGAAACTGGACCAGGGTATGGCTGGACTCCCCCCACTCTCTGAGCACCTGCTTCGGCGTGCCGGGTTTGGTGTGGGCGCGGCGGAGACCGCGCTGTTCAACCGCTTCACCTACCTGGCGGTCGTCGATCAGCTCGTCAACTACGACCCCGCCACCTCGGACGTCGACTCGCACATCGGCACGCCGGGCTACGTCGGGATCACGACGCGCGGGGTGTTCTCGCCCAACACGGTGATCAACGACGCGCGGCAGCGATGGCTCTTCCGTCTCGTGCATTCGCCGGCGCCGCTGCAGGAGAAGATGGCGCTCTTCTGGCACCAGCACTTTGCGACGGCGTACAGCAAGGTGTCGAGCGTCGTGGGCACGACGGACGGCGCGCGCATGATGGCGGCCAAGCCATCGGAGGATCCCGGCGGCGCGCGCGGCCAGCTCGAGCTCTTCCGGCAGATGGCGCTCGGCAATTTTCGCGATCTGCTGATCGAGGTCGCCAAGGATCCGGTGATGCTGGTCTGGCTCGACGGCCGGCTCAACACGAAAGCGAAGCCGCAGGAGAATTTCGGCCGCGAGCTCATGGAGCTCTTCACGTTCGGCGTCGAGCACTACGTCGAGACCGACGTGTACGCGGCGGCAAAAGTGTTCAGCGGGTGGAACCTCACGACGATTGGCGATCGCGGCACGGCGTCGGCCTACTACGCGTTCAATTTCAACGCCGGACAGCACGATCTGACCGCCAAGGAATTCAGCTTTCCAATCTACCCGGACGGCAGCCGGATCATCCCGTCGCGCAGCTCGTCGAACGGAATGCAGGACGGGCTCGATTTGATCAACGCCCTGGCCGTGCACCCCGAGACGGCGCGGCGGCTCGCGCGCAAGCTCTGGGTCTGGTTCGTCGACGAGACCGCGGTGCCCGACGACAACTTCGTGTCGGAGATTGCCAACACGTACTTGCAGAGCGGCACCAACATGAGGACCGTCGTGCGGGCCGTGCTGGCGTCGGATCAATTCCGATCGGCGACGTTCAAGCGCTACTCATGGCCGGCCGAGTTCGTTCCGCGGTCGCTCAAGGAGGTCGGCTTCGTCGGCTTCTCGGTGAACGACGCGCTGACGCCGATGGTCAACATGGGGCAGCAGCTCTTCGAGCCGCCGGACGTCAACGGGTGGGAGCTGGGGCCCGGGTGGTTTTCGACGGCGCGCACGCTCGCGCGGATGAACTTCGCGGCGCAGCTGGCGACCAATCAGAAGTTCGCGTTGCGCGATCTGGCGCGGCCGTTCAAGCAGTCGCCCGACACGCTCGTCAACTTCGTCGTCGACATGCTGAACGTGCCGCAGCCGTCCGGCGACGTCTACGGCGCGCTGACGGATTACGTGCGCGCCGGCGGGACGTGGACCGGATCGGAGACGCAGCTGCTCAACAAGGCGGGCGGGTTGTTCCACCTGGTGACGGGCTCGGGCCAGTACCAGTTCGTGTAGGGGGCCGATGGCATGAAGGTGACCCGGCGCGAGTTCATTCAGGGCGGCGTCAGCGCGTTCACGATTGGCGTGGCCGCGCCGGCGTTTCTCTCGGAGCTCGCGATCGCGCAGGGCGCGTCCCGGCGCAACCTCGTGGTCCTCTATCTGGCGGGCGGCAACGACGCGCTCTCGACGCTCGTGCCCTACACGGACAACTTCTACTTCAGCCGCCGGCCCACGATCCGCGTGCCGGCGAGCGACGTCCTCCAGATCGGGACGGACCCGTCGGGCAAGCCGCTGGGCCTGCATCCGCGGCTCACCGGACTCAAGCAGATCTACGACGCGGGCAATCTCGCGATCGTGCAGCGCAGCGGCTATCCGAATTCGAGCCGCTCGCACTTTCTCGGCACCGACATCTGGTCCACGGCCAATCCGCAGAGCTCGGTCGGACCCGGCTGGCTCGGCCGCTACCTCGACACGCTGCCCTCGCCGGTCGATCCGCTCGTGGGCTGGTGCACGACCGGAGAGGTGCCGCACACGCTCATCGGCCGGCAGGTGAGCGTGCCGGCGATTCCGAATCCGGCGAGTTACGCGTTCCAAAGCCCGAACACCGGTACGGAAGCCACGTACTCGCGCAGCGCGATGAGCGCGATCGCGTCGCATCTGCCGGTCGATCAGCCGTACCTCTCGTTCGTCAACAGCACCGCGCAGGCGGCGCTCGTCACGCTCGATCGCGTGGCCAAGGTCGTGTCGTACGCGCCGACGGTGGCCTACGCGGGCGACGGGTTGTCGCAGGCGTTCAAGACGGTGGCCGGCTCGATCGCCAAGGGCATCGGCACGAAGGTGTTCTGGGTCCAGACGGGCGGGTTCGACACGCACGCGACGCAGAACGTCAACGCCGCGAACGCGGGCTACGCGAACCTCATGGGCACGCTCGGCAACGCGCTCTTCGCGTTCTACAGCGATCTCAAGAATCAGGGCCTGCTGCAGGACACGCTCGTCGTCCAGTTCTCGGAGTTCGGCCGCCGCATCAACGAAAACGGCAGCGCAGGCACCGACCACGGCGCGGCCGGCCTCATGATGGTCATGGGCGGCGGCGTCCACGGCGGCCTGTACGGCACGGCCGCCTCGCTCGATCCCAACCCCGGCAATCCAACGCTCGAGAACAACGGCGCCGACGTGACGTACGAGACAGATTTTCGATCGGTGTACGCGCGAATCATTGACAACTGGCTGGGGGCGAATTCGATTTCGGTCCTGGGCGCCGACTTCAGGAAGAGCACGCTCGGCTTCATTTAGAGCTGGGGTTCCTTGGGGTTCCTGGAGGTTCCTCGCGGTTCCTGGGGGTTCCCGGAGTTCCGCGCGGTCGTTCAGGGTTCCCGAGTCCGCGTACGTATTGGCCGAGTTGGCGCAGCTCAATAATTCGGTCGGGTGGTAGCGACTCGAGATAGAGGATCAGTCCGACCGCCGCCTTGCAGCCGCGCTTTGCCAGCCGACGGATCTCTGTCGCTTCGTCGGGTGAGGCCAACCCCAGTCCGACGACATCCGGCAGGTGATCGATGATCTCTTTGAGCGATCCCTTCGATATCTGGAGATAACGCGCGAACTCGAGCGGATAGAATTTTCCAAATCCTTCAGCGATGCTCGTGCACGACGTGTTCGCCGCCCGGCGGAGCTGTGTTCGCAACCACCAGTGCCCGCTGAATGCTGGTCTCGTCGTCAGTCCGCGGACCAATTGTCGAACGTCATTCGCTCGCTGCCAGACGATGAACTCGGTGTGATCGTAGAAGCCCATGAGCGTCCATGACACACGTTTGGTGCCAAGGTGCGCCCTGTGATTTCGGCCTGACCTGGTTGGCTGTAGAAATAACTGCAACGTTCGCCGGGGGCGGGACGGCAGAAACGACAACGCCACCAACGAACCTCAGAACCCCGGGGTACCCCCGGGAACCCCAAGGAACCCCAAGGAACCCCAGTTCATTTCCCCTCGAGCGCTTTTCTCTCTTCCCTGACCGTTTTCAACAGCGTGAACTCCGTGTCCGCCTTTTCCCACTGCTTTAGCAGCGCGTCGAGCTGTTCCTTCGCCCCGGCCTTGTCGCCTTTCTTGATGAGCACTTCGGCGAGCTGCCAGCGCGCGGCCGTCACCACGGGATTGAGTCCGAGCAGGCCGATGGCGTTGGTCACCAGGCGGCAGCTCGCGTCGGCGCCGTCGAGATCGCCGCTGTTTACGCGGATGCGGCAAATGTGAAAGTTGAGCTCGAGCGCGCGAGGGTTCTCGTTGAGTGCGGCCTGCAGGTCGTTGACGGCCTCACGGGCCTGGCCCGCCTGAGCTCGGATGTACGCCTTGGACACCGCCACGGTCGTCCAGAGGCCCGCGTCCTGCTTGCCGAGCGGGTCGAGGCGCGCGACGACCGGCGCGAGCGGCTCGACGATGCCCATCGCGCCAAGCGCGGCGGCCGCCTGCGCCTGTGCCTCGACGCTTTCGGTTTTGCCCAGCGAGGCCTTGAGCTGATCGAGCGCCGGCCCGCGCTGGTAGAACGCGTTCAGAATCCGTTCGGCCGCCGTCAACGAGCTGGCCAGGTTGTCGTCGTGACCGCCGCGAGCAGCCATCCGGAGTTGTTCCTGGATCCTCGCGTAGTCCTTGAGCCGCCCGTCCCACGCGGCCAGTGTCGCCTCGGCTCCGAGCATTTGATTCGGCGGCGCGATCTTTCGCGCGGCGGCCTCGAACGCTGCGGTGTCGGGATCGTTCCACGATCGAGCGACCATCCATCGCGTGATGGCGAGCCCGCCGTCCGGCCGGATGGTGAGCGACTTGTCCGCCCACCGGTAGCCCTCCTGGCGGTTGCCCAGGAAGAACTCCGAGTACGCCAGATTCGCCATGGGCAGCGGCTCATCGGGCGCGATGTCGATCGCCGCTTTGTAGTGCTCCGCGGCCTGCGCGAACTCGTTGCGGCTGATGTAATAGACGCCGAGGTTGTTCTGCGCGGCGAAGTCGCGCGGATACGACGCCGTCATCAACTCGAGCGTCGCGAGCGTCTGCTTCGGGTCCAGGAGCACCTTCGTGTCGTAGTTCCAGGTGATGTAGAGCCGCTCGTATTCGCTGACGCGGTCCTTCATGTCGTACGCCTTCTGGGCGTTCTTCTTCGCGTCGTCGGCGTGGCCCGTGTTGCCGAGGACGACCGCGAGCTTCGCGTAGCCGAGCGCGAAGTTCGGATCGATCTCGACGGCTTTCTGAAAGAAGGGAATCGCCGCTTCGTCGCCGCGCGTGTAGCGCGTCTTGTTCGCGAGGCCGTAGGCCTTGAGCGCCTCGAGCGACGAGGTGGTGGCTTCGGTGACGGGCACGTCGTACTTCCGAATCGACGCCAGCGACTCGCCGAGACGCTGGCGCAGCGTCGTCGTCGCCTTGCCGAGCGCGGCGAGGACATCCTCCTTCTTGCTCGCTTGCTGTTGTTCCTCGGCCAGCGCGGCGCCGGTCTGGCAGTTGTGCACGCCGATCGTCACGACGTAGCTGGATCCGATCGAGGCGATTGACCCCTCGAATGTCGCTTTGGCCCCGACGCGTTGACACAGATCGCGCGCGACTTGCGGCGTGATCGGCTGATCGGGCTGCCGCTGCATCAGGCGTAGCGTGCGCTGCACGCGCTGATCGGGCAGGAGCGTGAGGTACGGCGTCTGCTGCAACTGGACGGACAACGCCTGTTTCAGCGCGTCGTCGAACACCGCGTCGCCGGTCGTGTTCACGAAGTCGGCGACGACGATCGTGTCGCGCTCGGCGAAGGCCGGCGTGCGGTTCGCGTTCCAGAAGTAGTAGCCCGCCGCGGCGGCAATCGCGAGTACAGGCACCGCGACACGCCACCAGCGGCCAGATGCAGCGGCAGGCGGCGCGGCCGTCGTGCCCGTAGCGACGGTCGCGGGCGGCACGGCGCTCGTGACACCCGCGGCTGTCCGGCCGCTCGTGTCGCGGCGAATCCGCGACAGTTCCGAGAGCATGTCGGCCGCGGTCTGAAATCGTAGGCGCCGATCCTTCTCGAGCGATCGCACGATCACGCGCTGCAGTTCCTCAGGCAGCTCCGGGTTGCTCAGGCGCGCGTCTGGCGGCTGTCGGTTGAGGATGGCATCGAAGACCACTGCGGTCGTCTGGCCGCCGAAGGCCTGCCGGCCGGTCGCCATTTCGTAAAGCACGAGGCCGAGCGAAAACAGATCCGTGCGGGCGTCGATGTCCTCGCCGCGCGCCTGCTCGGGCGACATGTAGTTGATCGATCCCACCGCGCTGCCCGGGGACGTCAGCACGTCCGCCGCGCGCCGGGTTTCTTCGACCTCGGGCACCGCGTGCCGCTCGCCGCCGAGCTTCGCGACTCCGAAGTCCAGCAGCTTCGCCTGGCCGCGCTTCGTGACGAAGATGTTCGCGGGCTTGATGTCGCGGTGGACGATGCCCTTGGCGTGCGCGGCGTCGAGCGCGTCCGCGATCTGGCAGCCGGTGTCGACGACGAAGTCGGTGGGAAGCGGCTGGCCGTGAATGCGGTGGCGCAGCGGCTCGCCGTCGAGCAGCTCCATGACGATGAACCGGCGGCCGCCGTGCGCCGTGTCCTCGCCGATGTCGTAGACCGTGCAGATGTTCGGGTGATTGAGCGACGAGGCAATCCGCGCTTCACGCTCGAAGCGCTCGAGCACGTCTGGCGCGAGCGCCATCCCTTCGGGCAGGAACTTCAGCGCGACGTGGCGGCCCAGGCGCGTGTCCTCGGCTTCGTAGACGATGCCCATGCCGCCGGCGCCAAGCTGGCGCACGATGCGATAGTGTTGGACCTGTTCGCCGATCACGCGGTGAATTATAGGGGTTCCTCGGGGTTCCTGGAGGTTCCCGAGGGTTCCCCGGGGTTCTCATGTACGAGCATCACACGGCGAAACTTCTGACGCGCCGGCAGTTCGCCGGACGGATCGCTCGCCACCTCGGCGTGGTGACCGCGCTCGTCGTCATCTCTCTCGCGATCGGCATGGTCGGGTACATGACGTTCGGGGAGATGAACGGCGTGGATGCGTTCCTGAACTCCGCGATGCTCCTGGGCGGGATGGGACCGGTGGGGGACCTGCCGACGAGCGCGGCGAAGATCTTCGCCGGGTGCTACGCCCTGTACGCCGGCCTGGTGTTCATCGCGTCGGCCACGATCCTGTTCGCGCCCGTCGTGCACCGTGTGCTCCACCGGATGAAGCTGGGCGACCGCTAGCGAACCATTCGGCCTCTCGCTCCGTCCAAGCCTCTGACCTAGAACTTCTAGGAGACACCATGAGACGCCGCCAGCAACCCGCGACCGGGGGCGATCTGCTCGCCGGCACGCTCGACATGCTGATCCTCCGGAGCCTGCAGGCGGGGCCCGTTCACGGCCTCGGCATCGCGCAGCACATCGAGCGCCGGTCGGACGACGTCCTGCTCGTCGAGCAGGGCTCGCTCTATCCCGCGCTCTATCGGCTGGAAGCGCGCGGGTGGATCGCGTCGTTCTGGGGGACGTCCGACAGCCGGCGCCGCGTGCGGTTCTACCGGCTGACGCCGAAAGGCAAGCGGCAGCTCACGGCGGAATCGAGCCGCTGGGAGGCGCTGGCCCGCGCGGTGGCGCGAGTGATGAGACCGGAAACGCTGAGCTGAGCCCATGCGCAAACGCGATCGCGCCGAGGAGATGGAGACGCACATCGAGCTCTACGTCGAGGAGCTCGTCGCGCGCGGGCGGACACCGGAAGACGCGAGGCGGGAAGCGCGGCTCGCGTTCGGCAATCCACGAGCGAAGCTCGAGGAGGTTCAAGCAATGGAGCGGCTGCCGTTCTTCGATAGCTTGTGGCGCGATCTCAGGTACGCGGTGCGCGTGCTGCGCCGCACGCCCGCGTTTACGGTGACCGCCATCGCCACGCTTGCGCTGGTCATCGGCGCGAACACGTCGGTGTTCAGCCTCGCGCACGCGATCCTCCTGCGGCCGTTGCCGTATCCACAGCCCGAGCGTCTCGCCATGGTCGAGGTGGAAGGGCGAACGCCGAAGGGCTCGGGCCGGTGGGAGTCGCACGACGGCACGACGTGGGAGGTCATGCGCGACGGCGCGTCGGCGATCGACGTCGCCGTGATCGCCGGCGGTTTCGGGCACGACGTCAATCTCGTCGTCGGCGGATCGGCGCTGGCCGTCGGCCAGGCGCGCGTGGGCGCGGGGTACTTCCACGTGCTGGGCGTCCCGCCCGTCGTGGGCCGCGAATTCAGCCGCGACGACGACCGTCCGGGCGGGCCGGCAGTGTGCGTGATCAGCTACGCGCTGTGGCAGCGCGTGTTCAGCGGCGACGCCGGCGCGATTGGCCAGTCGCTCCTCCTGCGCGGCGAGCGGTACGACGTCATCGGCGTGATGCCGAAAGGTTTCGAGAATCCCGGCGAGCCAGCCGACGTGTGGACGCCCGTGCGGGCGGCGCGCACGGGCGAGGGCGGCGGGACGAACTTCGGGATCATCGCGCGCGTCAAGGACGGGCACACGTGGCAGGAAGCGATCGCGGCCATGCCCGCGGTCGACGCCGGATTCTTCAAGCGAGTCACGGGCGACGATCCTCCCGCGGGGTTCAGCCCGCACTTCACGATGGTGCCGCTGCAGGACACCCTGGTCGCCGACGTGCAGCAGCCGATTGTGATGCTCGGCGGCGCGGTGTTCACCGTACTGCTCATCGCGTGCGTGAATCTGGCGGTGCTCGTGCTCGTGCGCGGAGGCAGCCGGACGAAGGAGATCGCCACGCGCATGGCGCTCGGCGGCGGCCGGCGCGATGTGCTTCGGCAGCTGATGACCGAGAGCGCGGTGCTCGGCCTCGTCGGCGGCGCGCTGGGCCTCGGCGTCGGCTACCTCGGCCTTGAAGCGCTCAAAGCGCTCGGCGGCGCCACCTTCTCGCAGTGGACGCACGTCACGCTCGATGGGCCAATGCTCGCGTTCACGATGGGGCTGGCACTGTTCACGTGCCTGATCTTCGGTCTCGTGCCGGCGCTGCAAGCGAGCCGGCTCGACGTGCAGGCCACCCTCGCGGAGGGGGGATCGCGCAGCATCGCCGGCGGATCGCGCCCCTGGCTGCGTCGCGTACTCGTCGGCGCCGAGGTCGCGCTGGGTGTCGCGCTGCTCGTCGTGACGGCGCTGCTCATCCGCGCGTTCGTGAATCTTCGCAGCATCGATCCCGGGTTCGATCCGTCGCACGTCGTGACGACGAGCGTGTCGTTGCAGGACGCGCGCTACAAGACGGCCGCGCAGATGAACCAGCTCTTCGATGAGACGGTGCGCCGGCTCGAACAGACGCCCGGCATCGAGTCCGCGGCCGTGTCGCTCGAGCTGCCGTATCGCCGGCTGCTCAACATGGGGTTCAAGTTCATGGACGAGCCGGACGACAAGGGCCACATCGCAAACGTGATGTACGTGACGCCGGACTTCTTCCAGACGCTGCGTGTGCCGTTGATCGGCGGGCGCGCGATCTCGACGTCCGACGCGGTCACCGCACCGCCGATCGTCGTCGTCAATCAAGGCTTCACCAAGCTCGCGTCGGGCGGACGCGATCCGATGGGGCGGCGCATCCGGCTGAGCGGCGCCGAGCGCGAGATCGTTGGCGTCGTCGGCGACGTGAAGGTAACGAGCTCGGGCTTCTTTCTCACGGGGATGGTGAGAGGCCCGATTACGAGCGGGCCGCTGATCTATCTGCCGGCGGCGCAGACGCCCGACGGATTCATGGGCATGCACATCTGGTTCTCGCCGATGTGGACGGTGCGGACGCAGCGGCCGGCGGTTGCGGAGGAGGCGCTGCAGCGCGCGATTGGCGCCGTCGATCCGCTGCTGCCGATCGGACGGATCCAGCAGATGACGGACATCCAGGCCGCCGCGACGGCGCGACAGCGACTGCTGATGATCCTCGTCGGCGTGCTCGGCGGGGCGGCGGTGCTGCTCGCGGCAATCGGCATCCACGGCCTCATCGCGCACTCGGTACAGCAGCGCACGCGCGAGTTCGGCATCAGGCTCGCGCTCGGCGCGACGGCCGGCGGGACGATTCGCGCGGTCGCGATGTCCGGCATCGTCATCGCCTGCTGCGGCGCGGTCGTGGGGATTGGTCTCGCCGTGGTGGCCGTCCGGCTGGTCGAAAGCCTCGTGAGCAGCGACTACCTGTGGGGCGTCACGAGCCGCGATCCGTCCACGTATCTCGAAGTCGGCGCGTTTCTCGTTGTCGTGGCCGCGGTGGCGAGTCTGCTGCCGGCGCTGCGCATCTTCCGGCTCGATCCGGTCGAGACGCTGAGAGCCTGAGCCGGCCGGCTACGCCTCGCGGTTCTCGATGCGCGCCCAGCTGTCCTTGAGCGTGACCGTCCGGTTGAAGACCGGACGGCCGGGCGCGGCGTCCGCGTCCACGCAGAAGTAGCCCAGACGCTCGAACTGGAATCGCGTGCCCGCGGAGGCCTTCGCGAGCGACGGCTCGACTTTCGCGTGGCCGAGCACTTCGAGCGAGGCGGGGTTGAGCTGCGTCAGAAAATCCGCGTCGCCCGCGCCGGGGTTTTCGACGTTGAAGAGTCGATCGTACAGCCTGACCTCGGCGTCGACCGCGTGCGACGCCGACACCCAGTGCAGCGTGGCCTTGACCTTGCGGCCGTCGGGCGCGTCGCCGCCGCGCGTGGCTGGATCGTACGTGCACCGCAGCTCGACGATGTTGCCGGCGGCGTCCTTGATCGCCTTTTGACACGTGATCAGGTACGCGTTGCGCAGGCGCACCTCGCGCCCGGGCGCGAGGCGGAAAAACTTCTTCGGCGGATCTTCGCGGAAGTCGTCGTGCTCGATGTACAGCACGCCCGAGAACGGCACCTTGCGCGTGCCCGCGGCCGGATCCTCCGGGTTGTTGACGACGTCCATCTCCTCGACCTGGCCGGCGGGGTAGTTCTCGATGACGACCTTGAGCGGCCGCAGCACGGCCATCGCGCGCGGGGCCCGTTTGTTGAGATCTTCGCGCACGAAGTGCTCGAGCAAGCCGATGTCCACGATGTTCTCGCGCTTGGCGACGCCGATGTCGTCGGCGAAGCGGCGAATCGCCTCCGGCGTGTACCCGCGGCGGCGCATGCCGGAGATCGTCGGCATGCGAGGGTCGTCCCAGCCGCTCACGCGCTTCTCGCCGACGAGCTGCAGCAACTTGCGCTTGCTCATCACGGTGTAGTTGAGATTCAGGCGCGCGAACTCGATCTGCTGCGGCTGGGCCGGCAGCGGCAGGTTGTTGATCAGCCAGTCGTACAGCGGCCGGTGCGCCTCGTACTCGAGCGTGCAGAGCGAGTGCGTGATCCGTTCGAGCGCGTCGGAGATCGGATGCGCGTAGTCGTACATCGGGTAGATGCGCCACGTGTCGCCGGTGCGGTGATGGTGCGCGCGGCGAATGCGGTACAGCACCGGGTCGCGCATGTTGATGTTGGGCGACGCCATGTCGATCTTCGCGCGCAGTACGTGCGCGCCGTCGGGAAACTCACCGGCGCGCATCCGCCGGAAGAAGTCGAGGTTCTCGGCGACCGGACGGTCGCGGTACGGACTGTTCGCGCCGGGCTCGGTGAGCGTGCCGCGCGTCTCGCGGACCTCGTCCGCCGATCGGCTGTCGACGTACGCGAGGCCGCGCTCGATCAGCGTCTCGGCGTAGCCGTACAGCTGTTCGAAGTAGTCGGACGCGAAGTACAGCCGATCGTCCCAGTCGAACCCCAGCCAGCGGACGTCGGCCATGATCGACTCGACGTACTCGACGTCCTCGGTCACCGGGTTGGTGTCGTCGAAGCGCAGGTTGCAGCTGCCGCTGAAGTCGCGGGCGATCCCGAAGTTCAGGCAAATCGCCTTGGCGTGACCGATGTGGAGGTACCCGTTCGGCTCCGGGGGAAAGCGCGTAGAGACGCGTCCGCCATGCTTGCCCGACGCGTTGTCGGCGGTGACGATCTCACGGATGAAGTCGAGGCGCTCGGTGGCACCGGGCACGGGCACAGACATCCCTTGATTTTAGTGGTTCCGGGGTGGCTCGCAGCCAGCGCACCCCGGAACCGCCGAACCGCGGAACCCCGGAACCACAAGGGTCTACTTAAAACCCCACGCGCACCCCGGCCACGACCTGGTTTGTGTTGATCGACTGGGTGTCGGTGAAAATGCGCGCCCAGTGGTAGCCGATGTCGACGGCCGCGCGTTTGCTCACGGCGATTGAGACTCCGCCGCCTGCCATGAACATCGGCTTGGTCTGCGTCTGAAACAGATCCGCTGCCGTGACGAAGTCCGGCGTGACGTCGGCGTCACCCTGTGTGGCCGTCAGATGCGTCGTGAGCTTCGCAAAGCCGAAACCGGTGTCGAGGAACGGGGCGAGCCCGGCTCGCTGCTTGCCGAGCACGCGCACTTCGCCCATGCCGTACGTAGATGGCATCGTCGCGGTGAAGCTGAACGGAGTCGTGCCGTCGCCCGCAAACCCTTCCGCAACGGTGTTGAGCTGATCGGATGCGGTCTTCGGCAGCACGTTCGACATGCGTCCGAATTCGCCGATGATCTGCAGGTGCGGTGTCGCGACGACGTTGATGCCGCCGGCGAAGACGCCGCCCGCCTCGTTGCCGAACGTCACGCCGCCGAGTGCGCTGAGGTACGCGCGCGGCGTGTCGGACGATCCTTGTGCGAACGCCGTCGCGGCAATAAGAAGTATGACGGCGGACCACAGCGGAGTCAGAAGCTTACGAATCATGATGCGCTCCTTCGATCGAATGAAGAGGGCGCTGGCTCCATAGGTATTGACTGCCGGGACGCCCGGAAGGTTTACCCTCCCCGGCGTCTGCGATACCATCGGCGCGCGGAGTTGATCATGCGTCTACGTACTCGTGCCCAGTTCGGTGTCCTCGTCGGGATCGTTGGTGTCTCGCTCATCGCGATCGCGCCGATCGCCGGGCAGCAAACGGCGCCGCCGCCCGTCAGCCAGCAGACGCCGCCGCCCGCCACCGGGCGCGGTCAGGGCAACGCGCCGAACTTCGACGCCGCGCTGCAGCGCCAGGTGCAAACAGACGCGACGTGGCGCAAGGCGAGCGAAGGCGTCATGAAGATGACGAAGACGACTTACAAGAGCCGCAAGGACGGGCTCGAGATTCCGGTCTTCGTCTTCGAGCCGCTGAAGCTGCGCGGGCCCAAGGGCCACGCCGCGATCGTCTGGGTGCACCCGGACATTCGCGGCCACGTGTACGAGTACTACATTCCGTACGTGCGCGAAGCCGTCTCGCGCGGCTACGTCGTCGTCGCGCCCGAGTACCGCGGCAGCGTCGGGTACGGCCAGGCGTTTTACGATGCGATCGACTACGGCGGCGCGGAGGTCGACGACGTGCTGACGTCGGTCGACTTCATCAAGTCGACGATGCCGTACGTGGATCCCGCGCGCATCGGCATCATCGGCTGGAGCCACGGCGGGATGATCACGCTGCTCTCGATCACGCACGAACCGGCGACGTTCAGGGTCGCGGCCGCGCTGGTGCCCGTGACGAATCTCTTTCAGCGTTTGTCGTACAAGAATCCGGCGCGCTACCACCAGCAGATTGACCCGGCCAATCGCATCGGCGGCCTGCCGGGCGACAGCGCGCAGGTCAACGCCGTGTACAAAGAGCGCTCGGCGATCTACCAGATCGACAAACTTCAGATTCCGTTGCTCGTTCACATCACGAGGAACGATCAGGACGTGAACTTCGAGGAAGCGCAGCAACTGGTCGACGCGCTGAAAGCGCGCAAGTCCAATCTCGCGGAGACCAAGATCTACGACAACCCGCAGGGCGGGCACCTGTTCGATCGCCAGTGCCCGTCCATGACGGAGCGCAACGCTGATCCCACCGACCTAGCGAGCTACACGCCGACCAACACGACCGAGCAACGCGATTCGTGGGCACGCGTCTGGGCGTTCTTCGACTACAACCTCGATCCGTACCACGACGCGAGCGGCAAGTAGCCGCGACCCGCGACATGACCGAACGAGATCTGCCGCTGGCCGAGCCGGGGATGGAGGCCTACGCCCGCCGGATGATGATCGACGGCATCACGCCGGAGGAGTTCGCGGCGCGGTACGCGCATACGATCGCGTCGTTTTCGATGGACAACTTCAGCTACCGCGAGCCCGAGGTCGAGGCGTGGGTGCACCGGCTCGGCGACATTCTCTGGGGGCGGCCGGACGCGCCTCGGCTGGCCGATCTGCGCGTGCGGTACCTCACCGACGCCGAGCGCCAGAAGATCGCCGAGGCGGAGGCGGAGCCCGAATTCTAGCGATGACACGGTACGTCGCCTTTCTGCGCGCCATCAACGTCGGCGGCCATATCGTCAAGATGGACGCGCTGAGGAAGCACTTCACGTCGCTCGGCTTCGACGACGTCGAGACGTTCATCGCGAGCGGCAACGTCATTTTCCGGACCCGGTCGAATGCGGCCGCGGCGCTCGAGCGCCGGATCGAGGCGTGTCTCGAGGAGCGGCTCGGCTACGAGGTCAAAACGTTCCTGCGCACGGACGCCGAGGTGGCCGCGATTGCCGCCCATCGCGCGTTCGAGCCGGCGCGCGTGGCGTCAGCGGGTTCGTTCAACGTCGGGTTTCTCGCCGGCGCGCTCGACAAGGCCGCGATCACAAAAGTGAAAGGCTTTGTCAGCGAGATCGATGACTTCCACGTGAACGGCCGCGAGCTGTACTGGCTGTGCCGGACGAAACAGAGCGATTCGAAGTTCTCGAACGCCGCGTTCGAAAGGGTGATCGGCGTGCGATCGACGTTCCGCGGCCTCAACACGATCCGCCGGCTGGCCGAGAATCTGGCGTTACCATAGGCTCGTGCCGCGACTCTCGGTCGACGAGAAGACCACGCTGCTCGGCGCCATCGCCGAACACAAGGCGGAGATCGCGGCGCTCGAAACACAGCTCTACATCGACCGCGACGATCAGCAACCGAACGTGTGGTTCACGCGCGCGTTGTGGGTCTACTTCGTGATCTGGTTCGTGGCGTCCGCCTACGAATGTCTCAAGCTGCTGTTCTACTGGCAGGGCGGCGTGGGCAGCGAGCTCACGATGGCGGTCGTCGGCGGTATCTGGGGCGCGACGACGTCTGGCTGGCTGTCGTTCAACCAGCGCACAGCGAACGGCTGGGAGTTCAGTGACGGCACGACCGCGCTCGATCCCGGCGCGTCCCGCGAGCGTTTCAACTCGCGCTTGACGCCGGGATTCCTCACCCGCCCGTTTCTCGGCGTGCTCGTCGGCATCGTCGTGCTGGCCGGAATGCGCGCGGGCAAGTTCGCCGCGGCCGACAATCAGTACGCGTTGGCGTTCTTTTCGATTGCCGGCGGGCTGATCTCCAAGTCCGTCCTCGAGACGACGAAGGAGCTCGGGAAAAAGATCTTCCTCGACAGGTCCGACGGTTAGTCCGCGTTCAGATCAGACGCTTCGTGTGGAGCACGACCTCGACGGGCTGGCCCGCCCGCCGCAGTCCCAGGCGGAAATCGCGATCGGGGATCCTCAACCACCGCGCGATCGTGTCGAGCGGCAGATCCGTCGTCGCGCGGCCGTCGATCGAGATCAGCTCGTCTCCGGCAACGAGGCCGAGCGCGGCGGCCGGCGTGCCCGGCCGCACCGCCTGGATGCGCGCCGGCGCCGTGCCGTTTCGCGCCAGCACGGCGCCGCTCAGATCGAAATCGAACGGATCGCCGAGCTGCGCGTTCGGCTCGAGGATGATCCGCCGGTGCGGATAGTCGAGATAGAGCGTGAAGCGATGGAGGATGGCCGCACCCATGATGCCGTCGCGCGACTTCGATGCCGTGTTGCCCTGACTGGCGCGCGAGAATCCGACGACCGGGTTCGCGAAGATGAACGGACCGAGACGCAGCGCGTCGATCCGCCCGATGGTCATCGACGCCTCACCGCCAACGCCCATCGCGTATCCCGCGACCGTCGGGCGGCCGTCTAGCAGATGGTTGGCGTCGACGAATGGGCGGTTCAGCCCGACGGTGCCGTCGCTGCCGGTGTCGACCTCGACCGTGGCCGCGAGCGGCCGGCCACCGGCTTCGACTTGCACGCGGACCTCCGGTGAATTTCCAGCGAGCGTGATCGGCACCGGCACGCCTGGCCCTTTGTAGTCGAACGTCCCAGGATCGAAGAACCGGACCGACGCCGTCGCGTAGTCGATGCGCACGACGAACTTCAGGAACACCTCGCTGCCGAGCACGCCGTCGACGGCGTGATCAATCACGCCGAAGTCGCTGCCAAGCGGCAGCGTGACGGCGGTGGTCGTGTCGATCTGCGCGCCGGCGATGTGCATGCTCAAGCGCGGAATCCGGCCCAGTCGTGCGCGGCCCTCGCCGATGCCGCTCTGCATTTCGCCGGCAGGCCGCACGTCCATCCCGCGCGCGGTTGCGAGCGCCTCGGCGACCACGGTCACGCTCGCGCCGCTGTCGAGGATCATCCAGACGGGCTCGGTGGCGTAGTCATTGAGCCTAGCGCGCACGATCATCACGCCTCGCGACATGTCGACGGGCACGCACGTCTCTCGTGGGATCGGCGGGGGACCCGAAGGACGCGGAGGACCCGAATCGAAAGAGAGAGGTGTGAATTGACCGATGTCCATCGCCAGCGACGACGACACCGTCGCGCCCGCGCGAAGGTCGATCGCTGTGCGGGTCGCGGCCCGAAAACCCGGAAGTGTGGCCGTGAGCTTGTACGCCCCAGCCGGCAATCCGCCAAGGCTGAACGTGCCCTTTCTATCGGTGATCGCCGTCTGCGTGAATTCGCCGTCGAGCCGCCGCGCGGTGACCGTCGCGCCATACCGTACTTCGCAGTCGGCATCGACGACGTCGCCGTTGAGCGTGCCGGTGCCGGGGGCCTGACTCGCCGTCAGCGCGGCGCCCGCGACGATGCCCGCCGCGCCCGAGAGGAGCGCGCGGCGAATCCAGCTCACGCGAGGCCCAGCCCGAGCGCCGCTCGCTCGCGAAGCGGCCGCAGCCGAGTCGCTTCGAGGTCGTCGCGATAGAACATGTTGAACGTGTCGAAGGGAATCAGCCGTCCGTCAGGATGGACGATGTGCACGCACGTCTTCTTCACCGAGCGCACGTCGAACGCGTGGGCGTCGATGAACTGCATGATGATCACCCTGAACAGGTTCTCATACCCGAGTTCCGCCGGCACGGCGACCTGCGGCAGGCAGCAGAGCAGATCCCGCAGCGACGTCGCGCCGGACTGCGGTGAGTGGTTCGTCGCGAACGCCTTCACGATGCCCTCGTGCACGGCCGTTTCCTGCTCGTAGAGGATCGTGTTTCGGCCGGCGTTGATCAGGATCTGCGGATCGATCAGTCCCGTGAGCGGCACGACCTTCGGGCCGAGCTTCAGCGCGTAGGCCATCGCCAGCGAATCGGGATGGCACGGGACCGGAATCACGTCCTCGGGCCGGAAGACGTTCGTCTGCTCGAGGATGTTGCGGCGCACTTCGGTCAACGTGAGCCGATCCGTCGCTGGATCGTAGGCGTCGGTGCGGCCGGCGTTCTGCACGGGCTGGAACGTCACGCCGCGCACGCACGGCTGCGTGAGCGCGTAGTCGATGATCTTGCCGATCTCGTGGTCGTTCACGCCCTTCTTGACCGTCACGACGAGCGTCGTCGACACGCCGAGCCGGTTCAGCCGCTCGAGCGCGTCCTCGCGGATGCGCCGCAGATCCGCGCCGCGCAGATCCATCAGCGCGTCGCGCTCGAACGAGTCGAACTGCAGGTACAGCTCGAAGTCCGGCATGTAGCTCGCCAGCCGCACCGCAAACTCCTCGTCCTGCGCGATGCGAATCCCGTTCGTGTTGACCATCAGATGTCGGATGGGCCGCGCCTTCGCACGGTCGAGCACGTCGAAGAACTGCGGATGGATCGTCGGTTCGCCCCCGGAGATCTGCAGGACGTCGGGATGCCCCTCGTTGCGCACGACGGCGTCGAGCATGCGCTCGATGTGGTCGAGCGTCCGGTACGTCTGCCGATCCGGTCCGCTCGACGCGTAGCAGATGGGGCAGCGCAGGTTGCACGCGTCGCAGATCTCGACGAGCGACAGGCACGAGTGCTGCTCGTGATCGGTGCAGAGGCCGCAATCGTACGGGCAGCCCCACTTGACTGGCGTGTTGTAGTGCGCCGGCATTTCCGGCGGTTTGATGAACACCTCACGGCACCGCCGGTAGTAGTCGACGTCGTCGGCGACCAGCACGCGCTCGTGGCCATGCTCCGGGCATCGCTTGACCATGAACACGCGATCGTCCTGAAACACGATCTTGGCGTCGACACGCCGAAAGCACGTCGAGCAGATCGACATCGCGACGTCGTAGAAAAGATACGGCCGGACGCGCATCACGAGCCTCCGGACTTTTTCTCGTGCGCGTTGTAAATCGACTGGACAACGACCGCGAGGCCGATCAGGCAGCCGACCAGGAACATCCCGAGGCCCACGACGAACATGAGCCCGAAGAGGATCCCGCCGGCGCCCGCTGCGCCCGAGTTGAAGTTCATCGTGCTCAAAAACAGCGCGCATCCGCCGAACGCGAGCAGTGGTCCGCCGATGAGCAGGATCACGAGCTGCTTGCCGCGCGGCTTGGTCGTCGGCGTGCCGGGAGGCGTTGCCTGGGGCGTTACTTCGTCAGCCATCGCGCGACATCATGGCGGTAGTGGACGATCACTGCAAGCGCCGTCCACTGGATCGCCGACAGTCCCAGCGCCAGCCGGACCTCGGGCTTGATCGCGTCGACGACGAGCCGGAACGCGAGGTAGCCGACCATGAACATGCGGTACACGTCGCCCTCCCGGTGCGGCCGCGCCAGCACGCGCGCCAGGAACGCCGCGAGCAGCCACAGAAACGCCGTTTCGTAGAGCTGCGTCGGATGGCGTGGGACGCCGTCGCCGAAGTCCACCGCCCACGGCAGCGCCGACGCCGAACCGTACGTGCGATCCGGCAGGCCCGACAGAAAACACCCAATGCGCCCGACACCGATGCCGGCCGAGAGCGGCACGGCGAAGAGATCGCCCGTGCGCGCCGTAATGCCGAGCCGCCGTTTCGTGAGCTCGACGGCGATGAGGCCACCGACGAGCGCGCCGACCACCGTCTTGCCGCCCAGCAGAAAGAACGGCTCCCGCCACCGCGCGAGCGTCTCGGCGGGGTCCTCGAACCAGAAGAGGGCCTTGCTGCCAATCGCGGCGCCCGCGATCGCCGCGGCGATGATCCACCAGCGGGCGTCGCCGCCGAGCACGTCGCCGCGCGTCAGCCGCATCCGCAGGTAGAGCCAGAATCCGACGACATACGCGAGGGCGTCGAACACCCAGTGCGGGTGGAACTTCCACGCGCCGGTGCCGAGATAGACCGGGAACGTCAGGCCGCGATTGTCCCACAACGGGCCGGCGCGGGATGGACCCTGGCGCGCGGTTTCAACGTATGTTTCAGAAGTTATGTCCACGCTGTTTCAAGACATCCGGTTTGGCGCGCGCCTCCTGGTCAAGGACCGCACGTTCACGATTACGGCGCTGCTCACGCTCGCCATCTGCCTCGGCGCCAACGCCGCGATGTTCACGGTGGTGCGATCGGTCCTGCTCAAGCCGCTGCCGTTCCCGGACTCCGAGCGCGTGGTGCTGCTCTACAACAGCTACCCGAACGCCGGCGCGCCGCGGGTCGGCGCCGCGGTGCCCGACTACTTCGACCGCGTGACGGCTGTGCCCGCGCTCGACGTCCAGGCAATCTTCCGGCGTGAAGGCATGACGTTTGGCGACGAGAACGGCGCCGAGCGGCTCGTGAGCATTCGCGCGACGCCGTCCTTCTTCCGCGTCGTCCACGTCGAGCCGATGCTGGGCCGCGTCTTCACCGACGACGAAGGCGAGGTCGGCAAGACGCAGAAAGTGCTGTTGAGCTACGCGTTCTGGAAGCGCAAGCTCGGCGGCGCCGGATCGATCACCGGCGTCAAGATTCGACTCAACGGCACCGACTACGACGTCGTCGGCGTCATGCCGCCGGAGTTCTCGTTTCTGCAGAACGACGTCGATCTCTACGTGCCGGCGGCGTTTGCGCCGGCGGAGAAGGCCGATGACCGTCGGCACAGCAACAACTGGCAGATGATCGGGCGGCTGCGCGCGGGCGCGACGATCGAACAGGTCCAGCAGCAGGTCGAGGCGCTCAACGCGTCGAACGACGTCCGGTTTCCGGACTTCCACCAGATTCTGAAGGACGCGAATTTTCACACCGTCTCGGTCTTTCTCCGAGACGACGTGGTGCGCGACGTGCGCAAGGTGTTGTTCCTGCTGTGGGGCGGCGTCGGGTTCGTGCTCATCCTCGGCTGCGTCAACATCGCGAACCTGGTGATCGTGCGGTCGAGCGGCCGCAACCGCGAGATGGCGACGCGCCACGCGATTGGCGGCGACCTGACGCGGCTGTCGCGGCAACTCGTCACCGAGACGACCCTGCTGGCCATCGCGGGCGGTGCGCTCGGCGTGTTCCTGGCGTGGTCGATGATTCGCGCGCTCGCGGCGGCGAACCTGACACAGCTGCCGCGCGGATACGAAATCGCGCTGGACCCCGTCGTGATTGGCGCGACCTTCGCCCTCACCATCGTCGTCGGGCTCCTGCTGGGGCTGGCGCCGGCGGTGCGGCTCTGGCGGATGAAGCTCGACGTCGAGCTGCGCGAGGAAACGCGCGGCGGCACGAGCGGACGCCGCGCGAACCTGATCCGGTCAGCGCTGGCCACCGCGCAGGTGGCGATCGCGCTGGCGCTCCTGACGGGGGCGGGGCTGCTCCTCGCGAGCTTTCGCGCGGTGCTCAACCTCGACTACGGGTTCGATCCGAATCAGGTCGTGACCGGCAACATCAACCTACCGCAGACGAGCTACAAGGACGAGGCGTCACTGGTGTCCTTCGAGTCGCGCGTGCTCGAAGGGCTGCGCGCGATTCCCGGCGTCGAAGCGGCTGGCGCGACGACGGCTGTGCCGTTTTCCGGCGGCATCAATAACAGCGTGATCCTCGCCGAGGGCTACGTCATGAAGCCCGGTGAGTCGCTCCTGGCCCCGACCGCCGTGATCGCGACCGCGGGCTACTTCGAGGCGATGCACATTCCGGTCGTGCGCGGCCGCACGTTCGACGCGCGCGACACCGCCACCGCGCCCAGAACCGCCATGATCGACGAGCGGCTCGCGCGCAAGTTCTGGCCGGACCAGGACGCGGTCGGCCGGCGCCTGTACCAGCCGGACGACATCAAGGACGTGACGAAGACCTCGGACAAGACACGCTTCTACACGATCGTCGGCGTTGTGAAAGAAGTGCAGATGATGGATCCGCGCGCCGACATCACGCCGGTCGGCGCGTACTACTTTCCGTTCGAGCAGAGTCCGATTCGCGGCGTGTCGCTGATGGTGCGCACGCGCGTGCCGTCGGCGACGATCCTGAGCGACGTTCGTCGCGTGGTCGCGGGTCTCGACGCGCAGCTGCCTCTCTCCCGCGCGCAGACGATGCAGCGCGTGATCGACGACGCCCTGGTCGGCCGGCGCCTGCCCGTGCTCATCTCGATCGCGTTCGGCGTGGTCGCGCTGCTTTTGTCCGCGATCGGCATCTACGGCGTGCTGGCCTACGGCGTCGCGCAGCGCCGCCGCGAGCTCGGCGTGCGGATGGCGCTCGGCGGGACGTCCGCGTCGGTGTTCGGGCTCGTGCTGTCGGACGGCCTCAAGATCGTCGCGATCGGCCTCGCGATCGGCCTGGTCTCGTCCGTCATTGTCGGCCAGCTGATGAAGAGCCAGCTGTTTGGGGTCACGCCGCTCAGCCCGCTGGTGCTGTCGCTGGTGACGATCGCGCTGTCGATTGTCGCGCTCACCGCCAGCGCGATTCCCGCGCTGCGCGCGAGTCGGATTAACCCGATCGTCGTGCTCGGGAAGTAGACGCCGGCGCTACCTTCGCGGCTCGACGATCGCGAACGCCGCGCCCTGCGGGTCGGCGAGCACCGCGAACTTTCGAACTTCGCCCGCCGTCATCGGAGGGACGACGATCGCGCCGCCCGCGCTTTTCGCATTGGCGGCGGCGGTGTCGCAGTCGGGCACGGCGAAGTAGATTAGCCAGTGCGGCGGCGCGCCCTTCGATTGATACGCGGCCGGAGGAACGCCGCCGATGAACTCCTGGCCGTTGACGATGTGACCGTAATCGTCGGGACCAGCCGGCGCCATCGTCTTGCCGGCGACGATCTTCCAGTTGAAGAGCGCGTGGTAAAAGCGCGCGGCGCGGACCGGATCGGGCGTGTTGAGATCGGCCCACACAGCCGTGCCGTTGTCGCCGACGATCCCGGTGCCGTGGTGATTGCGCGGCTCCCAGATCGCGAACGCCGCGCCGGTGGGATCGGCGACGAGCGCCATGCGGCCGGACTCCATCACGTCGAACGGCGGCATCAGGAGCTTGCCGCCCGCGTCGGTCGCGCGTTTCGCGCTCGCGTCGGCGTTCTCGACCGAGACATAGAGCAGCCAGTTGGGCCGCGCGCCGTGCGCGAGTTGATCGGGACGGATTGTGCACGCCGCTGCCGCGTCCCGGCCGTCGACCTTGAAGATCGTGTACACGTCGTTCGGTCCGACGGGCTGGTCGTCGGGCTGCCAGCCGAAGAGCGCTCCGTAAAAAGCCTTGGCTTGCGCCTGGTTCGTGGTGGAAAGCTCGAACCAGCAGAATGATCCGGGAGCATGGTGGTGGACGTGCATGGCGCGAACTATACGCGATAGTAGGTGAGCGTGAGGACAACCGTATGACGACTGAGCGAACGTGGTGGGAGAAGATCGAGACGAAAGGCGAAGCGGCGCTCGAGCAGCTCAAGCGCCTGATTGCCGAGGGCAACGTGCGCCGCGTGCGGATCCGCCAGAAGGATCACGTCGTCGCGGAATTTCCGCTCACGATTGGCGTCGTCGGCGCGGTCCTGGCGCCCGTAGTCGCCGCGGTCGGCGCGGTCGCCGCGCTGATCGCCGACTGCACGATCGAGGTCGAGCGTCAGGAGAAATGACCTCGGGAGTCGTTTCCCGCCCGAATGACACCTGGAGTTTCCATTTTGGCATCAATGGAAACTCCAGGTGTCATTTCAGCGGGAAACGACTCCCGAGGTCGTTTAGCACTTCTTCCGCGTGGCCGTCGACGTTGACTTTGTCCCAGCGCTTCGCGACCTTGCCGTCGCCGTCGATCAGGTAGGTCGTGCGGACGATGCCCATGTAGCTCTTGCCGTAGTTCTGCTTTTCCTGCCACACGCCGTACTTCTCCGCGACCTCGTGGTCGGCGTCGGCGAGCAGCGGAAAGTTCAACTGGTACTTCGCCGCGAACTTCGCCTTGCTCGCTTCGTCGAGAATGCTGACGCCGAGCACGGCGGCGCGGCCTTTCGTGAACTTCGGCAGGTTGTCGCGGAAGGCGCACGATTCCTTCGTGCATCCCGGCGTGTCGTCCTTCGGGTAGAAGTAGAGCACCACGGGCCGGCCCGCGTAGTCCGAGAGCTTGTGCGTCTTGCCGTCCTGGTCGTTCAAGGTAAAAGCGGGAGCTTTCTTACCGGGATCGATGAGCATGGGTGGACACCGCGTCTGCGAGTCGTGTGAAGTCGCTCTGATCGTTGTACACCTGCGCGGACACTCGCGTCCACAGCCGGCCGTGCGCGGCGTGGACGCCGACTTCGATCCGATCGTCGAAGAGCAACGTGTCGCGCAGCGTCGCGGCCTCGGTCGGCGTCGAGCCGAGTCGATCGGGCAGCGGCAGCGTGACCATCGCGCCGACGTGCCCGGGCTCGAGCTCGAGCGTCGTGCCCCAGCGATCGCAGAGCGCCTGCGCGCCGCGCCACACGAGGTCATGGTTGTGCTCGCGCACGCGCGCGAAGTCGAGCTCCTGGAGAAAGCGCAGGCCCTCGGGCGCGGCGAGCCACGGTGAGGGATCACGCGTGCCCACCCAGTCGAACTCGGCCGTGAATCCCTGATCGAGCCCCCACGAGATCACCGCGGGGTGGAGCATCGCGTGATGCTGCGGGTCCGACCACAGGAAGCCGCTGCTGCGCGGCGCGTGCGCCCACTTGTGCAGGTTCGCGACGTACCAGTCGACGCCGAGCGACGGCAGATCGAGCGGCAGCACGCCCGGCGCGTGCGCGCCGTCGATGAGCACGCGCACGCCGCGCTCGCGGCAGCGGCGCGCGATCTCGGCCACCGGAAACACGAGCGCCGTCTCGGACGTGATGTGATCGATCACCGCGACGCGCGTGCGCGGACCGATCGCGCCGACGATGACGTCGACGAGCCGGGCCGGATCGAAGCGCGGGTACGGCACCGTCACCGTGCGCACGACGGCCCGCCGCTCGCGGGCGACGAACGCGGCGATGCGCGCAGTGGCGCCGTAGTTGTGGTCGGTGAGGATCAGCTCGTCGCCCGGCTCGAGCGGGAACGATCGCAAGACGGCGTTGACGCCGGTGGTGGCGTTGTCCACGAACACCAGATCCGATCCGCGCGCGCCGAGGAACGACGCGACGGCGCTGGCCGCCGTGCGCATCAGCGTCGGCTCGCGGCGCGGCAGACCCACGAGGCCCGAGACCTCGCGCAGCAGAAACTCCGACGGCTGGCGCTCGACCTGGTCGCGAATCTTCTGTTGCGCGGCCAGGACGCGACGCGGCACGGCGCCGACCGTGCCATGGTTCAGATAGGTCACATCCGGGTCAAGCGCCCAGTGTGCGTGCATCTCGTGGCCGAACGCCATGTGCTGCCTCCGCGGGACCAGCCATCGTACTGAGTTGCGCCGATGCCTGGCAGGGCCAATAGGAACTTGGTCCATAATCGCCGACAGGGATTCCCGCTCCCACCCTATTACTTAATAGGAGTTCGAGATGAAGGCAGAAGGCACCGTTTCACCCGCACAGCAACTGGCCACGACATTCTCCGGGCGCGTCATCCTGCCCGCTGACGCTCCCTACGACAGCGTGCGGCGCGTGCACAACGGCCTCATCGACAAGCGGCCCGCGGTCATCGCGGAGTGCCGCGGCGTCGCCGACGTCGTCGACGCCGTCAAGAGCGCGCGTGACCAGGGGCTCGAGATCGCGGTGCGCGGCGGCGGGCACAACGTCGGCGGGCGCGCGACGGTCGACGGCGGGATGATGATCGATCTCTCGCAGATGCGCGGCGTCCACGTCGACCCCGCGACGAGAACGGCGCAGGCCGAGGGCGGGACGCTCTGGAAGATCTTCAACCGCGAGACGCAGGTGCACGGGCTCGCCACGACCGGCGGCGTCGTCGGCACGACCGGCATCGGCGGCCTCACGCTCGGCGGCGGCCTCGGGTGGCTCCTGCCCAAGCACGGCATGGCGCTCGACAACCTGAAGTCGGTCGATCTCGTGCTGGCCGACGGCAAGGTCGCGCGCGCGAGCGCGCTCGAGAATCAGGATCTCTTCTGGGCCGTGCGCGGCGGCGGCGGCAACTTCGGCATCGCCACCTCGTTCGAGTTCGCGCTGCATCCGATCGGACCGATCGTGATGGGCGGACTCGCCGCGTGGCCGGTCGCGCTCGCGACGGACGTGCTGCGCCTGTTCCGCGATCTCTGCGCGAAGGCCAACGACGATCTCATGCTCGTCTCGGCGCTGCTCACCGCGCCGGACGGCAAGACGAAAGTGGTCGCCATCGGGGCCGGTCACTTCGGCGCGAAGGGCGACGGCGAGAAGGCCCTCGCGCCGATCAAGGCGTTCAAGCAGCCGATCATGGACGAGCTCGGGCCGCTGCCGTACGTCGCGATCAACGGCCTGCTCGACGGCGCGTTTCCCACCGGCGCGCGCAACTACTGGAAGTCGCACTTCCTCAACGAGCTCAGCGACGATGCGATGGCCGCGGCGATTGACGCGGCGGCGGGCTGCCCCTCGCCGATGGGACAGATCGTCTTCGAGCACTTCCACGGTGCAGCCACGCGCGTGCCGGTCGCCGAGACGGCCTACGCCCTGCGCTCATCGGGCTTCAACACGGTCGTCGTTTCCGAGTGGCTCGATCCGGCGCATGACGAGGCGGGCATTGCGTGGGGCAAGAAGGGCTACGCCGCGATCAAGCCGTTCGGCGGCAGCCAGCGGTACGTCAACTACCTGACCAACGACGAGTCGCTGGACGAGGCGCTCACGGCGGTGTACGGGCCGAATCTGCCGAGGCTCCGCCAGATCAAGAAGAAGTACGATCCGGACAACGTCTTCCACTTGAACGTGAACATCAAGCCAGCGTAAAACACACGGCAGCGATGCCGTCGCTTGCGATCGTCCCGGCCGCCGGTCGAGCCGAACGGTTCGGCCGGCAGAAGCTCCTCGAGGATCTCGGGGGCGAACTCCTGCTCAACCGCACGATTCGCTGCCTGCTGGAGGGCGGCGTGAGCCGCGTCGCCGTGGTGGTGCCGCCGCAGGGCGGGCTCGAGTCGGTGCCGCTCTTCGCGGATCCGCGCGTCGAGCTCGTGCTCAATCCCGATCCCGCACGCGGCATGTTCTCGTCGATTCAAGCCGCGTTCGCCGCCGTGTCCGACGGCGACCCGGTGCTCGTCCTGCCGGGCGACATGCCCTTCGTCTCGCCGGCGACCGTGGCCGCCGTGCTGGCGGCGCCAGTCGATCCCACGCGCGTGCTCGTGCCGCGACACGACGGCAAGCGCGGGCATCCCCTCGCGTTGCCGCGCGCGCTCGGAAGTGAGATTCTGATGGCGAACGCCCGCTCGAATCTCAGCGGTCTCTTGACGACCCTCGGCATCGAGCGCGAGTACCTGGACGTGGCCGACCTGGGCATCCTCAGGGACGTCGATTTCAAGGGCGATCTGGACACATGACTGCCGCGCTGTACGTGCGACTTCGCGATCTCGAAAGGGACGGCCGCCTGTCCGCCATCGCGACCGTCGTCCGCACGCAGGGGAGTACGCCGCAGGTCGCCGGCGCCAAGCTCATCGTCACCGACGATCTGAGCGCGCGTGCGGCCGGCACGCTCGGCGGCGGGTGCGTCGAGGCTGACGCCATCGAGGCGGCGCGCGTCGTGATCGCGGAAGGCGGCCAGTCGCTGCGCGCCTACGAGCTCACCGAGGAACTGGCGTGGAACACCGGGCTCGTCTGCGGCGGCACCATGTGGATTCTCGCCGAACGGGGCAGCGACGCGCTCAACGCCGGCGGACGCTCGATGCTGCCGGCGCTCGCCGACGCGGCGACCGGCGGGACGCCGATCGCGATCGTGACGCGCCTGCGCCGCCGCGGGCGGGACTTGGCGTACGCGGGGCGCCTCTTCGTCGACGCGGAGGGCCGGGTCGCCGGCGCGTTCGACGCCGCGCCGGCCGACGCGCGCCTCGTGTCGATGGCCGTCGATCAGCTCCGGCACGGCACGCCGCGCGTCGTGACGCTGGACGACGACCACGAGGTGCTGATCGAGCC
>DATEGZ010000106.1:0-14547 GCA_035279905.1 Vicinamibacterales bacterium
CGCCTCGGCCTCGTCCGCCACCGCCGCCGGCGCCCCCGCCGCGCTGCGGCTCGGGAATCGTCGCGAGATCGATGTTGAGCTCTTTCGCTTTCCAGATCACGTACGAGTCGAACGCCGCCGCGGACTCGACGTTGAGTCCCCCGCCGCCCTGGCCCGGCCGCGCGGCCAGGTCCGTGAACTTCGCGCCCATCTCACGCAGCGAGTCGACGAACTCCTTTGGCGCGCCCGGATCCAGCCCGATGCGCAACGACGAGATCTTGATGTTGCGATCGAACTCGAACGGCATCATCACCGTCGACGGGTCGCGCGGATCGACGCCGTGAATCGCGTTGAACACCATCGCGCAATCCTCGACCGTACGGCAGATGGGCCCGACGCGATCCTGCGACCACGCCAGCACCATCCCGCCCGTGCGGCTCACGCGACCGTAGGTCGGGCGCAGCGCGCTCAGGCCGCACTCACGCGCGGGCGAGACGATCGATCCCGACGTCTCGGTGCCGATGCCGAACGCGACGCAGCCGGCGGCCGTCGCCGACGAGGGGCCGGCGGACGACCCGCTCGATCCGCGGCGGATGTCCCACGGGTTGTTCGTGCGGCCGCGATACCACTGATCGCCCTGCGCGAACAGCCCCGTGGCGAGCTTCGCGATGAGCACGGCGCCCGCGTTGCGCAACCGGACGACGACCTCGGCGTCCTCGTCGATGATGCGGTTCTCGAAGTCCTTCGATCCCCACGTCGTGCGCACGCCCTTGGTCGAGAAGAGATCCTTCACGCCGTACGGAATGCCGTGCAGCGGGCCCTTGTAACGGCCGGCGACCAGATCCGCGTCCGCGCGCGCCGCTTCGGCCAGCGCCTGCTCGCGCATGATCGTCACCGCGCAGAGCAGCGTGGGATCGAGGCGCTCGATCCGATCGAGATAGATTTTCGTCAGCTGCACCGACGTGATCTTCTTTTCCTTGATCAACGCCGACAGCCGGTGCGCGGGCAGAAACGCGATCTCTTCCGGCGAGGTCGGCACGGTGCCGACCCACTTCGCGGGCACGTAGACCGCGCGCTCGAACGCGGCGGCGCCGCGCTCGCGGACGAGCTTCTCCATCAGCGCGCCCGTGCCCTGCGGGTACGGCTGGAACGTCCACGAGAGATTGTCGCCATTGCCGAGCGGCGTCTGCGGAGGCGGCGCGGCCTGCGGCTGGCCGGCGGCGGCCGCCGCGCCCTGGGCGCTCGCGACTTCGGCGCCCAACCCGAACACGCCCGCGGCCGCGGTCACGAGCGACATGAACACGAACTGGCGACGATCGACACCCGTGAGCGACTGGGCGTCCGCGGTCTGCTCCGCGTCGCTCTGCGCCTGATCAAGAAGATCCAACTCGTCTCGGAAGTTCATAGGGCCCCCGCCAAGCTAGAAAATGAAAGGAAAGCGCCTAATCATACGACAGCCACCATCGAGCCATTGGGCCACTGGGCCATTGGGCCATTGGGCCATTGAGCTATTGGGTCATTGGGTCATTGAGCTATGGCCGTGCCTTCGTCGCTCGCGCATACACCACGTTGGCCTCCACCTCGGCGAGTCCGGATTGCAGGACGTAGGCGGCGTTGGCCGCGCGGACGTGCTCGCGCGCGGCCGCGTCGAGCTGGTCGACGGTGCCCCGGTAGCCGGTCCCGAGCACCGCGGCCCACCACGCCTCGGGCGTCGGAATCGGGTGGAGACCGGCCTCGGCGGTCACCTCAATCTCTTGCGCACCGGCCTGCGCCAGGAGCGCCCGCACGGCGTCGGGCTCGCTGATGCGATCCCAGGGATTGAAGCCGCGGTGCAGGTCCGGCCGCACCGCGCGCACGGCGTCCCAGAACGCGGTCGACGCCGGCTCGAGGAACCGCGGTCCCCACGTCGTGACCGCCAACACCCCGCCGGGCCGCACCAGTTTCCACAGCGCGCGCGCCGCGACGGCCATGTCGGGCACGAAGAAAATGCCAAACACGCAGACGACGGCATCGAACGGCGTTTCCTCGAGCGCGAGCAGATCGCCGGTGCGAAACTCGACGTTCCGAAGTCCGCGCGCGCTCGCCTTCGCGCGCGCCAGCGCGAGGAGATTCTCGGCGAGATCAACGCCGAGGACGTGGCCGTCCGGCCCGATCGCTTCGGCCGCGGGAAGCGCCGACGCGCCGCTGCCGCAGCAGACATCGAGCACGCGCAGGCCAGGGCGCAACCGCAGACGTTCGATCGTGCGCCGGCCGAACCGCTCCCAGAACGTGTTCGCGGGATCGTCGTAGCTGTCCGCGGTCGCGTTGTAGGTCGTCGCGACCTTCGACCTGGTGTCTGGCGGCGTCGTCATGCGGCCGGCTCGCAGAAGGTGAGGAACTTGTCGATGGCCGCGGTCACGGCGCCTCGCTCGGCCTTTGTGATGGGCACGAAGTAACTGACATCGACGACCAGCGTCTTCTTTTGCAGCCGTCGTTTCCACGTGCCGACCACGCGGCCGTTGACGATGACGATGGCGGTCAGGGCGCCGCCCATGGCGCGCAGACGCGCGGCATGCGAAGCGGCGATGATGTCGCGCCGATCCTTGTAACCCGAGATGTACTCGTCGTAGATCGACAGCAGATGCGCCGTCGCCGCGCGCGGCGGGGCCTGCCCCGCCCCGCGAGCCGCGACCCAGAACATCCGGCCGTCGATCACTTCGGACGCGAGCGCGCGGCCGGCGCCTTCGAGGCCCTGGCGGGCGTCGGCGAGCGTGAGGCCGGACCACTTCGCGAAGTCGTGCGGCGTCGCGGGCCCGCGGCTCGTGAAGAAGCGGCGCGCGAGCTCGACGAGCGCATCGCGGCGATCGACCGCCTTCTCGAACGGCGCGCGCTCATCGAGCAGCGCGTAGGTGAATTGCTTGCCGCGCCTGGGCCCGCTGCAGACCAGACCGTCCAGCTCGGCGTGCATGAGCACGTAGCTCATCCGCATGTCACCATCGGTCCGCACGCCGGCCTGCCGCAGCGCCGTTCGCAGCTCGCCACGCGTGAGACAGCGACCGCCGAGCGCGCGCGTGAGCGCCGCGCGGCAGCGACGGACGTCGTCGCGGTCGTGTCCGATCTTGCGGTACATGGAGGCGCTGAGCCGATGGACCCGCGGCGCGGTGAGCGCCAGCAGCCAGCGGATATCGGCCGGCGTGACGAAGTGCCATGTCGGCCGCAAAACGTGCGTGCGCAGGATCGTCCCGTCGGCAAACGCGCGCTCGACGTCGGCGTCCGTCGTGCCGGGCACCCGAAGGCCCAGCGCCCACTTCGCGAGCGCGTAGTCCTGCGCCTGCACGGCGCCGAGGTGCGCGACCGCATCCGTGATTCGACGGAATCCGGCGCCGGTGAGCCGCTGGCTGCGTAAGCGGTGCTGCGCGATGGACGAAGAAGACACCGGGCGCAATCAGTCCCGCGTGACGGCCGTGAGGTTCATCGTGAGCAGAATCCCCGGCTTCGGCAAATCGCTCACGCCTATGACGGTGCGGGCGGGACGGTGGGCGCCCATCACGTCCACGTAAGCGCGATTCATCTCGTCGAAGTCGCGGATGTTCTTGAGGAACACGTTGACGTGCAAGACATAGTCGAGATCCGATCCCACGGATCGGAGCATCACGCGAAACGACTCGAGGATCTGCCGCGCCTGGGCGTAGACGTCCGGGCCGGCCAGCGCGCCGGTCGCCGGATCGACGCCGGCCGTACCGCCGATGCTGATGTGCGGCCCGACCTTCGCGATGTGACTGTAGGGGCCGATTGGCGCCGGCGTGTTTGGCGGCGTGGAGGTTTCGACGCGCTTGGTCATGTCTGTTCCACCGGGAGCGGCAGCACGAAGCGCACGTACCGCACGCCGTAGCGCGGCGGCAGCTCGAACTCTTCGCGAAACCCGAGCGTGCGGTAGAGGTGCTGCGCGGACTGCATCATGTCGCTCGTGAACAACGCGATCGCCTGCGCGCGATCCCGCCGCGCGCGATCGATGCACGCGCGCGTCAGCGCCCGCGCGATGCCCCGGCCGCGATGGGCCGGATGCACCGCGAGCAGCAGGATGGCCGCCATCTGGGGCGCGAACATCGCCGGGTCCCCTCGGCCCGCCGGACAATACGCGACGGACCCCACGATCTCGCCGCCCGCGCGGTACACGAGGAACTCCGATGCCCGCGCGCGCTCGGCGATGTTGCGCAGGTTCTTTTGCATGGTGTCCCACGAGCCGGGCTCGATCCCGGAAACGAACTCCGCGTAGGCCGCGACGTTGAGCGCGGCGATCGCCTCGAAATCCTCGCGCGTGGCCGTCTCGATCACCGACTCGCTCGCCGTGGCAGAATAGCACCGTGTCCAGCAAACAGGAGTGGGGGCGGCTGGCGGCGACCGCGCATCCCGACGACATCCGCGAGAAGATCCTGACCGGGTACAAGACCGGCAAGCCGTTCGCGCCGCATACGCCGATGATCGCGCTGCCGCCCGATCTCAATCGCGTGCTCGATTTCGGCTGCGGCCTCGGGCGAAACTTTCCTTATCTGACGAGCATCGCGCGCAGCGTCACCGGGTTCGATCTCCCGCCGATGATCGCGCGCTGCCGCGCGCTCGCGACGCACACAGTCGATCGGCTCGACGACGACTGGTCGGGGCTGCGCGAGGAACGGTTCGATCTCATCTTCGCCTCGCTCGTGCTCCAGCACATCGAGAACGACGCGGTCCTGTCGTATCTGCGCGACTTCGCGCGGATGGCGCCGCTGGTCGATCTGTGCACGCGCACCGACGGCGACTACGGCCGCAACGTGCTGGACATGGTCCTCGAGACAGGCGCGTACGACTGTGGCCCGTGCGTGGAGGTCGCGCACGATCCCGGCGCGAACCAGCTGCTCGTCGTGCGCGAGGTGCCGATTGAAGAGGCCCGACGCGACACCGAATCGCGCCACTACGAAGTGCTCTTGCGAAGCAAGGTGACGTGAGCGGCCGCCCGGCCGCCCGCGACGTGCTTCGCGCACTCGTACCCCAGCGCGCGCAGGTCAAGTCCGTTCAACAAGTGCTCGCCAGTCCCCAGCAGCACGGGTGAAATTGTCAGCTGCAGCTCGTCGATGAGCCGCGCCCGCAGGTACTGACGGACCGTGGCGACCCCGCCGCCCAGACGCACGTCGCGACCGGCGGCGGCCGCCTTCGCCTGCGCGAGGGCGCTCTCGATGCCGTCGGTGACGAACCGGAACTCCGTGCCGCCTTTCATCGCGATTGGCTTGCGCGCGTGGTGCGTCAGCACGAACGCCGGGACGTGGTACGGCGGTTCCTCGCCCCACCAGCCTCGCCAGCGCTCGTCGGGCCAGGGCCCGCGGATCGGACCGAACATGTTGCGCCCGAGGATCCACGCGCCGATGCCTTCGAACGACCGCACCGCGATGTCATCGTCGATACCGGTCTCCCCGTCCGCGTGGCCGTGCTGGCTCCGCCACGTGCGTGTGTGGAAGAACCAGTCGAACATCTCGGGCCCGCCGACGCCGAGCGGATGCTCGAGATCCTGATGGAGACCGGCGCCGAAGCCGTCGACTGAAACGGAAAAACAACGAACGACCAGCCTGGACATCGGCTCAGTTCCCGATGGGCTCGTGCAAGAGCATCCAGGACGTGCCGAAGCGATCGCGCAGCATCGCGAAGCGCTTGGCGAAGAACGTCTGCTCCATCTTCATGAAGATCTCACCGCGGTAGGTCAGAAGCTCGTAGATCCGCTCCGCCTCGGCGACGCTGTCGACGATCAGCGTGAGATACGCGCTGCGCATCGGCTGGAAGCGATCCGGCGGAATATCGGCGCCCATCAGGATGCTGTCGCCCAGCTCGAGGCGCGCGTGCAGCACCGCCTGCTTCCAGTTCGCCGGCACCTTGCTCGCGTCCGGCTGCTCGCCGTGCGTCGTGAGCATCGTGATCTTGGCGCCGAGATGCTGCTCGTAGAACTCGAAGGCCTGGCGGCAGTTGCCGCCGTAGTTCACATACGTGTACAGCTTCATCCGGCTATCCTAACGCGGCCCGTAGCTCACGCTCTGGCCCGTCCGTCCGTTCGTCACGCGGAACGAGCCGTCCGATTTCGCGCTCACCTTGATCCAGTGCGCGGTGGTCTCGTCGAGGTTGGCGAGGCGGTCGTCCGGAAAGTTCCGGGCGCCGTCGAGCACCGAGCGATGCAACTGCCAGGTGTCGATCCCGGCTGCATCGTGGAGCGTCGCGAGCATCTCGGGGCCGGCGCCTTTTCTCGCGCCGTTGTCGAGCACGGCGGCGCGCGGCTTGAACGCCGCCAGCGTCGCCGGATCGGCGGCGTCCGCCCCGCCATGATGCGCTACGAGGTACACGTCCACGGGCCCGACGAGATCGCGCGGGCACGCGAGATCGAACAGCGGCTGGCCGGAGAGATCGCCGACGTCCAGAAAGCGGAACTTGCCGAGCTCGACGACGACGCCCGTCGATCGCGGGTTCTCGTAGGGTTCCTGGGCAGCGCGCGCGGTCGTGCCGCATCGCGCATTGGCAGCGCCGCCGCCAGCGAGCGGCTGCGCGATCGTCGCGCCGGCCGCGCTCACGACGACCACGTCGAGCCCCTGCAGCGGAAGATGATCGCCGGGGGCGGGGTCGAGGTGGCGGCCCTTCGCGCGCACGGCTTGGTAATCCTGAAACAGCGCCAGGGTGCCGGCCACCGTCTGCTCCGTCTCGGCGGCGACGTCGCCGTGATCGATGAACGTGCCGATCGGCAGACGCTGGGCGAGCTCCATGACGCCCCCGAAGTGATCGCCGTGGAAGTGCGTGATCAGCAAGTCGTCGATCCGCGAGAGACCTGCGGATCGCGCGACCGCCGAGACGCGCTCGGGGTCGCGTGGGCTGAGAGTCTCGCCGGGCCTCGACTGGAACGTCCCGGTGCCCGGGAACCCCGCGTCGATGAGCAGCGACTCCCCCGCCGGCGTGATGAGCAGCGTCGACTGGCCGCCCTCGACGTCGATGAAGTAGATGTCGAGCGTGTCCGGCGGCGCGAAACGTGCGGTCGCGGTCAGCAGCGCCGACGCGACGAGGATGCAGAGGAGGCGTTTCAAGGTTCCGCGAGCGCGGATGTTCCGCTACTTCAATCCCGCCGCGCCGCCGACCCAGTCGCGCAGCCGCTCGAACGACTGCGCGCCGAGCCGCCGATCGATCAGCACGCCGTCGCGGAACAGCAGCGTCGTCGGCATCTGATTGCGGCCTTCGGTGAGGAGCAGGCCGCGGCCAGAGAGCGTGATGCTCGGCACGGTGACGTGGAAGTCAGCGAGCTGTCGCGTGACGTCGGCCTGCCTGCTGCCGGGATCGGCGGCGGCCAGCACCGACAGCGACGGCATGCGCGCCGACAGGTAATCGCGGGCCTGCTCGAGCTCGCCGAACGCCTCGCGGCTGTGCGCGCTCCACGGCGCCCAGATCATGACAATCGTGAAGTGACTCTGCGGCGCGGGCGTCTCCGGAAAGATCTCCGACCACGTGCGATCGGCCGGCAACGCCTGCGGCGCCGGCGGAAGCGGCTCCGCCGCCACGTCCAGCACGCCCTTCGCCATCATGAAGCCGCGGTAGTCCGGACCGTCGTAGCGGAAGCAGAGCCGCCCGTCCTTCGTCCAGCTCGGAAAGAGCGCCGACCCGTTCAGGCCGGCCAACGTGCGCACGGTGCGCTTCTCGATATCGACGATCTTGATCTCGTACCCGTCGCCGGTCTTCTTCAGCGCGTGGAACGCGATGTACTTGCCGTCCCACGAGAAGTCGGCTTTGGCGCCCTGAATCCCCGTGTCGAAAACATCGTCGCAGTTGTCGAGGCCGCGCACGACGACGTTGCCTTTGACGAACGTCGTGATCCGGCGCCCGTCCTTCGAGATCAGCGGCCGCTCGCCCGTGCCGATCCCCGGGCACGACGAGACCTTCGACGACGGCAGGACGGCCTTGTCCTGATCGAGGTAGTAGTAGTTGCTTTCGATCGTCAGGATCAGATCCTTGCCGTCTCGGATCGCCCAGCTGTAGTAGTCCCCGAGCCCAGACGCCGCGGGACTCACGGCCCTCGTGCCCGTGTCGACGTGACGGACCGTCACGCCGCCGTCGCCGGAGTAGATAATGCGCTTGCCGTCGAGATCCCAGTACGCGTCGATGCCCGACTCGTTGAACAGCACCGTCTTCGTCGTGAGATCGACGAGCGTTTCGGTCCAGCCGCGCGACACTCCCGGCCTGGCCGGCAGCTGCGACGCGTAGACGAGCCGGTTGCCGTCGGGCGAGATGCGCGCGTACGCGAACACGCCCTCGGTCGGCCGGAGCGTGTACACCTGCGTGTAGATCGGCCCGGAGGGCGGCGCCGGCGCGGCGGACAGCGCGGTCGTGATCACGACGAGCAGAAGCGCGAGGCGCAAGGATGACAACGGTCGGAACGTAGTGAGCATGCTGATCACCTGACGCGCGCGGCTGACAGATCCATCGTCACCACGGACGCCGGAACACTCTCCCACACGAGATAGACGAGCTTGCGGCCGTCGGGCGAGAGCGCGAGCTCCGGCGGCGGGAATTGCGGCGACGAGGTCATGATCTTGCGGACGGCCTGCGTGCTCGATGACACGAGATAGATGCCCGTGTCGCCATCCTGCCGCCGGGCTTCGATGACGAGCAGGTCGTTCGATCCCGGAATGACGCGCGGGTTGGCGCCGCCGGACGCAAGAAACGGCAGCTGAATCGCTTTGTGCGCGGATCCGTCGAGCCGATCGAGATCGACCGCCATCGCCTGCGTGCCGTCGGCCGGCGGTGCGTGCCTCAGCGCGACCCACTGACCGTCAGGCGAAAGCGATCCGAGCGAGGCCGGCGTGCTGGTTCCCTGCGGCGCCACGTCGCGATCCGCACCGGAACCATTCAGATGGACGACGCGATAGCCTCGCTGCGGGTTCTCGATCAGCACGGCAGTCGTGTCATCGATGGCGAGGCCCGCGGCCGGTGAAGGGCCCAGCGGGAATTCCTTGAGCAGCGAGGTCGCGCCCGTCACGTCGAGCGTGCGGAACGCCACGCGGCGCGCGCTGTCGGGCCGGCCAAACGTCTCGGTGAGCACGAGCCGGCGCGAGTCCGCCAGCCAGCGCAGCGTGACCGCCTGATTGTCGGCGAGACCGTAGAGCGATTGCACGCGCCCCGTCGCGACCTCGACCACGGAGACATGGACCGGCGGCGTGTCACTCGATCCGACGTACGCGATCCAGCGCTGGTCCGGCGACCACGTCGTGAAACTGGCAAACGCATCCGGCAGCGCAATCGAGCGCTGCGTCGTGCCGTCGGCGTTCAGAATCCTCAGCTCGGCGTGCACGGCGCGCGCCATCACGGACATCAGCTTGCCGTCCGGCGACCACGCGGGATCCATCAGCACGTCCACGCCTTCTCCAATGACCTGCGACTGGCCGTCGGCGAGCGACATCGTCCGCATGCGCCGGACGTTGCCGCTCGACGTGAGGATGATGGTGGATCCGCGCAGCCAGCCGGCCGGCGTCTGCGTCGGCGGCAGCGTCACGGTGTCGCGCCGCGTGCCGTCGGCGTTAGCCACCACCCAGCGCCGCGACGCGGGCGTGGTCGCGGCGTCGATGAACATCAGCGTCGTGCCATCGGGCGAGAGGCCAGGCGTCAGCGTGCGCGCGGTCGCGACCGTCGTGATCTCACCGCCTGACACGGCCACGCGCCGAATCGTGCCTGGCGGCTGGCGCAGCTCCTGATTGAGCGGCAGGCAGCTCCATTCGGGCACACACGCGACCGGCGGATTGACGCCGAGGTACAGCGTCTTGCCATCGGGCATCCAGCGGATGTTCGCGAGACTCGACGGGATCCCCGCGGCGACGACGCGCTCGGCGCCGCCAGCCGTGGGCGCGACGATCACGCTCTGCCCCACGCCGGAGGCGTCGTCGCGCGCGAAGGCGACGAGCTTGCCGTCCGGTGAAATCGAGGGCACGCCCGCCTGCCCCGCGGTGAGCCGACGCTCCGCGCCGCTGGCCGTTCCGGTGGCCGAATTCAGCGGAAGCACCCACACGTGTTGGTCGCCGCGATGCTCGCCGGCTTTGGAGTACGCGAGCGCGTCGCCTGCCGGCGACAGATTGAGATCCCACACGGGACCGGTCGCGAGACGTGTCGTCGCTTTGCTCGAGTGATCGAACAGCCAGATCTCGCCGGCGTTGTTGACGAGATACGTGCGCTGTCCGTCAGCGGACACCGTGAACTGATCGGCCTTGAGATTCGGCGGCAGCGTGTCCGTGAGCTCGCGGGTCTCGGGCCGGGGCGCCGGCGACTGCGCCGACAGCGGCAGGCCGCAGACGAGCGCGGTGAGCACGATCGCTCGGAATCTCATGAGGGTAGATGAGGATGGCACGAACGATGCGCGATGGCAACGTGCGGCGAGTCAGTCATTCGGCGTTCCGCAGTTGACGAGCCACGGCATGCCGAATCGATCGATCAACATGCCGAACCGCGCGGCCCAGAAAGTCTTTTCGAGCGGCATCACGATCCGGCCGCCGTCCGCCAGCCGGTGAAAGATGCGCTCCGCCTGCGCCACCTCGTCGAGGTGCAGCGAGAACGAAAAGCCCTTCGGCGACTCATAGCGTTCGGGCGCCACGTCGCCGCCCATGAAGACCTGGCCGCCGACGGTGACGCTCCCGTGCATGATCTTGTTCTGCCAGTCGTCCGGCACGTCCGTGGCCATCGGCGAGCCGGCGTAACGGAAGAGCTGCCCCACCGTGCCGCCGAGACACTCCGCGTAGAACGTGAACGCGGCTTCGCAGTCGCCGCGAAAGCTCAAGTAGGCGTTCATCTGCATGGCCGTTCCCTCGAGCCGGGATTTTGGAAAACCGGAGTATACGCCCGCCGGATGTCAGAGCGACACGGCCGCGCCCGGCGTGAGCCACCGCAGGCGGGCCGAGAGACCCGCGTCCTCGAACGCCCGCTCGATGTCGGCCCGGCTCTCGGTGAAGTGCTGCCAGCCTTCGAAGTGCAGCGGAACGATCGTGGCCTGCGGCCAGGCTGTTGCGAGCTGGACGGCGTCGGCGGCGGTGAACGTCAGCGCATGCGGCCCGGCCGCCGCGACCCGGGCCGCGCCCATGTTGAGCAGAGCGGCGCTGATGGAAAACCTCCGGCCGATTTCCTCCACGTCGTCGAACCATACCGTGTCGCCGGAAACGTAGACAGCCGACCCATCGGCCTCGAGGACGAACCCGAGGCACGGTCCGCGATCGCCGCCGGCCGGACCGTGGCGAGCGGGCGTCGCCGTGATCCGCACGGTGCGCCCCGACGCGGTGACGGCGTCCACGGACTCCCACGGCGCCAGACCGCGCGCGCGGCCGCCGAGCCGTTCCGCGCCGGCCACGGTCGTGTAGGTCACCGGCACGTCCGCCAGAAAACGGCGGCCTGCGTGATCGAGGTTGTCGAAGTGGTGATCGTGGCTCAACAGTACGGCGTCGACGTTGCCGAGATCGCCCACGGCCGCCGCAGGCGACTGGGTCTTGTGCAGCGTGTACGCCGCGGTCGGATACTCGGTCCCCGCGGGATCGAACGTCGGGTCCGTCACGACGCGAAACCCGGCGAACTCGATGAACGCCGTCGGACCGCCGATGTAGGTCACGCGCAGCCCGGCGTGCATGGCGCATTCTTCCACCGCGCGCGGCGCCGCGACAGTGCCTTTTCGTCGCGCACGGGCATGAGACAATCTGCCAGGGTAAGAGGAGGCGGCCATGACACGACTCGCCCTCGGCCTCGTCCTGGCGGTCACGTGCGCCGTCGCCTGCGGCGGCGGCAGTTCCTCGTCACCGTCCGACGCGACCCCGCTCGTCCTGAAGAACCTGGGCGTCGCGATCGAGGCCTACGATGCCGGCACCAGCCTGGCCGGCGGCGTGTTCCTCCAGCCCTGGGTGCCGAAAGCATTCGGCGAGTTCGGCCAGCCGACGAACGACCAGAACGGCAATCGCAAGTCGCTCCCGACGTTCGACTTCGTCATTCCGGACAACGTCGCGATCGTCTCGGCGATCACCGGCGTCGTGACGAAGGTTTTCAATCAGGGCGGCGGCGACTACGAGATTCTGATCGCGCCGAACAAAAACAGCACGTGGTTCGTGAGTTTCGACCACGTTTCGAACGTGCAAGTCGCTGAAGGCCAGTCGGTCAGCGTCGGCCAGGTCGTCGCCTTTGGCGTGCCGTACCCGGACAACTTCATCTGGGCAGGCAAACATCTGGCGTTCTTCGAATTCATGGTCGCCAACCAGCAGACGGGCCAGGCGTCCTGCCCCATCGACATGCTCGACGCGTCGCTCAAGGACGCCTATCGCGCGAAGATCGCGCGCCTCATGCAGGACGTCGAGACGTTCCTCAAGACCCCGATCGGCCACTACGACGTCGGCGCCATGGTCGAGCCCGGTTGCCTGGGGCACATGTTCTCGACGTCCTGAGCCAGGGCCCTCACGCCACGTGTCCCGTGCGCAGCTGATGGGCCCAGTCCCGTCGTCCGACCTCCGCCGCGCAGCGCGCTGCGGCCTCCCAGTCGTACGCGACGGCGCGAAGATCGACATCCCAGCCGCGGCGGTCCCGCCGGACCAGCGCGTACCGAGCGTGAGGCGCTCCGCTTTCCATGCGATGTGGACACGGCACGTCATGGCTGTACGCCGGAAGGCCGACGCTGCCCGGGTTCACGACCAGCGGACCGCCCGGCACCTGAACGATGCCGGGAACGTGGGTGTGGCCGCACAAGACGAGCGTGACCGGCGCCGGCACGGGGCCGAGCACGGCGCCCGTCTCGAAACCGTTGCGCCGCCGCACGGAGCCGGCTGCAATCTCCTCGATCAGCGAGACGTCGTCGTGCGCCGGCGTCCCGTGACACGCGAGCACCTCGCCGACGACGAACGGCGGCTCGTGCGCCGCGAGCCAGGCGCGCCTGGGTCCGGTCAGCGCGGCGAGCGAGTGAGCGTCGGTCGTCGAGCGCGCGCCCGTGTGCTCGAGCATCTCGCGATCGGTGTTGCCGCGCACGTGGCGTGCGGGCAACCGCATGAGCGTGTCCGCAGTGCCCGCCGGGTCCAGCGCGCCCCACAGCGTGTCGCCGAGGTTGATGATCGCCGCGCCCGGCGTCCGCGCGAGATCCTCCAGCACCGCCTCGAGCGCCCAGCGGTTGCCGTGAATATCGGCGAGGACGGCGAAGGTCGTCATCCCAGCGATTGTCACCCGATCGAGCCGCGCTAGTGTCTCCCCATTCGAATCATCGCGGTCACCGACGCGCGCACGCCGACCGGCGCGACCAGGAAGGCTGTCAGCACGCCGACATCGGCGCGCACCGCCACGCGCGACGCCACGCCTCTTTCGAACCCGCCGCCGAAAACCAGGAAGCCGCCGGCGGTCCGACTGTGCGAGTACGCCGCGTCGCTGAAGACATAGCCATTGGGATACGAAACGCGCACCGCGGATCTGGACGTCGTGCCGGAGATCCAGGCCAGTCCGTACGACACGAACCCGTGAAAGCCCGGCGACGACGTGCGGAGGAGGCGTTGATTCAGCGCCAGGACGAACAGTCCTTCCGATCGGTTCGGCTCGCCGCCCTCGACCATCGCGCCGGGAAAGCTGGGCCGCGGCATTGCGCGCCGGCCGTAGGTCATCGATCCCTCGAAGTCGAACCGCGGCGACAGCGGCAGCTCCGCCTGGGCCTGGACGCCGGTCGACTCGAGGCCATCGCCCCAGTCGTCGGCGCTGTGCCTCAGACCAGCAAAGCTCACTCCGCCACCGACCTCCACTGCGGCCGTCTGCGCCGCAGCCGACGAGCCCGTCAGAAGCAGCACGGTTGCCGCCATCGCGATCGTACGCATGTCGCGCCCCCACCAGTAATGCGCGCGACAGCGAACGGAGGGCTCACGTGCGCCGTACACACGAAGGGCGCGCCCGTTGCCGAGCGCGCCCTCAATTACCCAATGACCCAATAGCTCAATAGCCCAATGGCCTTACTCGTCGTCCTTGAAGTTCATGTCGAGGTCCGCGTAGTCGTCCATCTCCCGCTGAGCTTCGAGCTCTTCGGGTGACGGCGGCGGCGGCGGTGGCGGCTCGTCCGGCGGAATCGTCACGTGCTTGTACCACTCGAAGCCGGTACCGGCCGGGATCAGCCGGCCCATCGTGACGTTCTCCTTCAGGCCGCGCAGGTAGTCGACCTTCCCGCTGATCGACGCCTCGGTCAGCACGCGCGTCGTCTCCTGGAAGGACGCCGCGGAAATGAACGAGTCGGTCGAGAGCGACGCCTTCGTGATGCCGAGGAGCAGCGGCCGGCCCTTTGCCGGCAGACCGGTATCGGCGAGCACACGCTCGTTCTCTTCCTGGAAGCGGAACTTGTCGACCTGCTCCTCGATCAGGAACTCGGTGTCGCCGACCTCTTCGATCTTCACCCACCGCATCATCTGGCGAACGATGACCTCGATGTGCTTGTCGTTGATGCCGACGCCCTGCAGCCGGTAGACCTCCTGAATCTCGTTCACGAGGTAGGCCTGCAGTTCCTTCTCACCGAGGACCGCGAGGATGTCGTGCGGGTTGCGCGGCCCGTCCATGAGC
>DATEGZ010000107.1:0-2623 GCA_035279905.1 Vicinamibacterales bacterium
CGGTTCAACGCGTGGGCGAGCGTCGCCGGCGTGACGCTCGCGCTCCGCTACCGCGGTCGACATCTGCTCGACGGCGAGCTCGTCGACGGCGCGGAGCTCCTCGTGCCGACGAGCAACCGCGTGCTCACGACAACCGATCTCGTCCTCCCGATCGGCTTCCTGACCAACATCGACGTGTTCGCGCTCTCCGGCGCGCCGCCCTTCGGCACGGTGTTCATGACCGTGCAGTTGATTCGCGGCGCCGGCGCGGCCGCGACGGTGATCTCGACGCTCCTGCAGGCGTACGTCGCGGCGAACGTGTCGAAAGCCTGGCCGGGCTCCCTCCTCGAGAATCCGCTCGACGGGCCGGGCGTGCTGCTCTCGATTACCGGCGGGGCGCCGGCCGCCGGCGCGGAAATCTCCGAGACGATGCCGGCGGGCACGCGCCGACAGCTCTACTCGTTTCGGACGCAGCTGACGACGTCGGCCGCTGCCGGCAACCGCAACCCGTCGCTACGCATCGACGACGGCGCCAACGAGTACGTGTGCGCGCCGGACCAGTCCAATACGGCGCTGTCGACGATCGTGATCCTCGACTGGTTCGCCGGTAGCGTGGGCCAGAACAACGGCGCCAACAACATGCACGACATGGGACTGCCCGGTCTGCTGCTGCTCGGCGCCGGGCATCGCATTCGGACCAACACCGTCGGCATCCTCGCCGGCGACCAGTACACCGCCCCGCAGTATCTCGTGCGTGAGTGGTTGACGGCGGACTAGCCGATGGCCGACGCGGCGGGCGCGCGCTCCTCGCTGGCCGTGAGCGCGCCGCGGTCCCTGCTCACGCCGAGTGCGTTCTACGTCGATGGGAGTTATGCGCTGCGCCTGAACGCGTGGTGCAGCCTCGCCGGCGTGACGCTCGCGCTGCGCTCCCGCTTCCTGTCGGCGACCACGGGCGCGATCGTCAACAGCGGCGATCAGCTCGCGCTCACCAGTAATCGCGCCCTCAATACCATCGACCTGCCCCTGGCCGTCGGCGTCCCCTTAAACGTGATGGTGTTCGCGCTCGCCGGCGCTCCGCTCGTCGGTCAATGCTTCGTGCAGGTGCAGATCGTGTCCGGCGCCGGCCCCGCCACGATCACGCTCGCGACGGTCCTGCAAGGCTACATCACCGCGGCGCAGGCCCTGGCCTGGCCGGGCTCGCCGATTGAGAGCGCGATTACCAGTGGCGGGTATCCGCTCCGCTTACTCGTGGCGTCACCAGCGGCCGGCGCGGAATTCGGGCAAACCGTGCCCGCTAACGCGCGCTGGCGTGTCAACGCTATTCTCGCGACGTTGACCACCGACGCGACGCCGGGCAACCGTCAACCCGCGCTGGCCTATAACGACGGCGTGAACTTTCACGCGGTCATGCCGAATCCTGGCACCGTCGCGCCGTCCTCGCAGATGCAATTTGCCTGGGGCGCCGGCTTGGCGTACAACACCGTTCTCGCGCCGACGCACCCGACCGGCGGGCTCGTCGACGGGTATCGTCTGCTCGCGACCCATAACTTTCAGAGCATCACAACCGGGCTCGCGCCCGGCGATCAGTGGGCGCTGATTCACGCGCAGGTAGATGAGTGGTTGGACGTGTGACGCCAATGTGGACGCCCCTTTTGGACGGTCGTTGTGCCCACCTGTAGCGATCCGACGTACGATCCCGGCCCGGTCGCCGCGCTCGATCTCGGCGGCTTCGACGGCACCCTCGAGCCGCCGACCATGGCGCCGCTCGCGCAGGCCTTCGCCGATCAGACCTCGCCCTTCTTGACGACGCTCGACGTCGCGTACGGCGCTCTCGAGGCGGAGTCTGTGCTCGACGTCGGCGGGGATGTCGTCGACGCGATTGCGAAGATCCCGACGAGCGGCCAGGGGGCCGTCAACGCCGAAGCGACCGACGCGCTCACCTTGGCGCAGAGCGGGTTCGAGAATGCGCGCGCCTCGGTCGTGGAGCTCAAAAGCTGGCTCCCGCCCGACGTGCTCACGCCGACGTACGTCAGCCCGATCGTGTTTGTGGTGCATGATGTCGCCGGCGCGCCGATCCCCGGCGCCCTCGTCACGGTCGACCAGGACACCGGACGCGGCACGCAGTTTCTGACCGGCAGCGTGGGCGAGGCGCTCGTCGAGATCGCGCTCTTGTCGACCGTCGGCTGGACCGTCAGCGCCGACGGCCACACGAGCGTGAGCGGCGTCACGACGGGTCAGCAGAACTTTAGTACCGTGCGCGTCACGCTACCCTAGTCCGATGGATACCACGGCCGCGCGCGCGATCGTGCAAGCGACCTACAACGCGATCCTCTTCCGCGATCCCGACGAGCCCGCGTGGACGCTCGACGCCGCGGCGCTCGTCGACGGCTCGCTGACCGAGGCCGCCCTCGCCCAGCAGCTCACCGGGAGCGTCGAGCGCGCCATGCTCGTGACGCTGCCGACGTACCCGATCGGCGCCGCGATCGTCGCCGCGTATCAGCAGACCGCGGGGCGCGCCCCGACCGTCGCCGAGATCGATACGTGGGCCGCGGCGCTCCAGGCCGGCACGCGCACGATCGCGGATCTCGTCGCGACGCTCACGCCGGCGTCGCCGCCCGCGCCCGTCACGCCGCCGCCGCCGCCG
>DATEGZ010000108.1:0-35256 GCA_035279905.1 Vicinamibacterales bacterium
CGGAGTTCGATCACGGCATGTCCGCGGAGGTGAAGCCGCTGCACGAGTTCGTCGTGGAGAACGTGCGGCAGTCGCTGCTCGTGCTGGTCGCCGCGGTCGGCTTCGTGCTGCTGATCGCGTGCGCCAACGTCGCGAACCTGCTGATCGCCGACGCATCGTCTCGGCGCGTCGAGATCGCCGTGCGCGCCGCGATGGGCGCGAGCCGCGCGCGGCTGGCGATGCGCTCGCTGGTGGACGCGGGCGCGCTCGCGGCGTTCGGCGGCCTGGGCGGCTGGCTGCTGTCGGGCTGGGTCGTCAGCCTGGTGCAGAAGAACCAGCCGTCGATCCTGCCGCGCCTCGCGGACGCCGCGCCCGACAGCCGTGTGTTGTTCATCAGCGTGACGACCGCCGCGATCGTCACGCTCATGGCGGGCGTGCTGCCGGCGCTTCAGGCGGCGCGCGCGGATGTCATCGACGCGCTCAAGGCCACCGCTCGCGGCTCGTCGGAAGCGGGCCGCGGCGTTCGGGCGCGCTCGATGCTCGTGATCGTTCAGGTCGCGCTCTCGGTGGCGCTCGTGCTTGGCGCGGGGTTGTTGCTTCGCAGCGCCGCCAGGCTCGGCCGCGTCGATCCGGGCTTCGACGCACGCGACGTCTCGATGATCGCGCTCGCGCCCGCACCCGCGCGCTTTCCAACGCCCGACGTTCGCAATCGCTACTTCGCGCGCGTCGTGGACGAGCTGTCACGCGTCCCAGGCATCGAGGCAGCCGCGGCGATCACGCCGCTGCCGTTCAGCGGCAACGAGTCCGATACGAACTTCTCGATCGCCGGCCAACCGCCGGCGCCGCGCGGCCAGGAGCCGCTCGCCGACTACCGCGTGGCGAGCGCCGACTACTTCCGCGTGATGAAGATCCCCGTGATTGCCGGACGCGCGTTCCAGGACCGCGACCGTGCGGCGTCCACTCCGGTCGCGATCGTGAACGAGGCCTTCGTCTGGCGTTTTCTCCCGCAGACGAATCCGCTCGACCAGTCACTCGTGATCGGCGCGGATCCGAAAGACAACCCCAACCCCGCGCCCCGCCGCATCGTCGGTGTCGTCGGCGACGCGTCGCACACGGCGCTCGACACGCCCCCCGTGCCAGAGATGTACGTGCCGCTCATGCAGGAGAAGTGGGCGACGATGGAGTTCGCGTGGCGGACACGGCCGGGCTCGGTCGCGCCGGTCGCAGCCGCCGCGCGCGAAGCGATTCGCCGCGCGGACGCCGGCGAATACGTCGGCGAGCCCCGGCCGATGGAACGCCTGCTCGCACAGTCTCTCGCGCGCCGGCAGTTCACGCTGGAGCTGCTCGGCGCGTTTGCGGCGCTCGCGCTCGTGCTGGCGTCGGTCGGCATGTACGGCGTGATGGCGCAGGCCGTCACGCGCCGGACGCGCGAGTTCGGCATTCGCATGGCCATCGGCGCGCGACGGATCGACGTGGTCCGACTCGTCCTGCGCCAGGGTCTGACGCTGGCCGCCGTCGGCCTCGCGGTCGGTCTGGCGTGTGCCTGGGTCTTCGCGCCGCTGCTGTCGCGCTGGCTGTTCGGTGTCGCACCCAATGACGCGCCCACGTTTCTGATCGTGCCGCTCGTCGTGGCCGCGGTGATTCTGGCGGCGTGCGTCATTCCCGCCCACCGAGCGACCCGGGTCGATCCCATCGTCGCCGTGCGAGCGGAGTAGGCGCGCTCCGTCCGGCTCGAAACTACTTCGCCGACAGCCCTGCCGCCCAGTTCAGCACGCCGACGAGCGGAGACGCGCTCGGATGGACGATGGGCGACATGACGAGAAACCGCTCGCCATCGATAGCGGCGGCATAGTTGTTTCTGATCACGCGTGGACGCTCGACGTTCGTCAGGAAGAGCGCTTGAGGCGCGTCGACGCTCAGCGTGGCGCCGTTCTGACGGACGGCGACCGCCATGAGCGTGCTGTCCGGCGCGAGATAGAAGAGCTCCTTGCCGTCGCGCCGCCATTCCGGCTCGTCACCGCCACCCGTCGAGACGCGGATCTTCATGGCGCCGTCCGGAAACGATCGGATGTAGACCTGCGGTTCCTGCGCCTCGTCGGAGACGTACGCGATCCACTTGCCGTCCGGCGAGAATTTGGCCGTGGTTTCATCGAACGCCGAGTTGAGCACCGGCGACGACGTCTTGCGTTCGAAGTCGTAGACCCAGACGTCCCTTTGCGTGGTGTTGCCGACGATCAGGTACAGCAACAGCTTCCCGTCCCGCGAGACGTCCACCGGGTACGACCGCTGGTCGATGAGCACTTGCTCGTCGCCCGTGCCGCTCGAGTTTTTGATCCACATCTTCGGGCCGGTTCCCGGGTCCGAGCCGTAGATGATTCGGCGTCCGTCGGCGGTCCATGTGGACACGCTCTGAAAGCCAGGCGCCGACGTCAGACGCGACGACGCGCCGCGCGCGAGGTCAATCGTCCAGAGATCGGTCGCGCCGCGTTCGGTGTCGGCGCGCTCGATCGCCAGCGTCGCGCCATCAGGAGAGATCGCCGGGTCGTAGTACACGTCGGGATCCCCGACGGTCCCGAGCGGCCGTCCGGTCCGGCTGAACCACGTCAACTGGCTCAAGACGATCTTGCCCGTCGTGTACACGAGCAGGCCCGCTGAGGCAGACGCCTTCGGGTCGCCTGAAAACCAATGGAAGTCGATGTTGTCGTCGCTGACGACGATGGGACGGCCCTCGGGCTCGAACGTCGAGGGATTGAACGCCTGCGCCATGATGCGCGACAGGGGCAGGTCGCGCACATACAAGTAGTAGCCGCCCGCGATCATCGTTCCTGACTCGGCGTCGAACAGTGGCGTCGACGTCTTTCCGTCGAGCGACGCGAGCTGGATTTTCCGCGTCACTGCGCCGGTCATCCATGGCGTGAAGACGAAATGCCGGCCGTCGGGAAGAAACTGCGGCCAGCGGTGCGCCTCGTCCTTACGCGCGGGATCCAGCGTCGTGACTGCCGTCGCGTCGCCGCCGTTCGCGCTGACGCGGAAGATCGGGGTGCGTTCGCCGGGACTGAACAGGATCGTCCCGTCCGGTCCCCACGTGGCGCCGTACCCGGACTGGGCGTCGGCGAGATCCGCGATCTTCTCCGACGCCAGGTCGATGACTTTCAGCCGGCCGCCGGCGTAGAAGCCGAGCGCGCGTCCATCAGGTGACCAGAACACGCCGCCCGGCCGCGCACCCGCGGTGCCCTTGAGCGGCCTGGCCTGCGGCGAGTCCAATCGGCGTACGACGATGGAATCTTCCGAGCGGCTCCTGGCAATGAACGCGACGGAGCGTCCGTCCGGTGAGACGGACGGCGAAGAGAGCGCGGCGTCTCTGAAGGGCAGCGCTGGCGCAAAAATCAGGGACGAGCCGGTTGTCGCTGCCGCGCGGCGCGGCCACCAGGAGATCGCCGCCGCCGTCACGGCCAGGAGCACGGCCGCGACCCAGGCGACGGCCGCGAGCGATCGCCGCTGCGGCGCCGTTGCGACCGATGCAGGCGCCACCTCCCCGGTCGAGCTGCTCGACTCGCTCATCGCCTGCAGCGCGAACGCGAAGTCGCGCGCGGACTGAAATCGATTACTGCGATCCTTCTCGACGGCATGGCGCACGATCCGGGCGAGGCCTGGGTCCATCCGCGCTGAAGTCGTCTCGAGCGCGGGCGGCTCGTCGTGCAGGATCGCGGTCATCGTCTCGGCCGCGGTCGGGCGGTCGAATGCCCGCTGGCCCGTGGCGAGCTCGTAGAGCACGAGCCCGAGCGAGAAGAGATCCGATCGCGGGTCGGCACCTTCTCCGCGCACTTGCTCTGGCGCCATGTAGCCGACCGTCCCCAGCACGGTCCCGGCGTCGGTGGCGGCCATCGTCTGCTGTTCGGCGGAACCGATTCCGGTGGTCGATTGCTTCGCGAGACCGAAATCCAGGATCTTCACGTGCCCGTCGCGCAGCAGGACGATGTTTTCCGGTTTCAGATCGCGGTGAATGATGCCGCGATCGTGCGCGGCCGACAGACCGCGGGCGACCTGCAGCGCGACATCGGCGCTCTTGCGGGCCGTCAGCGGTCCTTGCCGCAATCGGTCACGAAGCGTCTCACCGTCGAGCAGTTCAGTAATCAGATAGGCGGCGCGTACCGGACCTTGCTCCGGATCGACGACGTCGGCGCTTCCGATGTCATGGACGGAGACGATATTCGGATGGTTGATCGCCGCGACGGCGCGGGCTTCACGCTCGAATCGCTCGAGTCGATCGGCATCGCGAGCGAACGCCGGCGGCAGCACTTTGATGGCGACATCGCGCCCGAGTCGCGTGTCGCGCGCCCGGTACACGACGCCCATTCCTCCGGCGCCGATGAACGAGAGAATTGCGTATGGGCCGAGTCGCGTGCCGCTGGGGAGAGCCATTCGGAGGACGAGTGTACACGCAGTCTGGTGGGCGCCCGGCGCCCTGAGGCCGCGTCACGGCGCAGGCGACGCTGCTTGCCGCGTGGAACCGGCGCCCTCTGATGCGCCAAAATGGAAATGATGTTCCGCCGCGTCACAAAGGCGATCGTCTGGCTGTTTGCGCTCTTCCTCGCGATCCAGATGATCCGTCCTGCCCGCACCAATCCGCCGGTCGATCCGGCCAGGACCCTCGAGGCGCACGTCGAGGTGCCGCCGGAGGTCGAGGCCATCCTCACGCGCTCATGCGCCGACTGCCACACGAACCGTACCCGGTGGCCGTGGTACAGCAACGTCGCTCCAGCGTCGTGGCTCGTCGTGAACGACGTGAACGAAGGACGCCGCCACATGAACTTGTCCGACTGGGAGCAGCGACACCGTCACGAGGGTTCGCCCTTCGACGAGATCTGCAAGCAGGTTCGTGACGGCGAGATGCCGCTCTGGTACTACACGCCGCTGCATCCCGAGACACGGTTGAGCCCGGGCGACGTCCAGACGATCTGCGCGTGGACCGCGGGCCCGCCAAGAGATCGACGACCTTGAACGCGACCGCGAACGGATGTGCTGGCCGAGGCTAACGCGTTCGCTCTTCGTATTCCGATTGCTCGACCGAGTCAGGCGTCGGTGGCAGGAGCTCTCCAAACTCGAGGTCCGATTCACCCAACCGGTAGATCTCGAGCGGCTCGAGATGCTCGCGGATGAACTCGAGGACTTCCGCGCGCCATTCATGCCGCTCCGCCTCGTTCTCGCACATGTGCTCCGGCAGCAACGGTTCTTCCTCCGTCTGCTCCTCTGGCGTTCGCTTAGCTTCATGGTCCCACTGGGCCGCGCTCGCCCGATGGGCTTCCGCTCGCTCTCGCAGCAGCTTCCGAAGCTGCTCACCCGTCATCGTCAATTTCAGTCCGTCGATCATTGACACGCTCCCTCTGACCTCGACGACGACGATGGCATCGTCGTCGCGCGCCGCGCAAGAGGCAGGATCTGCAATGTCGCGCCGATGGCTGCATTGCAGATTGTGCAACGCGTGAATGGCGGCGATCATCACGACCGGTCCACTTACTAGTCAGGTCGGCGATCGTTTCGGCGCCCGCCGGGCGCGAGGTGTCAGAGGACGGCGTCTGGCGTAAACGTACCCCAGACGTCCGCGAGTGCCGCAGACACCTCGCCGAGCGTCGCGTCGACACGCACGGCGTCGATGATCGGCGGCATGAGGTTCACGTCGGACGTCCGGGCGGCCGCGCGAACTCGATCGAGGGCTGCTGATACTTGTCCGGGATCCCGCCGCCGCCGAAGGCAAGCGAGGCGCTCGGCCTGGGTCGTCCCCGCGCCCTCGCCGGCCTGGAACACCGGGATGGGCGTCCCCGCGTCGTCCTCACAGAACACGTTGAGCCCGACCACGCGTCGCTCGCCCGCGTCGATCGCGACTTGCTGGATGAAGGCAGACTCGGCGATCTCGCGCTGGGGCAGGCCCGCTTCAACCGCTCGGACCATCCCGCCGATCGCATCGATGCGCGCGAAACATTCCCGGACTTCCGTTTCCATTTCCCTCGTCAGCGTCTCGAGGTAGTACGAACCGCCCAGAGGATCGACGACCGCGGTCACGCCGGTCTCGTCGGCCAGGATCTGTTGCGTCCGGAGCGCGAGTGTGGCGGCCTCGGGCGTCGGCAGGCCCAGAGCCTCATCGAGCGAGTTGGTGTGCAGGGACTGGGTGCCGCCGAGCACCGCGGCCATCGCCTGAATCGCGGTGCGCACCAGGTTGTTGTGCGGCTGGCGTGCCGTCAGCGAGACCCCGGACGTCTGGGTGTGGAAACGTAGTTTCAGCGACCGAGGATCGGCGGCCTGAAACCGCTCGCGCAACTCGGAGGCCCAGAGCTTCCGAGCGGCGCGGAATTTCGCAACCTCGTCGAAGAACCCGCCCTGAGCGTTGAAGAAGAAGGAGACCCGTGGGGCAAACGCGTCGACGGGCAGGCCCGCATCCACGGCGTGTTGCACGTACTCCAGGCCGCTGCGCAGCGTGAACGCGAGCTCCTGCGCCGCGGTCGCCCCGGCCTCGCGGATGTGGTACCCGCTGACCGAAATGGAGTTGAACCGCGGCACTTCGCGCGCGCAGAACGCGATCACATCCGTGACGAGGCGCATCGACGGCGCCGGCGGGTACAAGTACTCGTTCTGCGCGATGTACTCCTTCAGGATGTCGTTCTGCAGCGTGCCCGTCAGCGCAGTCCAGCAGACGCCCTGTCGCTCCGCCGCGACCAGATACATGGCCAGCACCGCCGCCGCAGGACCGTTGATGATGAGAGACGTCGACACCTGGTCGAGCGGGATGCCCTCGAACAACCGCTCCATGTCGCCGGCGACCGCCACGCTCACACCGCATTTTCCCACCTCGCCTGCGGCGGCCGACGAGTCGGGATCGCATCCCATGAGCGTCGGCAGGTCAAACGCGACACTCAGCCCGGTCGCGCCGCGCCGAAGCAGTTCCTTGAACCAACCGTTGCTCTCCTCGGCGGTCTTGAAGCCCGCGACCTGGCGCATCGTCCACACGCGCGTCCTGTAGCCGCTCGGGTGAATTCCGCGGGTATAGGGGAATTCCCCCGGGTCTCCCAGGTCGACCGCGTAGTCCAGCTGCTGGGGCGAGTCCGGTCGATAGAACGGCGCGGTCATCCCGCGACCTCCGCCAGCTGCTCAATGCGATCGTCCACCTGGCGTACGAAGCGGCGCGTGTCGAACTCCTGCGCGAGCACGTGCGCGCGGCGGCCCATTCGGCGCGTCAACTCCGCGGACTCGCCGAGGGCGATCATGGCATCGGCGAAGCAGTCGGGCGTCGGCGGGACGAGGAACCCCATGTCGCCGTGGCGCACTGTCTCCCGCAGCCCGCCGCGATCGACCGCGACGACTGGTTTTCCGAGCGCCATGCCTTCGAGCGGCACGAGACCCCAGTCTTCGTTGAATGGCGTGCAGAGCACGGTGTAGGCGTTCCGATACAACGCGAAGAGGCATTCGTCCGACGGCGACACGACAAACTCGACGTTGCCGATTGAGTCAGCGAGCCGGCGCAGCTCCGCGAGATAGGGCTGGCTCTTCTCGTCGACGAAGCCGGCGATCACCAGGCGCATGTGCGACAGATCGGGGCGTCGCCGTCGCAGGAGGGCGAACGCGTCGAGGCCGAGCTGGATGTTCTTCGTCCACATGATGCGACCGGGCAGCAGGAAGTACGGCTCGTAGCGCCAGCTCGGCACGAGCGCTCGCGTGTCCACGCCGGGGCAGGCGACTTCAATCGCGCCGCTCCGAGGACGGAGACGCCCTCGGCGAATTCGCGTCTCGACCTCGCGGCTGATTGCCAGCGCGCAGGCGTACCGCCGCCAGGCCGCGCGATCGACCGCGCGATAGGCGGCAGAGAGACCGGCCAGCAGCCAGCGACGCCCGCGCCGCCGGCCGTGTCGCGCGACGTATCCCTCCTGGTAGTGAGGGTCAAACGCCGCGCGCAGCGGCGTCAGGCACAGGCACGCCACGGGGATCGACCGGTTCCTGAACGTGACGAAATCGCCGAGTCCTTCGCAGACGACGAGCAGAACGCGCTCGCCGTCGAGCGGCAGCCGCTGGCGTCCGATCCGCCAGGCGGCACTGACCACGCGGTCCACGCTGCGTCGCACCGACACCCGCGGCAATTCGACGATGTTCGCGCTCGCCAACTCCGGGAACGTCGCCTCGCGTTCGTACCGATTCGTGTAGATCGTCCAGTCGTGGCGGCTGTGTGCAAGGATGGCCGCGATCGTCCGCTCGCTGCCGCTCTTCAGGTAGATCCACGGGTAGTACAGCGCGGCTTTCACGAGGCCACCGCGCCACGATGAGCGGCGTACAGGCGTTCATACGCCTGCAAGGCAATCGCCGCAGTCGCACGCCACGTGTAGCGGCCGCTGCGTTCGATTCCCCGCGCACGCAGTTGCGTTCGCAGCGCGTCGTCGGTGAGCAGCCTGAACAGCGACGCGGCGATCGATTGCACCTCGAGCGGGTTGCAGTAGGCAACGGATTCGCCGTAGATCTCGGGGAAGCACGTGTTGGCGGAGACCAGCGCGGGCACGCCCCAGCGCTGCGCCTCCATCGGCGGGATCCCGAAGCTCTCGAACTCGGATGGGAACGCGAACGCCGACGCGTTCGACATCAGCGTCGCAAACTGATCGTGACGCACGTAGCCGGGAAGATGGATGGCCGCGCGGTGGGGCGATCGCGCGACGGCGGCCAGCAGATCCTCATTCCCCCATCCGCTGCGCCCCGCCAGCACGAGGTGGTGCGGCAACCCCCGATCTCGCAATTGCTCGAACGCCGTGACCAGCCGGCGGAGGTTCTTGCGCGGTTGAAGCAGCCCGACGTACAGGACGTAGGGCGTCTGCTCGAGACCCTGGGGCGCCGGCCACGGTCCGTACTCGCGCGGTCCCGTATGGTCCGCGCCGTTGTACGTGACGACGATCTTCTCGCCCGGCACGTCATACAGGCGGCGCAACTGCTCGCGCGCGTACTCCGACACCGTGAAGACCAGATCGCTGCGCTTGCAGCTGCGCGGCACCAGCAGCTTCATGCGCCACACTTCGCGCCGACGGAAGTGCTGCGGCAATTCTTCGAAGCACGCGTCATGGACGGTGACCACGGTGCGGGCCGGCACCACGGGCGGACGGATGAACGGGCAATGGACCACGTGCAGCCGGTGGCGGGCGGCGTAGATCGGCAGACTGAACGGCCGTTGCGCCCACTGCGTCGGCGGCCACAGCGAGACCAGGCGGACGTTTGGACGGCCGGCGACGATGGCCGCCATCTCCTCGGGGTGATTGACGAACACGTGGTACTCGTTCGTGTCGTCGATCTCGAGGAGGCCTTTGATCAGGTACTTGAAGTAGCTCTCGTTGCCCAGCCCGAGGCTGTGGCCGCCGACGCCGTGTGCGTCGATGCCGATTCGCATCATGGCGTCGACCTCCCCGACGGATCGATCGCGCTGGCCAGGGTCGGTGCCGGGATCGACGGCGGTGCAGCCAGGGCATGACGGAACTGCCGCTTGTCCATGACGCCCCACTGCATCAGCGCGGCGGCCAGGCGCCGGTACTTCCGCAGTGTTTCGGCGGCGCCCGCGGGCCATCCGGGAATCAGGCCGAGCACGCCCGTCGCGATCCAGCCCGCGAGCGAGATCGTGACGACGCCCACCGTCATGAGGCCGGCCGTCACCCGGCCATCGTGTTTGCGCAGGTAGAGCCAGAAGGACTGATACGCGATCTGGCGCTGCAGGGCCGCGTCGGATCGCTTGATGCTGGCGCCGCCGAAATGCGTGATCGCGACGCTGCCGAAGTAGCGCACGCGCCAGCCGGCCGTCCGAATGCGGCGGCACAAGTCCATGTCTTCGGCGCAGAACATCGTCTCGTCGAGCAGGCCGACTCGATCGAGGGCCGCGCGTCTGAGCAGCATCGCCGACCCCGCGATGCCCGGCACATCGCGATCGTCGGCGTGATCCCACCAGCCCATCGTCCGGCGGCTGAAGAGCCGGCTCGTTGGAAAGAACCGGGAGAGGAGCGCGAGATCGCAGAGGGCGTTCCAGACCGTTGGCTGCGCGACCGCGCCCTCGAGCTGTGTCCGACCGTCCCTGTCGAGCTGTCTCGGGCCCGACACACCGAGCGACGGATCGTCGTCCATGGCGCTGACGAGCGCCTCGAGCGCGCCGGGCGGAACGAGCGTGTCGGGATTGAGCAAGAGGACGTAAGACGTGGCGGCCGATCGCATTGCGAGGTTGTTGCCTCGGGTGAACCCGAGGTTGACTTCGGATCGGACGAGCGTGGCGAATGGAAACTCGCGCGCTACCATGTCTGCGCTGCCGTCGGTGGACGCGTTGTCCACGACGACGACTTCGGCCCAGCCGGGCACACCAGCGATCTGCAGCGATCTCAGGCAGTCGCCCAGGTAGTCGCGCACGTTCCAGGTGACGATGACGATCGTCAGCCGGCGCGCGGTCGAATCAGAAGAACCAGGGTTGGTAGTTGAACTCATACGCGCATGCCTCGGGATTTCTGACGCCAATCTGCTTTGCGGGTACGCCGGCGACAATCGCGTAGGGCTGGACGTCCTTCGTGACGACCGCGCCGGCTCCCACGACCGCGCCGCGCCCGATTCGCACGCCGGCCATCACGATCACCCTGGTCGCGAGCCATGCGTAGTCCTCGATGACCGTCGGATGGAGTTCCGCCCGGAACTTGGGGTCGTTCACGTCATGCCAGCCGCCGAGCAGGACGCTGAAGCTGGCGATGTTCACGTTGTCGCCGATGTAGAGCCCGCCCTCGCCGCCGAGAAAGCACTGAAACCCGATGATGCAGTGGTCGCCAATCTCGATCTGGTCGGGCCGGACGATCGTGGTGCCGCGCAACATGCCGACCTTCTTGCCGATGCGCATGCCGGCCGCGCGAAGAAAGGCCTGCCGCACCGCGTGAAACGGCAGCCCGGTAACCGCGAGGTTGTACCCGGCCGCGCCGAGGTGCGACTTGATCTTGCGGAAGCCGGTCGGCTCGGGCGTCTGCCGCGACGTGAGGTCCGCCGGAAACCGGCCCACGTTCACGCCGCCGGCCAGCGCAGCATCGTGACCGAGTTGGCCGGGAACGTGTACTGAGCGCCCGGGGTGAACGTCCATTGGGATCTCCTGGGTTGAATTCCGGCGTTGGCGTGCGTCGTCTCGGTGAGACTCGGTCCATTGATCGCCGCCGGAGAGTCGGCCGCGAGCGTCCAGACATCGACCAGCGCCTGCGGAGGGCCGTCGATCGACGCGGCGATCGATCCCTCGAAGCGCCGGCAGATCACGGCGACGGTCGTGCGATTCTGTGCGTCGAGTGCGGCGATGGCGTCAATCGCGCCGAGATGATCGCGAGCGGCGACCGATCCCACGCCGACGGTCGAGAACGTCGGGCCGGCCAGCGTGACGTCCATTCGCCGCGTGCCCAGCGTGTTTCGATAGAGATCGAAGACGTGATAGGTGGGCGTCTTCACGAGACCGCTGTCCGTGTCGGTGACGAGTGCGCCGAACCATTTGCTGAGCGTCAGGTTGTAGGTCGCGAGCCAGACGCCGGCGCGGATCCAGGCGTGAAACAGCGACGCCGTGTAGAGCGCGGACGCCATCGTGCGCGATTGATCCAGCACGCGCAGAATGCGCGCCTGGTCCCCGCCGAGCCCGAACAACGGAAAGTGCTCGCTCACGGCGATGCGCGCCGGCGAGGCCGGCCGCGCGGCACGCCACTGCTGGCGCACGCTCGTGCAGTCCTCGGCTGACGCTTCCGCCCGCGCGAACATGGCCCGATACGCGTCTTCGCGGCGGCGTGCGTCGCCGAAATCGTACGGGCCCGTCACGAGCGGCGCGAAGGCGTTGTGCAGGGCGATGAAGTCCAGATCCCCGGCCGCCTTGGAGAGCAGCGTCGGCAGCCAGCCGCGGTTCTCGCCGCTGGTGTTGTCGGTGCCGGCAATCCCGCCGACGAGAACGCGGTGGTCACGCGTGCGGAGTCGCGCCGACCAGTCCGAGGCCTTGGCGGCATAGGTCGCGGCCGTCTGGAAGATCCTGGCGTCGTTGCCGGGAATCGAGGCCTGCGCGCGCGGCTCGGCCAGGTAGATCTCGTTGCCCAGCTCCCAGCAACGCACGGGCGCGTGCCGTTGATCGAAGTACTGACGCCACGATTCGAGCTCGTCGTAGGTCCCGGTGCCGACGTTGGCCGTCACGAGCCCTTCGGCGGACAACGCCTCGAGGAGCCGGATGTACTCGTCGGTGCCGAACGTGTTCGCATGCTCGGTCCCGTCCATCGGATTCCGCCGCTTCGGCCGAGCGTCACGGGGCCCGACGCCATCCCGCCAGTGGTAGTAGTCCGCGAGGATTCCGCCGGGAAAACGAATCACCGGCAAGCGGAGCGGCCGCAGCGCGTCGATGACGTCGGCCCGCAGCTCGCCCGTCGCCGCATCGCAGATGCCGTTGCCGGCGTCGACCCACTCGATCGACGAGCCGAACAGATACGGGCTGATGTCAGATCGATCGCCCGGCCGCACGGTCAGACGCGCGGGTTCCGCCGTCTCTCCGGTGGCGGCGTTCGGCGACCGAACGGGCTCGGTCGAGAAGCAGTCGCGCGCCGCGAGACTCGCGCCCGCGCTCGCGAGCAGGTAGCCGAAGCGGCGCCGCGTCATCGTCACGGCCGGCGCTCCTGTTCGGCGTCGCGGAATCCGGCCACGACTGCTCGGCGAAACGCGAGGTAGTAGTACGCGTCGCTCGCGGCGCTTCGAGCCCCGTTGGTCGCGCCGAGCGTTCGAAGCGTCGCGCGCGTGAGGGGATTGTCCGCAATGCGGAAGGCGGTCCGCCGCGCGACCCGCACTGCGCGGACGAGCGCGGGCTGATCCGCGGTGAGGATCCCGAACCGTCGCTTCAGGGCGAGATCCGGCACCCGACGGATGAGCGCCGACTGGGCCCGCCCGGTCCGCCGGCCCTTCTGGGACACGCGATCGGGCAGCATCTGATGCACGTGACACCCGGCGGCTTCCGGGAGGAACCGCAGCCGCATGCCGGCGCTCATCAACCGGTACCCGCACTCCATGTCCTCGAGCGGATGAAGCTCGGCGTCCTCATCGAAGCGTCCAAAGCGCCTGGCGAAGTCTGCCTTCAGCGAGACGTTGCACGTCCAGAAGAACAGGTAGGACAACTCCCGCGCGCGTGCGGCCTCGTCGTAGGGAAAGCTGTGAAACAACGACATGGGATCTCGCCGCACGTCGTCGGAGAGGTACAAGCGTCCGAGCGCGGCATCTTCATCGGCCGTGAAGCGCCGATGAAACGCCGCGTGCTGCCGGACGAAATCCGGATCGGGCACGACGTCGTCGTCAACGAAGACGATCACGTCGCCGCGCGCGTCGTCGAGGCCGGCGTTGCGTGGCGCGGCCGGACTGCCCGTGTGCTCGATGCGCCGATAGTGGACGACGTCGGCGGACGCTGCGGCACGCGCGATGAGACGGGGTGTTTCGTCCGTCGATCCGTCGTCCACGAACCTGACCTCGTAGGTGAGGCCCGGGTCGAGATCCTGGCGCAGCAAGGCCGGGAGCGTTCGCGGCAGCAGCGCCATCCGGTTGTACGTCGCGATGACGAGACTCACCAGCATTACCGCGACTCCACCGGAAGATCGGAGACCACGCCGTCGAGGCGCATGACGGGCGCCACGACCAGCGTCCGGACCGGCTTCATCGCGGAGACGGACGCCGCGAGCAGGATCGACAGCGAGCCGAGGTAGGCGATCGCCGCGCCGAGCGGCCCGAGCGCGCCGGTGAGCCAGACGTACAGCGGCACGCTCGCGGCTCCGGTGGTGATGATCACCAGTGCCAGCCGCCGTTGATGTCCCGTGGCGACCAACGCGTCACCGAACGTGCGGCAAAGCACGAACAGCGGCACGCTCCAGATGAGCCAGCCGAGATAGCGGGCGCTGTCGGCGAACGGCGCGCCGTAGACGAGCGAGGTCAGACGACCGGCCAGCAACGACACGGCGAGGGCCATCGGCACGAGCACGGCGAGCGCGAGACCGGCCAGGTGCGTCACGATGCGGCGAAGCGCGCTGATGTCTGTCGCGCGCGACAACCGCGCGAAATTCGCCAGCATGATTCCGTCGGGCAGCAGCAGCATGATCGCGACGAGCTTGGACGCGGCGCCGTACAGACCGAGGTCTCGGGCGCCCGCCGTGAGACCGACGACCAGCACGTCCGCGCGCAACAGCAACAGCGGCAGCGCGGTGACGGCGAAAAAGTCAGGCATGTACGGCAGCAACCGCCGGCTCGCCGGGCCGCTGCTCGTGGCAGGGACGGCCCCGACGAGCCGCCGGCGATATCGCGCCCCGACGCCCGCGGCCAGGAGTCGTCCACCGGCGTACACCACGCTCAACGCCGTGAGATTGGCGTCGAGCCACCAGAGGATCGCGATCGACGCCAGCGATCTCGCGCTGCCCTCGATGACGACGACGCGCGTCGTGTAGTCGGCGCGGCCCGTGGACAGGAACACGGCGTCGTTCGCCCAGACTCGCGCCGAAGGCGCCAGACCCGCGGCGAGCGCCAGGACGGCGGCCGCGGGAATACCGGCGCTCAATCCGTAGGCAGCGAGGATCGCGGCGCCCGCGACACCGGCGATGTCCGCAATCCTGAGGAACCCGTGGTACAGCTCGAGCGCGCCCGGCCGCTCGGCCGCGAGCTCACGCGTCACGAGCCGCTGGAGCCCGAACAGCCGGAGCTGGTCCACGACGAGAAACGCGGTAATGAGCAGCGAGTAGCGGCCGAGGATTTCCGGGCCCGCGCGCCGGGCCAGCAGAATCGTGAACGTCGCATTCAGCACCGGCGACGCCAGTTGGGCGGCGCTCAGCGCCAGCGCGTTCCAGGCAAAAGACCGTCGCGCGGTGGTCATCGCTCGGTGACGCCTCCGCTGCGCGACACACCAAGCACGAGCCCCACGTGGACCCACACGAGCGTCGTCATGATCGGAATGCGGTAGAAGTAGTCCGACAACTGCGTCACCCAGAACCCCATCAAGCCGGCCGCCAGCGCGATGACGAACACACGCGCGTCGGGCGACGATTGACGCACGGCGCGCAGCGCGCCCACGACGATCGCCGCCACCAGCGCGGCAAAGGCGAGACCGCCGGCAAATCCCGTTTCCGCCAGCTCCAACAGATAGACGTTGTGTACGGGGAACGCCTTGATGCGGCTCGTTCCCGACGCGTCGTACTGCGGCGCGTGATCGGTAAAGGTGTTGAGGCCCACGCCGAGCGCAGGATGGGCGACGGCCATGCGCCACGCCGTTTGCGCATACTCGGCGCGGAATTCGAGCGCCTGGTCGGCGGTTTCGGTGAATCGCCGGTAGATGCGGTCCGCTTGCCACGCGACGCCGGCCACGCAGCACAGGCACGCGAGCGCGATCGACACACGCAGCGCGCGGCTGGGCGCGATCGCGCGCCAGCGCCAGACCAGCACCGTGGCGATCGTCATGGCGGCCGCCGCTCCGATCCATCCGCTGCGAGAGAGCGACAGATACAGCGCGCCGGTCGCGCCAGCGGCAGCCACCCGGCCGAGTACCCGCTCTCCTCGTGAGCGTCCGCACAGCGCGACGGCCACCGCGATGGGCAGCGTGAGGACCAGGTAGGCGGCCAGCAGATTCGGATGGATCAGCAGCCCGGTCGGTCGATAGACGCTCACTCCGGCAATCGTGGTGGCGCCCACGTCGACGGCCGGCAATCCGCCCGGCGCCCCCTCGCTGTACTCGGCGGCGCCGAGGAATTGCAGCTGCAGCTTGCCGGGGAACACGCTCTGCGCGATGGCGACGCCGCTCTGCAGCACGACGCCGCAGAGGATTGCAGCCATGACCGTGCGACGTGCCCCGGCGCCCCACTCTCGGCTGGCGATCCACACGGCCACGACCATCGACTGCCCGAGTGCCAGAACCTGGAACACGCCAAGCTGGCGATCGCCGCTCGCGAGCGTCGACGTGACGGCACACAGGAGATAAAGGCCCGCGGTGACAGCAATCGCTCGATCGATGCGCAACAGGACCCAGCCGCGTCGCAGCGCCGGACCGATCGCGAACGCGGCGGCCAGCAGCAGGAGGAGGTCGGTGATCGAAACGCGGACGCCAATCGATCCGCCGAGGTGATCGGCGCGGAAGATCGGGTGGAACTTGACGCTCACCGAGAGCGTCGCGACGAGCAGAAACAGCAGGAACCGGTCCGTGGCGCCGGGGACCCTGGCGAGCACCACGAGCGCCGATAGCCCGAGGAGCCCTGCCCCAATCACCGCGAGCGCCTTCGTGTCGCCGCGGTCGGCGACGATCAGCAACGCCAGAATGACGCCGCCGAGAAGAGCGGCCAGCGCGACCTCGATGACTGGCCACCCGCCGATCGGCGAGCGAATGGCGGCGCCGCGATCACCGCGCACCAGTGCCTCTCAACACGGCCCACGGCGTCCGGACGAGGACCGTCAAGTCGAGCATCAGGGACCAGCGATCGACGTACTCGAGATCGTCGCGGGTCATCTGCTCGAGATCCTGCGCCCGGCCGTTGACCTGCCACAGACCGGTCAGTCCCGGAAGCACCGACGAGCGCCGGTGAAATTCGGACATCCGCGCGGCGCTGTAGACCCAGAGCGGCATCGGCCGCGGGCCGACCAGGCTCATCTCACCCTTCAGGACATTCAACAGTTGCGGCAGTTCGTCGAGACTCGAGCGACGAAGCCAGTTGCCGAGCGGCGTCACGCGGGGATCGTGCGCCACCTTGAACATCACGCCGTGTGGATCGAGCGTCGGGAGGTCAGGCGGCCGTTCGACGGCGTCCGGCTGCATCGTCCGGAACTTGAGCATGCGGAAGCGACGTCGTGACAGACCGACGCGTTGTTGACAAAAGAGGATCGGGCCTCTCGACGTCGCGGCAATCGCGAGCGCGGTCAGCAGCAGCAGCGGAGCCAGCAGCACCAGCGCCGTGAACGACACGACGACGTCAATCAACCGTTTCACGACGCGCTCCACGCCGCCCCGCGACGGATGCCGGTTGTAGAGAATGGCTGCCGCGTCGTGCTGGCCGGGCGCCAGTCGCGTGCGGCCGCCGTCGATCAGATCGAATTCAAACGTGGCGGGGATGCCGAGCTCTCGTGCCACCGCGCCCGCCCGGGCCCAGGCATCGAAGCCGCTGCGAAGAGGAATGGCGATGAACAGCTCTTCGACATGGCGGTCGATCGCTTCCGGGATGAGGCGATCGAGGCCACCGAGCCACGGCACGGGCGGCACGCAGCGAGCGAGCGCGGGTTGTGGCACGTCGTCGATGGCGCCGACAATCGTCTTGCCGGATCGCGCCAGCACACGCGCCAGCCGCGCGGCGCGCTCGCCCGTACCGACGATCATCACGCGTGGCGGCGCGTTCCGCGGCGGCACAGCCGCGATCGCGACGGCGCGATCGACCCCGGCAGCGGCAGCCAGCGCGTCCACTGAGCTCATAACCACCGGTAGAGCCGGTCGGGAATGGCCCGCACGCGCTTGTTGAGCACCACGCCGCCGACCTGGCAGCCCGCGCGCTGCAATGCCAGGACCGACTTCGCCACGACCTCGCGACGTTCGCGGCCGGCTTCGACGACGAGGTACACGACATCGACGACGCCCGCCAGCGTGAGCGTGTACGTCGAGTCCCGAACGGGTGGAAGATCGACGAGCACCACGCCAAAGCGAGCGCGAACATCCGCGACCAGCCGACGGATCCGGGCGACGGCCTCCGCATCGAGCGGTCCGGCGTCGACGAGCGCGATGCTGCCGAGCAGCGACTCTCCAACGCCGGCATCGCCGGACGGAGCGGACGCCGGAAGCTCGCCGGCGTGAGCGGTTCTCCACAAGATCGACGGAAGACCGGGACGCGTCTGCGGATCGACGATCGCCACCTTGACGTGCGATTCTGCGAGCGCGCACGCGAGGCCCGCCGCGATGGTCGTCGTGCCTTCTCCAGCCAGCGTGCTGCAGAGGCCCACGGCGCGAGCTTCCGGCTCGCGTCGCAGAATCGCGGGAACCAACGATCGAAGTTGATCCCGCGGTCCCTCGCCGATCCGCCAGATCCACGGCAGGACCACGGGCGCCGATCCAAACGTTCCCTTCAGCGCGCCGCCCGGAGCCGTCGCGGGCACGGACGAGACGCGGATCGGATCGCCTGCGCTAGGCAAGGACGCTACCCTCGCTCTTCGTCGGGTATCGATCGAGAACGGCCAGCACCGCCACCCCCGTGGCCATCTCGAGGTCGCGCTCGGTCCTGATGCGGTGATCCGCGAGATCGAGAGCGAAGGCCAGGGCGACGCTCACGATGAAGCCCAGGCCGAGGGCGAGTCCCATGAGCAGGCCGAGTTTCGGGCTCACCGGCGAGGCGCCCGCGGAAACGGGCTCGATGACCGCCACGTTGACGAACTGCATGGCGTCATTGACCCGGGCTTCCTCGAGCTGCCGCGCGTACTCGTCGGCCGAGTGCTGGACCCCCGCCCGTTCGTGCTCCAGGGTGCGCAGCTTCGTGGCTTGCTGTTCGAGCTCGGCTACCTTGGCGAGCACGGCTTGCTGCTGCGTGATGGTCGCGCGCTCGCGCGCCGCCAGGGCGCGCACCTGCACGCGCGTGGTCTTGAGATCCTGGTCGAGAACGTCCGCCGTTTGGTTCCGTCCGGTCGTCTCTTCGCTGTACGGACGCGCCTGCTCCTGCGCCAGCATGCGCTCGGCTTCGTCCAGCCGCTGCTGGGCCTGGACGACGAGTTGATTCGTCGGGTCGTACTTCTGAAGCAGCTCCGTGTGCTGCAAGCGCAGGTCCATCACGCGAAGTTTCAGCGCCTCGAGGACCTGAGCGCTGACGACGGTGCGGTCCTGGACGACGACGCGGTCGGGTAGCGGGCGGAGCTGTTCCGTGAGGCTGATCTCGCGTGCGCGGTTTTCATCCTGCGCCGCCCGCGCCTTCCGCCACTCGGCCTCGAGCTGCGCCGCTTGTTGCGATGCGAGCGCGCGATCGGCTTCGAGCTCGTCGCTGGTGGCGCCGGGGCGAATGGCGTTGATCTCGCCATCGATGCGCTCGAGCTCCGCTCGCGCGCGTTCCACCTGCGCGGTGAAAAATGGTTTCGCGTCAGCGACGCGGCGCACCGCGAGGTGCTGCGCGAGATACATCTTCGAGTGCTCGGACAGGATCTCTTCCGCCGCACGCGGATGCCCCCAGCGCAGCCGGACGAGAATGACCGAAGACTCACGCTGGGGTTCGACGTCGAGCGCGGCCGTCAAACGTCGCACCGCGTGTTCGACGGGACTCTCTCCGGGCCGGCCGTGATACGCGTTGTAGACATCGCGCACCAGCCCGACGGGCCACCGAAGCAGGCGGACCGGCCAGGGGTCCTGCGCGGTGTCGAGCCTGAGGTCGCGCACCGTTTTCTCGAGGACTGCCTGGCTGCGCAAGATCTCCGCTTCGGAGTTCAGATCCGCCTCGGTGATCGCCGGGCGCGAGACCGTGCGAACGCCTTCCTGATCGGCCGTCAGCAACGGCTCCAGGTGGTCGTTCTTCACCATGTAGCGGACGGTGGCCTCGTAGGACGGCGGCCAGAAGAATCCGTAGCTCGCCGCGCCGAGAACGATGACGGAATAGCAGACGACGATCGCCCAGCGACGTCGAAACGCCACCGCCACGACGTCGCGGGCGCTCAGCGCACCAACATGGACGCGGATGTCAGCCACTAGCCGCCGCCCTTGTTGACGGTCAGCACCGCGTTCGTGGATCCGGCGAGATTGAAGAACAGGCCGAGGCTCGAGAAGGGCAGCAGGTCGCGACTGTATTGCTGGACGATCTGGCCCAGCCGTGCGATGCCTGACTTCGGCACGAACACGATGTCGTCGGGCCCGAGCGGCAGGTCGCCTGCGGCCGCGCCATGCCTCTCGACACTGACGAGCGTGACGCTGAGCGCTGTCGGCGTTTGCGGCCGCAGCAGCACGACCTGTTTGCGATTGGCGCTGTCGCGGAATCCGCCGGCCGCGGCCACGGCCTGGGCGACCGTCATACCGGGCCGGAACTCCAGGCGTCCCGGCGCCGGCACCTCGCCGGTGACAAAGACCCGCAGCGCTTGAAACGAATGCACGATCACGGTGACGTCGGGCGTCCGAAGCACCCCGGCGTACTGCTTGCGAAGCGCGTCGGTCAGCTCCGCCACGGTGAGTCCCAGCAGCTTCACGTCGCCGAGATAGGGAAAAGAAATCGCGCCGTCAGGACGCACGGGCGCGGTGAAGTTCAGCTCCGGCGTGTAGACGAATTTGAACTCAACGGTGTCGCCGACCGCGAAGTGATACGACGGCTGCCACGGCGGCGGCGCCTGCGCGCCGGCCGGCGCGGGGCCGACCGCAAGCGCGCACACCAGCGCACCGACCAGGCGGGCAGTAAGACGCTGGACTGAAGACATGGGGAAGTGCCCTCAGAAGCTGTTCCACGCGCGGCCGTCGATCGAGGCCGCGATGAAATCTCCTGTTGTCTACGAATGTCGGCGCGCGGCGCGACGGGCCCGGAGCCCGGCCGCTGCCATACCTGAGCCGACGAGGATGAGCGACACCGGTTCAGGCGCCGGATGGAGCTCGGCCTGACCGCCGAAAATCGTTGCGCCCTCGCCGTTGCCGCTGATGACGAACAGCTGCGTCAGCGAATACGGTCCTGAGACAGGTCCCGGCCCGATGAAGGTGTCGGAGAACGTTTGAAACGCGTTGCCGGCCGTGAACGGTCCGGCGGCGCCGATCGGCGATGTCTGTGCGAATCCCGCGTTGCCGGCGTCGCCGAACGCGCCATACGCGGCCGTGCCGTTCTGCATCACCGCGAGGAACGATCCGTTGAACGAACCGATGGCCGTGTCATCGAGCTGTGTGAAGAGCACGAACAACGAGCTCGTCGTGCTCGCCGACGCGTTGAGCGAGTTCAGACCCATTACGCCTGGCACGCCGCCGGAACCGGACGTCGTGTTGACGGTCCAGTCGCCGATGACGCCGGAGAACGAGACCACGCCGTCCGCGGGATCCGCGTCGCCGGCCGAGCCGTCGATGATGACGCCGGAGGAGTGTCCGAGGCTGTCGAGCAATGCCAGCGCGATTGGACTGGCGTGCGCGGGCCGGCTGCCCAGGCTGACGAGCAGGACGACGGCGAATGCGGTCGAGAGGGCCTTCCTCATGGACACACAGCTCCTTTGAAAAAGCGGATGTGCGCCATCACGACGCAAACGTCGTTCCAGCCGGCCGATCAGATAGTTGCTGCTCCAATAGTTGCAATTGCAACTAACTGGGGTCTGGAAAACCTCGCTGCGGCAGACTTTTAGCTCTTTTTTCGCGCTATCGGTGCCGGTGCTGGCCGACCGCCGTGGGCAGGAACCGCTCTTCGGCGACCGCCTCATCGAGTTTCGTCGCGAGCAGCCAGAGCACGCTGCGCGTGTGCGAGACGTGTTGCCGCGGGCGCGCCTGCAGGGTCTCTCGCACCGCCGATTCGACGGGGCCAGGCAGCGACGCCAGCCGGCGGCCCGCCGGCGTGACACGCAGCAGCGCGCGACGACGATCGCGCGCGTCCGCCGTACGCTCGAGCCACCCTTTGCGCTCGAGTCGCCGGACGATGCCAGTCACCGTGCTGGGGTGCAGCCACGTGATTCGCGAAACTTCGACCGCGGAGATCCGGGGAGAGCTCTCGACGATGCGAAGGACCAGGCGTTGGGGGCCTGTTACGCCGAGACGGGCCTGCATCCGTTTCGACGTGGTCTCGAGGGCATGCTCGACGGCCCACAGCAATCGCAGGAAATCCAGGGCCGGGTCAAGTCCCGGCTGATGATGATGACGATGTTCCAACGTAAAAACCTCACGCTTCCAGCATAGCCCACCGCTGCCCATCTCGTCCTCGGATGTCTGGTGTCGACCGCGTTCGCCAGTTCGAAGTTCGATCCCGGGTGTAGCCTAGAGCGCCGGCTCGAGCAAGACGCCGCCCCCCAGGTCGATCACCCGGCAGATCGGCTTCATCCCGTGAATCCTCTGGCGTGGTCGCTCGTCACTCCGTACGCGGTCAGGATGCCCGGCAACTTCTATTACTCCGGGCGTTCGATGGACGTGCTCACCTACAAGAACGCCGTCGTCGTGGCCACCGGCCACGGCGGCGTGTGGGTCGTGAACAAGGACACATCATTTCTCGATGGCTACCAAACGACGTCGCTCGCCGACCTGGCGGACCCGGACACGCAGTGTCTCGCCAACGGTCCTGACGGCGAGGCGCAGGTCTACCTTGGCTGCAGCCGGACGCTCTACTACCTGGATCTCGTGATGGGCATGCACGGGCCGGAAGCCGCGGTTGTCGCCGCGATCCCGTTCCCCGGCGGCATCGCGCCGACGGTCTACCGCATCGTCGTGCACAAGACGGAGCGGCGCATCGTCGTCGCCACGAGCGCCGGCGTGTGGTGGTCGCAGATTCCGCCGCACCCGCCCCACGTCAGCGGCTACGCCTGGCATCCGGCGAAAGGGCTACCGGCAGGGCCCGTGGCCGGACTCTGCACGAGGTCCGGTGACAACGTGCACGCCGCGATGTTTGGCTCGGGCGATCCTGCCAGCGACGCGTACGGCATCTTCAGGGGCACGTTCCAGAGCAACGAGCTGGTGTTCGCGCGATCGACCATCGTGTGGACGCCCGACGAGCATCCGCGCGACGTCACGCGCATTTCGCTTGCGTCGTGCGCGTCGCAACCCGATGTCGCGTATGCCGTCTGCGCGAACTCCGACGCAGACAACAAAAATCCGTTTCGTGCCGCGCTGAAGTACCACGCCGGCCAGAACGAATGGCGCCAGATCGACATCGGCACCAACCAGCCTGGAAAGCAGGGGACAGGCAACAACTGCATTGCCGTGGCGCCGGACGACCCGAATCTCGTGGCGTTCGGGTGGCAGACCGGGACGTTCATCTCGAGCCAGCCGGACACGCCCGCGAACTGGACGCTGCTCAAGAACAAGGCCACACACAGCGACATCCACGGGCTGCGGTTCATCGCGGCCGGACAAGGCGAGCACACGCTGTACGTCGCCGGCGACGGCGGCGTGCTCGAAGTGGGGCATCCGAAGAGTGCGTCGCCGCAGTTCAACGACAAGCTCAACGCGTTTCTTCCGACGCTGATGTTCAGAGACTATGGGTTTCACTTCGGCTATGGCACGACGGACGTCTCGGCATCGGTCGACGGCCTCGTGTCGGGCGGCCTGCAGGACATCGGCGTCAAATATCTCAAGACGACGGCCGGAGGCTACGCCGCGTGGAACTACCTGGACGGCGGCGACGGATGCACGACGGAGTTCCTGACGAACGGCGTGCTCCTCTTCCGCGAATCGAACACGAATCATCTGTTCCGCGCGTCGTCGTGGGACGCCGCGTCGAACGCGTTCACGCCGGGCGTGGTCATTCAGGTGGACGTGCCGATCGACGACGCCGACAAGCCTCGGATGTGGCTCTGCCGCCGTGTCATCGCGCCGGCGTTCCGCAATGCCTCAAACCAGCTCATGCACGCTGTGAGCGCGGCGGTCCAAATCGCTCCGTATCCGCCGGCTGAGGTCGTGCTGGGTTTGTTCGCCGACAAAGGGTTCGCCAACCCTCACTGGCAGGTGATAGGCAGGATCGGACAGGAGGTGACGGCGCTGGCCTCGTTGTCTGGAGGCGTCGTGTTCGCCGGGCGAACGACGGGTGATCTCGCGGTGCTGACCCCGACGGCCGATGGGCTCGGCACGGTGACGACCGTCGCCCTTCCCGTGTCCGGCGGATCGATCGTCCAGTTCGAAATCGTGTCGGAGACGCTTGTGTTCGCGTTGTACACCACGAAGACGAAAGGCACGTTGCTGGTCTACGACGGGACGGCGTGGACGATCATCCCGCTGCCCGTGTCCGAGGTCGTGCGCGCGTTCGCGGTGGACTGGTTCTATCGCACGCTGTTCATCGTGACGGACACGGCCGTCCATCAAGGCGTGCAGGATCCCGCGCCGGCCGGACCGCCCGCGGGCTTTCAGACGTCGTTCTCATGGACGAACGAGTCCACCGGCTTGCCGACGCGCCCGCACGGCTCGCATCTGAGCATCGGCAAGGACGACGGCGAGCGGTTCCTCTATCTGTCGACGTACGGACGGTCCGTCTTTCGCGCGCTGCTTCCGCCCGACAACGTCGCGTGGCAGGGCACGCCTGATGCCGCAGCCGTGCAGGTGCTGTTCGGCGTAATCCAGGACGGCGGCGGTGGTGAGCTCGATCCCAATTCCGGAAAGATCACCATCGTGCCGCCGCGCCAGCCCGTGGAAGTCGCGCTGGCGAGCCTGCTGAAGAGCGAGCGGCTGATCGGCAGCGAGAAGCAAGCGAGCGAACGCCGCGCGGCGCTCCAGGCCGTGCGGGATTTCGTCGATCGCGAGCTGAAGGCGGCCGCTGGACGATGAGCGTCAACCCTCGATGGGCTCGACTTTCAAGTGAGGCGAGCCCTTCTCCGGCCCCACGCCGCTTCGTCCAGGATGATCCGGAATTTCGATCGTGACTTCACCGATGTTGTTGAAGAAGTCCGATTCCGGGAGCTGGTGGCAGAATCCGGCAGGGTCCTGATGCGGACACGGCTCTCCGGCCTGCGGGGTAAACGGAGGATTGACCGTGATGCGCAGGACGTACGTCCCCGGCGGAATCTCGGGCTGTCCATCTCCGCCGTCCAGGACGAAGTACTGTCCGCCGAGATGCAGATTGTACGTGTCCGATCGGCCCGCGCTGATCCCTTGAAACCCGGGAATGCCGATCGCGCCGCAACTCAGATAGACCGGCGGTCCCGGGTTCGGGCCGCCAAGCCATTGAGGATTCGGATCGGTATCCAGCATGCAGAACCCGCGCTTTGCCGCGCGCCAGACGAACCCTGTGGCCGGGTCGATCAGCTCGTACAACGCGTAGTGCCGGAAGTGGTAGTGGTTGTGGCACGTGGCGAACTCGAAGAGCCCGTCGCCCGCCGCGACGTGCTCATTGGGATCGCCGACGAAAATATCGGCGTTGCCGATGTTGGGTGTCGTCACGGTAAAGCGAAGGAGCGTGTGCACGCCGGGCGTGATGTTGCCCTCCTCGACGCTGCAGAAGCCCGCGGGCAAATCTTCGACCCGCACGAGCCAGTGATCGCGCAGGACATCGCTGCGGACGATGAGGTCGGGCAGCGAACCGTGAGTCGTTCGCGACGTCGCTGCCGCCGCGACGTGAATCGTGACTGGTGCGACGACCGCGACACACAACGCCGTCATGAGGCCGACGAGAAGTGTTTTCATGAAGTCCCCCGGGGCGATCATACTCCCGTGGACTTCCGCAAGCTCGGCTTCTACGCGAAGAGATTTCCCGCCAGGTATTTCAGCCCGGTGTCTACCGCCACGGTCGCGACGACCTTGCCCGGTCCAAGCTCACGCGCGAGCGCCACGGCCGCGGCGATGTTCAGCCCACTGGACGTGCCGACGAGCAGCCCTTCCTCACGCGCGAGGCGCCGCGCCATCGCGCGCGCTTCGTGTTCAGGAATCGCGCGCGCTTCGTCGTACGGCTTGTCGGCCATGTGAGCCGGGATGTGTCCGGTGGCAATGCCTTCGACGCTGTGTGGTCCGCCGCGTCCTTCGGTCATGGCAGGTGAGCTCGACGGCTCGAGCGCCACGATCCGGACGTGGCGTCCTCCTGCTCGCAACGCCCGCGCCACACCGCTCAGCATCCCGCCGGTGCCGACGCCGCCACAAAACACGTCTACCGATCCGCCGCTCTGCTCGAGCAGTTCCGTCCCGATGCCCGCGTATCCGTCGATCGCGTCCGTGTTGTGAAACTGATCGGTCCAGAACGTCTTCGGCTCGGCCGCGAGCACCGCGATCTCCTTGCGGAATCGCTCGAACAGCGCGGGCGTGACCTTGCCGCCATCGCTCGGGATCAACCTCAGGTCGGCGCCCAGCGCGCGCATTGTCCGCAGCTTTTCCTCGGCGAACGCGTCCGACGACAACAGGACGAGCCTGTAGCCTTTCACGGCGCACACCATCGCCAGCGACGAACCGGTACTGCCCCCGGTGAACTCGACGACGCGCATGCCGGGCGAGAGCGCGCCGCGCCGCTCCGCGCCCTCAATCATCGCGAGCGCCATGCGGTCCTTGTACGATCCGGTCGGGTTGTAGAACTCGAGCTTCACGAGGACGTCCGCGGCGTCCTGCGGCACGACGGCGCGGAGGCGGAGCACGGGCGTCCGGCCGATCGCGTGCAGCACGGACGCCGAGATGTTGGAATGCATACTCGACCATATACACTGTCTGGCTGACGTGGCAACGATCCTCCAATCGCTCCCGGCCGGCCGGAAAGTCGGCATCGCGTTTTCCGGCGGCCTCGACACGAGCGCCGCCCTCCACTGGATGCGGCAGCGCGGCGCGATTCCGTACGCGTACACCGCCAATCTCGGCCAGCCGGACGAGCCGGACTACGACGACATCCCGCGGCGCGCGAAGCTCTACGGCGCGGAAGCCGCGCGGCTCGTCGACTGCCGCCGGCCGCTCGTGCTCGAGGGGATCGCGGCGCTCCAGTGCGGCGCGTTCCACATCTCGACCGCCGGCGTGCCGTACTTCAACACGACGCCGCTCGGCCGCGCCGTCACCGGCACGCTCCTCGTCGCCGCGATGAAAGAGGACGACGTCAACATCTGGGGCGACGGCAGCACGTTCAAGGGCAACGACATCGAGCGGTTCTACCGGTACGGACTGCTCACCAACCCGAGCCTCAAGATCTACAAGCCGTGGCTCGACCAGCAGTTCATCAACGAGCTCGGCGGCCGGAAAGAGATGTCGGAGTACCTCATCCGCCACGGCTTCGACTACAAGATGAGCGTCGAGAAGGCGTACTCGACCGACTCGAACATGCTGGGCGCGACCCACGAGGCGAAAGATCTCGAGCAGCTCAACACCGGCATCAAGATCGTCCACCCGATCATGGGCGTCGCCTTCTGGAAGGAAGACGTCGTCGTCAAGCCCGAGATCGTGACGGTTCGGTTCGACGAAGGATCGCCGGTCGCGATCAACGGAATGACGTTCACCGATCCGGTCGCGCTCCTCGACGAGGCGAATCGCATCGGCGGCCGGCACGGGCTCGGCATGAGCGATCAGATCGAGAACCGCATCATCGAGGCCAAGAGCCGCGGGATCTACGAGGCGCCGGGCATGGCGCTGTTGTTCATCGCGTACGAGCGGCTCGTCACGGGCATCCACAACGAGGACACGATCGAGCAGTACCGCGAGAACGGCCGCAAGCTCGGGCGGCTGCTGTATCAGGGCCGCTGGTTCGACTCGCAGGCGATGATGCTGCGCGAGTCCGCGCAGCGCTGGGTCGCGCGCGCGATCACGGGGGAAGTCATGGTCGAGCTCCGCCGCGGCAACGACTACTCGCTCGTCAACACCACGAGCCCCAACCTCACCTACAAGCCCGAGCGGCTGACGATGGAGAAAGGGGAGGGCGAGTTCACACCGCAGGATCGCATCGGGCAATTGACGATGCGGAATCTGGATATCACGGACACGCGTGAGAAGATTGCGATCTACACGAAGACAGGATTGTTGCAACCCGCGTCGTCGACATCGCTGCCCGAGCTCCCGCCGGGCACGCGAGAGAAGTAGCAACCGCTCCAGGAGGCAACGTCATGGGCGTGATGGCCATTCTCAGCACGATCGTCGTCGGCTTCATCGTCGGTTTGCTCGCGAGGTTCTTCTACCCCGGCGCGGTCGCCATGGGCTTCTGGCTCACGACCGGTCTCGGGATCGCGGGATCAGTCGTCGGCGGTTTCATCAGCGGGCTGATCTGGAAGACGCCCGACGGACGGTTCCATCCGGCCGGATGGCTGATGTCCATCATCGGCGCGATGCTGCTGATCTACATCTACCTGAACTTCGTGCACTGATGACGGGACGTCCGATCACCGCCGGGGTTTGATCGCGTCGCGCAGCTTGTCGGCGAGCGATCCAAACGCCTTCGGCGATTCGGAATCCTGACGCTCGGTGTACTCGCGGACGTCCTCCGCTTCGCGCGCGGCGCCGCGCCGGCCTTCGTGCACGAGCGCGAGGCCGATCCGCTTCGCCGCAAGATCGAGGCTCACGACCTCGAACGGACCGGTCGTGCCCACCGGGACGAGGCGCCGCCACGCACCCGATTGGCCGGACGGAAACGTCGACACGTGCGCGAGCCCTTCGACGCCTGGCTCGAGCTCGACGAACGCGCCGAACTCCGCGAGGCGCGTGACGCGGCCCTCGTGCACCTGGCCGACCGCGTACGCCGCCTGCACTTTCGACCACGGATCGTCGCTGAGCTGCTTCAGTCCCAGCGTGATCTTCTGTCCGTCATCGTCGAGGCGCAGAATCTTGACGGTGACCTGGTCCCCGGACGCCACGACGGAGGCTGCGCTCGGCACGCGCGACCAGCTCATCTCCGAGATAGGCAGCAGTCCCTCCACGCCCGAGCCGAGCTCGACGAACGCGCCGAAATCGCGCACCGACGCCACGCGTCCCGTGACCACCGCATCCACCTTGAGCGATCGCCGGAATTCGGCGGCGCCCGCGCGCTGCTCTTCCTCGAGCAACGCGCGCCGCGAGACGACGAGGTTTCGTCCGCCCTCTTTGTACTCGATGATGCGAAACGCGTAGACGCGCCCGATGTGGGTGGCCGGATCCGTGTCGCGTCTCGTGTCGATCTGCGAGATCGGACAGAAACCGCGCGAGCGGCCGACGCGGATCTCGTAGCCGCCCTTCACCGCCCGTTCGACCTTGCCTTCCACCGGCAGGCCCGCGCGGACCGCGTCCTCGATCTGCCGATCGCTGGCGGCGGCGCGCGCGAGCTTTCGCGAGAGCGTCAGTCCGCCCTCCGTGGAAACGACGACCGCCTGGATCCGATCGCCGACGGCGACCTCGAGCTTGCCGTCGGCGTCTTTCAGCTCGTCGAGCGCGATCATGGCTTCGCCCTTGCCGCCGACGTTGACGAACGCCACCTCCGGGCCGATCGCGACGATCGCGCCCTCGATCGTCTGGCCGCGCTCGATCCGCTTCTGCTTGAGCGACGCTTCGAACAGCGCCGCGAAGTCCTCGTTGGGGTCGCTCATCACCTCAAGGATAATCGACTCATGAGGCTCGCGGCGGCTTGCCTCGCTCTGTGCCTGAGCGCGCCGGCGCCGGCCGGCTTCACGATTGCCAGCCTGAACATGGCGGGGCAGCCGCGCATCCTGGACGCCGTAGCGAGCTGGGTCCGCACTCGCGGGCTGGATGTCGTGCTGCTTCAGGAAGTCGGCGGGCACGGCGTGGACGGCGCCGCGTTCGTCGCGGCGTTGGCTGAACGCCTCGGTTATCACTCTGCGTACGCGCCCGCCGATCGCTTCGGCGACGCGACGCAAGGACTGGCGATCGTGAGCCGCGGACCGATCGACGATGTCCGGATCATTCCGCTCGAGCACCATCACCTGCGTTTCAAGTCGCGATGCCGAATTGCGATGGCGGCCACGATCGGCTCGCCGGCAGGGCCGGTCCGCGTGGCGAACGTGCACCTCGACACGCGAATCAACAGCCAGGATCGCGTGACGCAGCTCGCGCCCGTGATCGACGCGTTCGACTCGATCGACGGCCCCCAGGTGATCGGCGGCGATTTCAACACGATGGACGTCGGCTGGTTCCACACGATGTGGCCGTTCCCGTACGTTCAGCATCAGGCCGCGGCCGTCCGCACGCGGCTGGCCGCGAGCGCGTTTCACACGCCGTTCATGGGCGGGCCCGCGACGTTCAAGTTCTTCGGCCTGCCGATCCGGCTCGACTGGCTGTATCTGAAACAGCTCCAGGCCGCCGACTGGAGCGTGGACGAAGTGCCGCTCTCGGATCACCGTGGAGTGTGGGCGCGCCTGAAGTAGAACTTCCGGCCCTCGCTCTCCGTCTCAACTGACCGGAGGATCGACCTTTATGTTGCGTACCATCGCGTTGTCTCTGTTGGTACTGTTCCAAACCGCACAACCCGCCCAACCGTCGGCTGAGGCCGCGAAGAAGGCCCTGGATCAGATCCAGGGGACCTGGCAGGTGGCCACCTTCAACGGGGAGACGGCGCCGGCCGGCGTCGACGTGCACCTGACGTTCACCGCGGACAAATACGAGCAGTGGGCGAACGGGAACGCCGACGAGCGCGGGTCGTTCAAGCTGAATCCCGCGACCAAACCGGCGTCGATCGATCTGATGATTGCGGAGGGATCGGATGCCGGGAAGCTGCAGCTCGGCGTGTACGAGATCAACGGCGACACGCTGAACCTGACGTTTTCCGCGCCGAGCGATCCGATTCGTCCGAAGACGCTCTCGGACGGCGCCGTGGTCGTGACGTTGAAGAAAGGGAAGTCGTAAGGAGGCACTATGCCAGTGATGTTCCGCACAACCGCGTTCTCTCTCCTTCTTCTGCTGTTCCAGGCGGCGCAGACCACACCGCCGCCGCCCGCCGACGCCGCCAAGAAGGTGTTCGATCAGCTTCAGGGCAGCTGGCTGGCCGTGTCGCTCAACGGCCAGGACATGCCGGGCGGCCTGGAGATGGCGCTGACGTTCACCGATCAGAAGTACGAGAACTGGGTCAACGGCAGCCTCGACGAGCGCGGCACGGTCAAGATCGATCCGTCCACCAAGCCGGCGTCGATCGACTTCGTGATCACCGAGGGCACCGATGCTGGCCAGACGCAGCTCGGCCTCGTGGAGGTCAACGGCGACTCGCTGATCCTGTCGTTTGCCCGGCCGGGCAATCCGACGCGGCCGAAGACGCCGGCGGACGCCGAGCTCTACGCCGTGCTTCGCAAGAAGAAGTGAGCCCGTCATGCCCGCCATCGCTCCGACGGAGCGAAGGCGGGTCGTGCTTGACCGACATATACTTCGATCCAATATACTTGGGTGACGCCGTTATGACGGCGGGTCACCCATGGCACACGACGAGCTCAAAAAGGGCAGCACCGAGCTGCTCATCCTCACCCTCCTCGAGTCGCGCCCGCGGCACGGCTACGAGATCGGCAAGCTGATTGAGACCGGATCGGGCGGGCGCCTCACGTTCCGCATCGGATCCCTCTATCCCGTCCTGGTCCGGCTCGAGGCGCGCGGCCTCATCACCGGCCGGTGGTCGGAGAAGGCCGGCGAGCGCCGCCGGCGGTTCTACCGGCTGACCGCCGAGGGCCGCGCCGTGCTCAAGCGCCAGCGCACCGCCTGGGAGGAGTTCTCCGACGCCGTCAACCAGATCTTGAGGAATCGTCATGCCTAACTGGACCGCCTACGTGCGCGAGCGGCTGCGGATGAGCGGCGTCCGGCCGGCCAACGAACAGGACGTCATCGACGATCTCGCCGCGCAGCTCGACGAGGCCTTTCGCGACGCGATGAGTCGCGGGCTCTCGCCCGCCGACGCGGAAGCGGCGGCCGCAAAGCACATCACGGATTGGCCGGCGCTGGCCCGGCAGGTGGAAGACGCCCGCCGCGCCGGCACGCGGCTCGATCGGCTCGAGCTGCGGGTGGGGGACGCCGCGGCCGCGGGCAACGCGCGCGCGGGGTTGCTGGCCGGCGTGTTGCACGACGTGCGGTTTGCCGCGCGGCTCGCGCGGCAGTCGCCCGGGTTCACGGCCGTCGCCGTGCTCACGCTCGCGCTCGGCATCGGCGCCAACACGACGATCTTCAGCTGGATCAATGCCGTGCTGGTGCATCCGCTGCCCGGCGTCGACGCGGGCCGCATCGTCGACGTCGGCTTCGAATCGAAGACGTTTGCGTACACGGCGATGTCGTACCCGGACTTCGTCGATCTGCGGTCGGCGTCGCCCGCGCTCGAGGGGCTCCTCGTCCACAACTTGCAGCCGGCGTCGCTCGCCGGGCCGTCGGGCGCCGAGCGGATCTGGACCGAGACCGTGTCCGACAATTTCTTTGACGTGCTCGGTGTGACGCCGGTGGCCGGCCGAGGCTTCACGATCGAAGAAGGCCGCGGGCCCGTGCCGGTGACCGCCGTCAGGGAGCGGCTCGCGCGCGAGCGGTTTGGTGATCCGGCGGCGGCGATCGGGAAGGCGGTGGACATCAACGGCACGCCGTTCACGATCGTCGGCGTCATCCCCGAAGCGTTCTCGAGCGGCTACACCGGCCTCGTCGCCGACGTCTGGCTGCCGATCCAGATGTCGTTCGCGGTCATGCCGGGCGACAACCGCGTGTCGCTGCGCGGCAACCACTGGCTCGACTCGCTGGGCCGATTGAAGCCGGGCGCGACCGCGGCGCAGGCGGCGGCCGAGCTCACCGGCGGGACCAACCAGATCGCCAAGGCGCAGGGCGTCAGCCCGGACGGCCGCATGACGGTCACGCCGCTCTGGCGATCGACGCGCGGCGCGCAGTCCGTGCTCGGTCCGGTGCTCCTCGTGCTGATGGCGATGGTCGCGATCGTGCTGCTCATCACGTGCGCGAACCTCGCAAATCTGCTGCTGTCGCGGGCGTCCGCGCGCCGCCGCGAGTTCGCGGTGCGGCTCTCGCTCGGCTGTCCGCGCGCGCGGCTCGTCCGGCAGCTGCTGACCGAAGCGCTCCTGCTCGTCGCGGTAGCCGCGCTTGCGGCGATCGTCGCGCAGCGATGGACGAGCGGTCTGCTGATGTGGTTCGTGCCGTCGACCGAGTTTCCGATTTCGCTCGAAACGCCGCTGGATCTTCGAGTCGCGCTCTTCGCCGCGTCGGCCGCGTTCGTGAGCGCGCTTATGTTCGGTGTTGCCCCCGCGCTGCAGGCGAGCCGTACCGACCTCGCGGGGTTTCTCAAGAGCGACCGCGGGCAGATCGGCCGCGGCGGCGCCCGCCTCCGCAACGCGCTGGTCGTCGCGCAAGTCGCGTTCTCGCTGCTGCTTCTCGTCTCGGCAGGGCTTTTCGGGCGCAGCCTCCAGAACGCGCGCGTGTTCGATCCCGGCTTCAAGCCGGATCACGTGCTGCTGCGTTCCGTGGATCTCTTCGCCGCCGGGTACGACCGCGCGCGCGGGTCTCAGACGCTCGCCCGGATCCTCGACGACATCCGCGCCCTGCCAGGCGTCGAATCCGCGACGATCGCCCGCCGCGTCCCGCTCGGCATCTCCACCGGCAACAGCTCGACGTCGCTCGAGGTCGAGGGCTACTCGGCGCCGCAGGACGATCCGGCGTGGGCGTACCTCAACTGGGTCGGGCCGGATTATTTCCGGACGATGGGGATCAAGGTGATCGCGGGGCATGAGTACACGACCGCCGATCGCCCGGATCAGCAGGAAGTGTTCGTCGTCAATCGTGCGTTCGCCAAACGCTTCTGGCAGGACGCGAATCCGATCGGCAAGCGGATTCGCTTCGGCAAGAACTGGTACGAGGTCGCCGGCGTCGTCGCCGACTCCAAGTACCGGAGGCTGAGCGAGCCCGCCTCGCCGTTCGTGTACCTCTCGACCACGTGGAACTACCGCCCGGACGTCGTGTTTCACGTGAGGACCACGGGCGATCCGAAGCTCCTGGCCGAGCCGGTGCGCGCGATCATCCACCGCGCCGACGCGAAGCTGCCGGTCTTCGGCCCCGTGACGCTCGAGGAGCACATCCAGTCCGCCTCGTTCCAGCAGCGGCTGGGCGCGTCGCTGCTCTCGGCGTTCGGCGCGCTGGCGGTGCTCTTGGCGTCGATCGGCCTCTACGCGACGATCGCGTACTCGGTGTCGAGACGCACGCGCGAGCTCGGCGCGCGGCTGGCGATGGGCGCGACGCGCGGCGACATCATGCGTCTCGTCCTCAGTCAGGCCGCGCGGCTGACCGCGATTGGCCTCGCGGTCGGCCTGGGCCTGGCGATCGGGGCAGCGCAGCTGTTCGGCTCGCTGCTCGTGGGCGTCCGGCCGGTGGATCCGGCGACGCTCATCGCCGTGACACTCCTGCTCTCGGTCATCGCGATCGTCGCGAGCTACGTCCCCGCCCGCCGCGCCGCGCGTCTCGATCCGCTGCAGGCGCTCAGGTACGAGTAGGGGAGCGATTCTCATCGGGCCGTGGACATTCCGGCCTTCATCCGATCTTCGTGAGCTTCAAGGCTTGTATGTTCGACCGTGCTGCTTGACGGCGTCGCCGTTGCGCAGTCTACTCAGGGACGCTTGAGTAGGAGCGTCGCGGCGCTGATTCATGGCAGAGGCCCTCGAGCCTGACACGAAGAACAGCGCGCGACGCTCGTCGTGTGGCGCCCGGTCGAACGGTATCGAAGGCCGCCTCGAGAGAGGGCAAGCCTGCATGCGCAAGGATGACCGCCACAGGTCGCCACGATCAGCCAGGAGGGCGCCATGGCGGTGGTCGGCATTGATGTCGCAAAAGCGAAGTTGGCGGTCGTGCTGCTCGGCGACGAGGGCAAGCCCCGACACAAGAGCTGTCCCAATACGCCGGCCGGCCACACCGAGCTCGTGCAGTGGCTCCGGCGGCACGCGGGCGACGGCCTCCGCGTGGGCGTCGAAGCGACCGGCGGGTATCAGGACGCCGTCGCGCTCGCTTTGCATGACGCTGGCCATCAAGTCAGCGTGATCAATCCGGCCGCGATTGCCGCCTACGGCCAGAGTCAGCTCCGGCGCGCGAACACCGATCCCACGGACGCCGCGTTGATCGCCGACTTCGTCCGCACGCAGCAGCCCTCGCGCTGGATCCCCGCGCCGCCCGAAACGCGGCAACTGCAGGCGCTGGTGCGCCGCCTCGATGCGTTGCTCGAGATGCAGACGCAGGAAACGCACCGATTGGAGCTGGCGGCCGCGATCGTGCGGCCCTCGATTGACGCGAGCCTCGCCCACCTGGCGCACGCGATCGCCGACATCAAACGGCAGATCGCCCGGCACATCGATCAATTCCCCACGCTCCGTGCCCAGCGCGATCTCATCTTGACGATTCCCGGTATCGGCGAGCGAACCGCCGCGCTCGTCCTGGGGGAGATCCTCGACGTCGCGCGCTTCACGAGCGCGCGGCAGTTGGCCGCTTACGCGGGCCTCGTCCCGCACGTCCGGCAGTCGGGGACCTCGGTGCGGGGACGCGGCGCGCTCACCAAGATCGGCGCCCCGCGGCTCCGCAAAGCGCTGTACTGGCCGGCGATCACCGCCAGCAAGCACAATCCGCCGCTCCGCGGGTTTGCCGCCCGCTTACGCGCCGCCGGCAAACCCAAGATGGTCATCGTCGCGGCGATCATGAGGAAGCTCCTCCACCAAATCTACGGCGTCCTCCGCTCGGGACGTCGCTTTGATCCCACGATCGCTTGACACTCAACACGGTATCTTCATGGTGGA
>DATEGZ010000109.1:0-8123 GCA_035279905.1 Vicinamibacterales bacterium
GGATGCGGCCGACGCCACGAGCCGCTTGATGATCGATCTCGCGCCGATTCGACGCGACATCCTCAAGCAGATCGTGCCGGACGGACATCTCGAAAACCTGACGCCCGAAGAGCGACAGCGGATCGGGCGCGAGCTCAACCAGCGCATGCTCGGCATCGCGCAGGGCTTGCAGCTCGGCGCCGCGGGTCTGCAGAAACGCGCGGCCGACGCCGAGCGCGAAGCGCAGACGTCGAGTGACAAAGCCGCGCAGATGTCCGCCGATGTCGCGTCGAAATCCGCCGCGACGAAAGCCAGGGCGGCCGAAGCCACGAAAGCCGCCGACGGCGCCAAGCCGGCGACGACGGTGAAGACCGCGCCCGCGCCGACACCCACGGCGACGCCAGCGCCCGCCGGAACACAGGCGCCGATCAAGAAGAAGACCGAGATGACCGGCAGTCACATCGGCGTCGTCGTCGAGCAGAACGGTCAGGTCGTCGAGCAGATCAGCGCGGAGGTCAACCTGCCGCAGCTACTGGCGACGGTCTTCTCGACGACGCGGCGCGATCGCGGTGAGGTGCCGTTCGCGATCGCGAAGGACGGGAAGATCTACACGCCGACCGACGACGATCGAAAGACGATCGAAGGGCTGAAGCTGCCCACGCCGCCGGACAAGCAAACGTCGACGACCTTCACCAAGGGCGACTGGATCGTCGTCGAGACCGCGGATCCGTCGGGATCCGGGCTGCGCCTGGGGATCGCGAAGCCCGTCGCGGATCTCGTCGGCGAGCTGCGCAAGACCGCCGCGCGTAACGCGAGCCTCGGGCTGGGCTTCATCGGCCTCGCGCTCGTCGCGATCGTGCCGCTGTCCGGCCGGCTGACGCGCAACCTCTCGAAGCTCACCGAAGGCGTCGATCGCATCTCGCACGGCGACTACAGCGCGCGCGTGCCGCTCAAGACCAACGACGAGATCGGCCGGCTCGCGACGGCGTTCAACCAGATGGCGACCGACGTCGAGCAGCATCAACGCGCGGCCGTCGAGCAGGAGCGCGTGAAGCGCGAGCTCGAGCTCGGCCGCCGCATCCAGCACGAGATGCTGCCGCACGAGCCGCTGCGGCTCGGCCTGACGGAGATCAAGGGCGTGTCGGTACCGGCGCTCGAGGTCGGCGGCGACTTCTTCAACTACTTCGAGCTCGACGACCATCGCATCGCGCTGCTCGTCGGCGACGTGTCGGGCAAGGGCGTCGGCGCGGCGCTCCTGATGGCCAACATCCAGGCGTCGCTGCGCACGCGGCTCGCGCTCGGCCAGGAGCTGGCGGCGATCGCCGAGGCGACCGATCGGGACGTCGACGAGAACTCACCGGGCCCGGTATACGCCACGCTCTTCGTCGGGATCCTCGATCCCGCGACGCGCCGGCTGCAGTACGTGAACGCCGGACATCACCCGCAGTACGCGATCTGCAAGTCCGGCCTCGAGCGCATGGCCTCGACGGGATTGCCGGTCGGGCTGCTCTCGGGCCGCGGCTACACCGCGCGCGAAGTGCAGTTGAGCGCGGGCGACCTCCTGTTCTTCTACACGGACGGCTGCGTCGAAGCCTCGAATCTCGCGGGCGAGATGTTCGGCGCGGAACGGCTCGAGGCGCTGCTCACGACCGGCGGGCCGATGAGCCCCGAGGACGTGCTGCTGCGCGTCGAGCAGGCGGTCAAAGCGTTTCGCGGCGCCGCCGAACCGTTCGACGACGAGACGATGATGGCGGTTCGCGTTGGCTAAGACCGTGCGGGTTCGGCGGGTTCGACAGGTTCCGCAGGTTCTGAGCGCTAGAGCTGGCGCAGCGCGGTAATTGGATCGACGGCTGCTGCACGCCGCGCTGGCAGCAAACTCGCAACGAGTGCGACGGCCAGCAACACGAGCGCCACGACCGCGAACGTCGCGGGATCGAGCGCCGGCACGCCGTACAGCAGGCCCGTCATCGAGCGCGAGAAGAGCAGCGCCAGCACGAGTCCGGATCCAATCCCGATTGTCGCAAGACGAAGGCCGTGGCCGAACACGAGGCGCACGATCTGACCGCGCTGCGCGCCAATCGCCACGCGGATGCCGATCTCGTGCGACCGCTGGCTGACGAGATACACGAGCAGCGCGTACACGCCCACGGCGGACAGCAGGAGCGCGACGCCGGCAAATCCGACGAAAACGGTGCTCGTCAGCCGCGGGGCCGTCAGCGCGGTGTCGACGACGTCCGTCATCGGACGCACCGCCGCGAGCGGAATTGACGCGTCGAGCGCGCGGGTGGCCGCGCGAAGCGGCGCGGCGATCGTGCGCGGATCGCCCGTCGTGCGCACGACGATCGTCCCGGTGTTGACGGGGTTGCTCGCGTTCTGCGTCCACTGCGCGTACGGCCGGTAGAACTTCGGCTTGATCGTGCCGGTGATGCCGTTGTGGCGCACGTCGCCGACGACGCCGACCACGCGAATCCACGGCGTTTTCGCCCCGCCGGTCTTGAAGCGACCGCCGATCGCGTCGCGTCCCGCCCAGAACTTCGACGCCATCGTCTGGTTGACGAGCGCGACGGGCTCGCTGTCGAGCGTCTCGGCGGCCGTGAAGAACCGGCCGCGAACGAGCCGCTCGCCGAGCGCTTCGAGCGCGCCGTCGGTCGCCACCTGCCAGTCGGCCTGCGAGCCCTCGCCGGGAGGCGCCGTGTACCCGTCGACCGCGACGCCGCGGTCGCCGATCGTCGTGCCGATCGGCAGCGCGCGCACGATGCCGGCGGACGTCACGCCGGGAATCGCGCGAACGCGATCGAGCAAGGTGACGAAGAAGCCGTTGATGTGTTGCGGCGTGTCGTACGGCCGATCCGGCAGCGCGATCCGCGCGGTCATGACGTGCGCGGGATCGAAGCCGAGGTCGATCTTCTGCAGCGACCAGAGCGTGCGCGCCATCAACCCCGTGCCCATCAGCAGCAACAGCGCAAACGCGAATTGCACCACGACGAGCGCGTTGCGGAGACGGAGGCGATGGCCGCCCGCGGAGACTTGCGTGCCGCCGTCCTTCAGGCTCGACACCAGTCCGACGCGGAACGCGCGGAAGGCCGGCGGGAGGCTGCACAGCAGCGCGGCGATCGCGGAGATCGCGACCAGAAACACCGCGACGCGCCAGTCGACCGCGACGGTGGCGGCGCGCGGAATCGCCGTCGGGCCGATGGCGTCGAGCACGCGTTTGGCGCCGAGCGCGATCGTCACGCCGAGCGATCCGCCGACGAGCGCGAGCAGTCCGCCCTCGACCAGTTGCTGGCGGACGAGCCGCCAGCGATCGGCGCCGAGCGCCGTGCGCGTCGCGAATTCGCGCTGCCGGGATTCGGCGCGGGCGAGCAACAGCGCCGCCGCGTTGGCGCAGGCGATGAGCATCAGGAAGCCGACGGCGCCGAGCAGCACGTACAGCGGGCGTCGAACGCCGCCGAGAATGTCGTCCGCGACGGGCACCGCGAACGCCGTCATGTGCACCTGCGGCGAGTACTGGCCCTCCGCCGTCAGCGCCGACAGGACGCCGGCCAGATCGTCCGTCGCCTGGCTCGCCGTGACGCCCGGCTTCAGTCGGGCCGCGGCGAAGAACCCGTGGCTGCCGCGTTCGGTCTGCCTGGGATCGATGTACATCGGCATCCACAGCTCCGTCGGCTCCGCGGCGTCGTCGCCGAAGTCGGTGGGCAGCTGGAACCCGCGCGGCATGACGCCGACGATTCGCGCCGGCTGGCCGTTGATGTCGAGGTGGCGATCGATGACGTTCGTGTCGCCGCCGAACTGGCGCTGCCAGAGTCCGTAGCCGAGCAGGACGAGGACGGGCCGGTCCGGCGCGCTCGCGCGCGCTTCGTCTTCCGTGAACGTGCGCCCGAGGATCGGTGGCGCGCCCAGCACGTCGAACGTGTTGGCCGTCGTCAGTCCGGCGCCGACGCGGATGGCGTCGCCCGTGCCGGTGAGCGTGACGCGCGTCACGTCCCACGCCGCGACGGCGCGCATCGTGCGCGTGCGCGACTGATAGTCGAGCACCTCTTGATCGGACACCCAGGTCTTGTCGAAGCGGATCCAGCGGCTCCAGATCATCACGAGACTCTCGGGATGGTCGTACGGGAGCGGCGCGAGCAGCACGCCGCGGACGACCGTGAACATGGCTGTCGCTGCGCCGATGCCGAGTCCCAGCGACAGGACGACCACGGCGATCGTTCCAGGGCTTCGGCGAAATCCGCGAAGGCCCGCGCGCACGTCGCTCCAGAGCGCGTTGAACATCTGTCCTCCTGAGGGTGGCGCGACGCCGGCCTTGGCAAGCCGCTGCCGCTCGAGGCGCCGCGTCCAGGCGGCGTGTGCGACTTGCGCGAGGTACCACGCCGTCGCGCCGTGGCCGGCCGATCGGCGGGCCGCGAACTCGTCGTCGAGATCCGCGAGCAGGAACTCGCGGTCGTGAGCGTCGAGCACGCGCTCGGCGAGGCCTCGCAGCCAGCGCGGCGGCGCGGGAGCGGGCGTCGTCATCGGGACTCCAGCTTCGGTTTGAGCCCGCGCGTCATCCGGACCCAGGTTTCGTGCGCTTGCGCGATCGCCGTCCGGCCGGCGGGCTCGATCGCGTACACCTTCCGGCGGCGGTCCGTGCCGTCGGCCGGCGTCGTCAGGCGCGAGCGGACGAGGCCCTTCGCGTCGAGCCGTTCGAGCGTCGTATGGACGGCGCCAATCCAGACGGTGCGGCGGCCGCCTTCCTCGACGGCCGTGCGAATCGCGGTGCCCGTGGCCTTCGGGCCCAGGCGCAGGATGGCCAGGAGGACGAGCTGTTCGAATTCGCCAAGGTACGCGGGCATGGGACAGATACTACATTGTAGTCAGACGCACTACAACGTAGAGCGGTTAGGCTTGCCCACCGTAGCCCGACGGGCGAAGGCGGGTTCGTTAGGTTCGTTAGGTTCGGAAGAGCTACAGCGACCGCAGCGCCGCGATTGGATTCACGCGCGATGCGCGGCGGGCGGGGACGACGGCCGCGGCGACGGCGGCGATCGCGAGCGATCCGAGCGACGCGATCCAGGCGAGCGGGTCGAACGCGCCAACGCCATAGAGCGCTCCGGCGATCACGCGTCCGGCCAGCGCGGCCGCGATCGCGCCGATCGCGCCGCCGGCGGCGACGAGCATCAGCCCGTCGGCGACGACCTGCCGGATGACGAGGCCCTGGCTGGCGCCGAGCGCCATCCGGATGCCGATCTCCCGCGTACGGCGCGAGACGTTGAACGCGATGACGCCGTAGAGACCGATCGTCGCGAGCAGCAGCGCCAGCGTGCTGAGCGCCGCGAGCAGCGCGGCACTGGCGCGCACGGGGAAGAGGACGGTGTTCACGAGGCTCGACAACGGCTGGAGCTCGACGAAGGCCGCACGCGGCTCGAGCGCGACGATCGCCTGCCGCACCGGCGCGACCAGCTGAGGCGCCGGGCGATCCGTGGCCACGGCGAAGCTCTGGTAGCTCGGCCGCGTCTGATCGATCGCGAAGTGCACGAGCGGCCGGGGCGCCTCGCCGACCGCGCGCACCGCGTAGTCGGCCGACACGCCGACGACGGTATACGTCGCGTCGTTGCGGTTGCGGAACTGGCGTCCGACCGCATTCTGTCCCGGCCAGTACTGTCGCGCCGCGGCCGCGCTCACGATCGCAACGCGCTCGCTCGTGCCCGTGTCGCGGCTGTCGAACGCCCGGCCCGTCAGGATCGTCACGCCGATGGCCCGGAAGTAGTCGGCGCTGACGTCCGTCGTGTCGACATCAATGCCGCCCTCCGGCGCGGGGCCGCGCACGCCGTCGATCTCGATGACGCTCGTGTTGTGGTTGAGCGACAACGGCACCCAGCTGGCCCGCGCGACCGCCGTGACGCCGGGAATCGTCGCGAGGCGCCGCGCGCCTTCCTCATAGAACTGCAACGCGCGGCTGCGATCGGAATACGTCTTGAGCGCGTTGACCGACGCGTAGACGACGCGATCCGCGGCCACGCCGGTATCGGCGCGCGCGGCGGCCAGCGTGCTGCGCAGCAGCAGGCCGCCCGCGACCAGCAGCACCATCGACAGCGCGATCTCCGACGCGACGAGCCATCGCCGCAGATCGAAGCGGCGGCGCTCGCCGCCCGCGACCTCGCCCTTGAGCGACGGCACGAGGCTGGGCCTCGACGCGCGCAGCGCGGGCGCGAGGCCGAACAGCAAGCCAGTCACGGTCGCGATCGCGAGCGTGAACAACAGCACCCGGCCGTCCGGGGCGAAGTCGAAGGAGACGCCGATCTCGACGGGCGGCTGGATCGCCGCGAGCGCGCGCGTCGCCCACGTCGCAAGCGCCAGTCCCGCCAGCCCGCCCGCGATCGCGAGCACGAGGCTCTCCGTCGTCAGCTGCCGCACGAGCTGCGCGCGGCTCGCGCCGATCGCGAGGCGAATCGCCATTTCACGCGATCGCGCCGTGGCCCGCGCCAGCAGCAGGCTCGCGAGATTCGCGCACGCCACGAGCAGCACGAGACCGACCGCGATCATCAGCGCGGCCGCGCCCGGCGTGAGCGAGGCATCGAGCTCGGGATGAATGCGCACGCTCGAGGCCGGCACCAGCGTGAGCTTGCGGTGCGCGTTCGTCTGCGGATTTGCCTGCTCGAGGTCCGCCATCACCCGCGTGAGATTCGCGCGCGCCTGCATCGTCGTCACGCCCGGCTTCAGCCGGCCGGTGAGAAACAGCCAGCGCTGCCCGCGGCGCTCGATGCGGTTCGTGCCGGTGGGCGAGGCGGTCACGTCGATCATGCCGACGGGCTCGATGTCGTCGACGCACCCGGCCGGCAGCCAGAGCTCGGCGGACATGCCCGGCGCGAGCCCGCCGAAGCTGTCCGGCGCCACGCCGACGATCGTGTAGGCGCGGCCGCGAATCTGCACCGTGCGGCCGATCACGTTCGGATCGCGCGCGAAGTCGCGCTGCCACATCCGCGAGCTGATCACCGTCGTGGGCGGCGCGCTCACGCGTTCGTCGCCGGGCTGGAATCCGCGGCCGGCCGCCAGGCGCACGCCGAGCAGATCGAAGTAGTTCGGGCTCACGATCTCGCCGAGGGTGGTTTTCGTCGCGTCGCCGCGATCGATCCCGACGAACATCAGCGAGTGCGCGGTCAGCCCCGCGAGCGTGCTCGAATTCGCGGCCAGATCCACGAAGTCGGGATAGGACGACGACGAATACGCGTCGCCGGAGTCCGCCGATGTATACACGGCCACGAGCTCGTCCGGCCGATCGACGGGCAACGGCCGAAGCAGCACGGCGTTGACGATGCTGAAGATCGCGGTGTTGAGGCCGATGCCGAGCGCGAGCGAGACGACGGCGATGATCGTGAAACCCGGATGGCGCGCGAGCATCCGCAGGCCGTATCGCACGTCACGCCACGTCGCTGCAATCAATCGTGACCTCCGCCGCGTCTCATCCGGCCGACCATCTGCTGACGGAAATGCTGCACTTCCGCCGCGCGCAGCGCCTCGCGATCGGCGCCGGTCGGCGCGGCCACGAGCAACGTCATGCTGCCCATCTCGTCGAAGGACTCGCGGCCCCACCGCACGCGCTGCGGCGGCGTCTTCGGATTCCGCGGGTTGTGTTCCGAATTGTCATAGACGAGCGTGACGTCCACCCTGGTTCCCTTCGGCAGCCGGAGCGGCGTCTTGTAGAAATACGAGTCCTGCCAGCTGAAGTCCCAGTCCTTGATCCAGAGCAGCCCCTTCGTCGAACCATCGGGCAGCACGGCGGTCATTTTCATCTCGCGGCACAAGTAGTGGGCGTGGCCGCGCGCGCCGAACATTTCGACCGCCACCGGCAGCTCGAACGTATCGTGCAGCGTGTATCGCGGCTCGCCGGCGGGGATGTCGATGCCAAGCCCGTAGCCGAAGAGCGGCGGCACCTGGATGCCGGTGATCGTCTTTTCCGGCGCCTTCTTCGCGAAGTAAATCGCGAGCCGGCCGTCCTCGACCTGCGCTTTGCCCGACGGATGCAGATGCAGCTGGATCACGAGGTTCGAGTGCTTCGGAAACGGCTGCGCGACGCCGTCGGGAAAAAACCGCGGCGTGACGCCCGGCACCCAGCCGCCGAGGCCGCCCCACGCTTCGTCGGTCGCCGCCAGACCGCCGCCTCGCTG
>DATEGZ010000110.1:0-21309 GCA_035279905.1 Vicinamibacterales bacterium
GTGGGCGACTGTCATCTGCTCGCACATCGAGCGCACGTGCGCGATTGTCTCGGCGGGCGCGCCGTAGGCCTCGGCCTGAGTGATGTTTTCCGCGAGGAACGCGTCGAAGTCGCCGGTCATCCAGTAGGCGCCGGTCAGGAACTCGCGCGCGAGGAGGTGCTTCGGATCGAGCGCGAGCGCGCGCCGCGCCCACACGACGGCGTCGTCGTACCGCCGCTGATGCCAGTACGCCGTCGCCAGCTGGACGTGCACGAGCGGCGACGACGGGTGGGTCGCGAGCGCCTGCTGCTTGAACAGAAGGCCGCGATCGAGCTGGCCGATCGCTTCCATAAGGCTGCCGAAGTGCAGCAGCGCCTCGAGGTGATGCGGACTGATTTCCAGTGCGCGCCTGAGGCTGTGCTCGGCGCCCGTCCAATCCCACTCGCTCACGAACAACACCGCGCCGAGCGCGACTTGCGCGTCCGCCGATGTCGAATCCAGCGCGAGCGCGCGCAGCGCCGACGCCTTCGCGTCCGCGTACGCCTGCTCATGCGGCACCGCGCGCAGCCGCGCCTGCGCGCAGCGCGCGAGCGCAAGTCCGGCGTGCGCCGCCGGGTACGACGGATCGAGATCGATCGCCGCCTGAAACGACTCGACGGCTTTCGGAAGCTCGAAGTACGACGCGGTGAGCAGGTGCGCGCGGCCCTTGCCGACGAGCTCGTACGCTTCGAGCGGACGCGACGCCTCAGATGACAACTCGCCGCGCTGCGCCGCCGTCGTCACCGGCGCGATGAATCGGTAGCCGGACCGCGCCACCGTTTCGATGTACGCCGGCGGCCGGCTCGCGTCGCCGAGCGCTTTGCGCAGCGCCGAGATGTGCACGGCGAGAATGCCTTCCTCGACGAACGCGTCCGGCCAGACCTCCGCGAGCAGCGCCTCTTTGGTGACGAGCCGCCCCGCGTGCCGCACGAGTGTCACGAGCAAGTCGTGCGCCTTCGGCGTGAGGTGCACGGCCGCCCCGCCGCGCATCAAGCGCCGCTCCGCCGCATCGAGGCGGAAGCCGCCAAATGCGTAGCTAATTCCGCTCGCCATCAAGGATTAGGCGAATCTTAACAAAAGCTTCAGGACTCGGCGCGCAGGCGACGGCTACGCTGCCCTCATGACAGATCACTTTCTCGGCACCTGGAAATTGAACGTCGCCCGCTCCGAGTTCGACCAGCATCACCGGCCGTCGGAAGGCACGATGGTGATTTCGATCGGCGAGCACGGTGAGTACCTGATGACAGCCCGCGGCATCAACGCCAAGGGCGAGGCCGTCACCGAGCGGCCGAACCGGTTCATCCCCGACGGCCAGGCGCATCCGTTGCCGGATCTTCCCGGACTCTCAACGGTGACGACGCAGCCCGACGCCAACACGCTTCACAGCGAGGCGCGCCGCGAAGACGGCTCCGTCGTGGGCGGCGGCACGTTCGTCGTCTCACCGGACGGCCGATGGATGACCGCCACCAACTTCGGCTACGACGCACAGCTGCGGCAGTTCCAGCAGCGGACGGTGTGGGATCGGGTCTGACTCAGGCTTCGGGATGCCGCGGAAGCAGGGACGCGCGAACCGTCTTCACGCCGTGCCCTGAAATCGCCGTGACCTCGAGGCGAATCCGCCCGTAGTCGACGACGTCGCCGACGACCGGCGGCCGGCCGAGTCGCGCAAGGACGAGGCCGCTGACGCTGTCGACGTCTTCGTGCTCGAGCTCGACCTTGAGCGCCTGCCCCAGCTCGTCGAGCCGGACGGTGCCCGCGGCGCTCACCGATCCGTCGGGGGCGGGCGCGAGCGGCGGCGACTCGGGCACGCCTTCGTCGATCTCGCCGACGACTTCCTCGAGCAGGTCTTCGATGCTTACGATGCCCGCGGTGCCGCCGTGCTCGTCGATCACGACCGCCAGATGCGCGTGCGCGCGCTCCATCGTCGTCAACACGTTGTCGAGCGAGCTGGTTTCCGGCACGACGGGGATGGGCCGCACGTCGCCCGAGGCGACCTGCTCGTTGTTCGTGAGCCGCCGCAGAAGATCTTTGACGTGCAGCATGCCGACGATGTGATCGAGGTCACCCTCGAACACCGGATAGCGCGTGTGACGATGCTTGCCGATGAGCTGGCGAATCTTGTCGACGGGCGCCCCGGCGGGGATGCCGACGACCCGCACGCGCGGCACCATCACCTGCGCGGCCGTGAGCTCGCCGAATCCAAAGAGCTCCTTGATCATCGACCCGGCTTCTTTCCTCAGCGCGCCGCCGCGCGCGCTTTCGTCGACGATGAGCGCGATCTCCTCCGCCGTGTAGGACTGCCCGTGCGACGACGTGTCCCGCCGGATGCCGACGAGCAGCAGCAGCGTCCGCGCGGTGACGTTGAGCACCAGGATCAGCGGGTACATGAGCGTGAACGTCACGCGCATCGGCCAGTAGACGATGCGGCCGATGCCCGACGGATGCTGCAGCGCGAGGCTCTTCGGCACCATCTCGCCGATCACAATGTGCACGAACGTGAGCAGCGTGACCGACAGCACGCCGGCGAGGCCGTGCGTCACGAGCGTGTGCATCACGCCCGGCAGATCGATGTGCGGCGAGAGCCAGACGGCGAGTCCGTGCTCGCCGTACATGCCGAGGCCGACGCTCGCGATCGTGATCCCGATTTGCGACGTGGCGATGTAGCGATCCTGGCGGGCCGGCGATCGCAGGATCCCGAGGATGCGGCGCGCGAACGAGTCGCCCTTCGAGGCCTGATGCGCGATCGTCGGCCGCGGCGCGCCCACGAGCGCGAACTCGGCGGCGACGAACAGGCCGTTCAGGATGACGAACGCGGCGATGACGATGAGCAGCGTGGTGAGCGGCATCGTCAGGCCCTGCGGCGCCCGCCGCCCACGAGCGCGACGAGCACGTCCTGGATCGTGATGAGGCCGACGACGATGCCGGACGCGTCAACGACGATCGCCTGGTGCGCCCGGCGCTCGCGCAAGGCCGCGGCGATGCGATCGGCGGGCAGGTCCTGAGACACGCGCTCGACCGGACGCATCAATTGCGCGAGCGGCGTCGGTCCCTGCTGGACGAATCGATTGACGAGATCCTTCACGCGCAGCACGCCGATCACCTGATCGCGGCGGCCGCGATACACCGGCAGCCGGCTGAACGGGCTCGACATGACGGCGCTGGTGAGATCGCTCCACGCGATGTCGTCGCGCACCATCGTCAAGGACTCGAGCGGCACCATGAGATCGCGCACGGTGCGCCGGCCAAGCCGCAGCGCGCGATGCAGACGCTGCTGTTCTTCGGGCTCGAGCAGGCCACCGTCGCGGCTCTCGGCGAGGAGCAGATCGATCTCGTCCGGCGAGTGGATGTGGCGCTGCGGAGACAGCCGCGCGCCCACGAGCCGCAGGATCAGCATCGTCGCCCAGTTGATCGCGGCGATGAACGGACGATAGACGCGCAGCGACCAGCGCATCGGCAGCACCGTGGCCAGCGCGACTTCGGTGGGGAATTCCAGCGCGACGGATTTCGGAATCAGCTCGCCGACGACGGCCTGAAACGCCGCGAGCGAGAGCAGTACGATGACCTCGGCGGCATCGCGCGCGCGGTCGGCATCCACGCCGAGCCGCGCGGCCAGCATCCCGGCCGCGGCGACGGCGAGCGTGGCTTGCGCGTACGCGCCGAGGATCAGGCTCGAAACCGTGATGCCGATCTGCGACGCGGCGACGTACTGGCTCAGGCCGGCGGGCGTCTCGATGTACGGCAGCAGACGCCGCGCCAGCGCGTTGCCGCCGTCGGCCATCCACTTGATGCGGCTCCGCCGGACGCCCACGGCGCCGAACTCGGCCGACACGTAGAAGGCATTAATGCAGATGAGCGCCGCGATGACCACCCAGACGATGGGGGACATGAAGTCGCAGGGGACATCTTATTGGATTCCCCTGATGTGCAGCGCGAACGTCACGGACCGCCCGCGCGCGGGCGCGAACTGGAATTGCTCTCGGTAGAACGTGTCCGCGAGGTTGTCGATCGCGAGCGACACGCCGATGCGATCGCCGCCCTTCCGCCAGTCGTAGCCGAACGCGAGCCGCTGCACGGTGAAACCGTTGAGTCCGAGCAGGTCCTGCGCGATCAGGAACGGCGAGTCGGCGAGCAGCGGCGAAACGCGCGTGACGTCCGTCTCGGTGCGCAGCCCGTACGCCGCCCACCAGTTCAGTCGACGATCGCTCACGCGGACGTTGAGGCCGATCTTCCACGGCGTGATGTTGTCCTGCGGCTGACCGGCGAGCGAATCGCCGGTGAGCGGCGTCGTGCCCGACAGGACGGTGCCGAAGTTCCACGCGATGTTCGCAGATGGCGCGACGTCGAACCGGCGCAGGACGAACGGCGCGCTGCCCTCGGCCTCGACGCCTTGAATCCGCACGCTCGCGAGGTTGATCGCCTGCGAGATCGAGCCCGCGGGCGAGCTGGCGACGACCTCGGTCGAGATGAAGTCGTGGTACGTGTTGTTGAAGTACGCGATCGAGCTCGCGACGCGGCCGGTGCGGAAGCGCGCGCCGGCGTCGACGTTCTGGCCGGTCTCAGGCTGCACCGTGACGTTCGGCGCGATGTTGCCCGTGGTCGCCGGTCCGGAGAAGAGCAGCTCCTCGAGATTCGGGTGCCGGTAGCTGTGCACGTAGTGTCCGAACAGGCTCGCCCGGCGATCCGACCAGACGACGACGCCCGCTTCGCCGGTGACGGCGCCGCGGCTGATGCGATCGCCGTTCGTGTCGGGCAGCGTGGCGGGATCGATCGGCGGGACTGCGCCGGCGACGGTCGAGGCGACGTCGTAGCCGGGCGTCGCGTCGGTCGTGACGCGATAGACGTCCACGCGCAGCCCGCCCGTCAGCCGGACGATCGGCGTCGCCGCCCACTCGTCGTGCGCGAAGAAGCCAACGTCGAGAAACCTGGCGGTCGGCACGCGCACCGGTTCAGCCGTCGTCGGCGGCCCGACCGCGACCGGTGAACCAAACACCACCGGCTGCGGCCCGAACTGCCCGAGCGCCACCTGGCCGATCTGGCTCATCTGCGTGATCGTCGTCCGCGCGTCCTCGCTGCGATCGCGAAACATCGAGAGGCCGGCGGTCAGCACGTTGTCCGGCCGCGTGAGGAAGTTGGCCTGCACGTCGAGGCCGGGCGTCCACACCTGCTGGCGCGTGTCGCTCTGGATGTCGAGCCGGTAGACGTTGATCGGGAAGAACTGCGGCGACGGCACCGGAAACTGCACGGGGAAGACGTTTCGGAGCAGCCGGTCCTGGCGCTGGTAGTACCAGGTCGCGCTCAGCTTCGACAGCCACGTCGTGGGATTGGTCAGCGCGTAGTTCGCGGAGAACTTGTCGAGGTTGCTCCACGGCAGCGTGATCTGCTGGAAGAAGTACGGCTGATCGAAATCCGGAAAGCCGACGTCCGAGGCGCGGCGACGCTGGTACTTCACCGAGAGCTGCTGGCGCGGCGCGACGAGCGCGGTGGCCGCGATGTTCAGCGACGAGCCGTCCATGCCCGACGAGGGAATCACGTCCGTCGTGCGCGTGAACGGCGCGTTGAACGGATCGGGAAACGCGTGGAAGTGGAAGCCGAAGTTGTCGTCGATCGTGTCGGCCTGCTTGATCGTGCCGTTCGTGAAGTACGGCTGCGAGCTCTCCTGGTAGTGCTTACCGGCCGTGTAGTCGTCGAACCGCTCCCCGCCGCCGGTGAAGCCGACGGCGAACTTCGGCGACGAGTAGCCGAACAGCACGGTGCCGCGGCGGCCGTTTTCGTTCGAGCTGTAGAGACCGTCGAAGCCCGCGCTGAACTGCTTCTTCGACGACAGCACCGGCTGGTTGGTGATGATGTTGATCGTGCCCGACAGCGCGTCGGTGCCGTAGAGCACGGAGCCGGCGCCGCCGAGCACTTCGATCGACTCGGCCGAATCCAGATCGACGAGGTCGACCTCGACGCCCGCGCGATCCGTCGCCGTGCGCGCGTTGTTCAGGCGCTCGCCGTCGACGAGCACGAGCACGCGTGTCGAGTCGAGCCCGCGCAGCCGCGGCCGCACCTGGAACGGCCCGGATCCGACCGGCGTCACGCCCGGCGCCGCGATCATCGCGTCGCCCGTACTCACCGGCGACATCGCTTCGATCGTCTCTTTCGTCAGCGTGTCCGTGCGGATCGGCAGGACGCCCGCGTCGCGCTGGCCGCGCTCGGCCGTGACGTTCACGTCCGTCTTGAGCCCGCCGAGCTCGAGCACGAAGTCCTCGGTCGTCGTCGCCTTCGGGTCTTCGATCACGATCGTGCGCGACGCGGCGGAAAATCCGGCGCACGTCACCGCGATCCAGTAGACGCCCGGCCGCAGATCGGGCACGCGGTACTGGCCGTTCGCGTCGACGGTCACCGGGATGTCCATGCCGGTGGTGACGTCGACGAGCTGCACGGTGGCGGTCTTGAGCACGCCGCCGGTTTTGTCGGAGATCTTGCCTTGCAAATCGCCCGCGACCGCCGGACGCGCGAGCAGCAGGAGCACCAATACTTTGAATAAGGTCTTCATCGTGTGAAAAGGGGAAACGGGCCCGGGAAGCCCCAACATTATGTCATTCCGCCGCCTTGGGCGGCGGGTCCCCGGCTGGTAGGATGACGGCCGCATCCCTTACAAGTGAGGACTCCATCCATGTGGAAGGAATTCAAAGCTTTCGTCAATCAGGGCAATGCACTCGACCTGGCCGTGGGCGTGATCATCGGCGCGGCGTTCGGCAAGATCGTCAACTCGGTCGTGAACGATCTGGTCATGCCGCTCGTCGGCTTGCTGACCGGCGGCGTCGACTTCGCGAACCGGTTCATCGTGCTCGGCAGCACCAGCTACCCAACGCTCGAGGCAGCGAAGGCCGCAAAAGCGCCAGTGCTCGCGTACGGCAACTTCCTCAACGCCGTCGTCGAGTTCTTCATCGTCGCGTTTTCGATTTTTCTTGTCGTCCGCCAGATGAACAAGTGGCGGGGAGCGCCGGTCGAGAAGAAGGCGTGATGATCTGAAAAGGACGCCGGGAGTAGTTTTTCGCAAAACGTAATTGTAAAAACTACTCCCGGCGTCATTTCATTTCCGCTGCGCTCTTGCCTTCGCGACCATGTCTTTCACTTCCTTCATGAGCGTCGGCACGTGGTACGGAATCCCGTCCTTGATCGTCCACTCGATGCCGCCGCCGTGGGCCAGCTTCACGTGCGGATCGCCCGGCTGCACGAAGCCCGAGTAGTTGTTCACGACCTTGCCGTCGTAGGTCATCACGTCGATGCCGTACGGATTCAGCACGCGCAGGTTCTCGACCGGATTGCCGTTGACGACGAGCAGGTCCGCGATGAAGCCCTCGCGGATGCGGCCGAGCTTGTCGGCGAGCCCGAGGATCTTCGCGCCGTCGCTCGTCGCGTGCCGGATCACTTCGAGCGGATGGAACCCCGCCTCTTCGTGCAGCTCGAGCTCGCGCGTGATCCCGAAGCCGTAGAGCGATCCGTACAGATACCCCGCGTCATCGCCCGTGCCGATGATCCCGCCCTTGAGACCGAACTCGCGCACGGCCGCCATCCACACCTGGTAGTTCTTCTTCCAGCGCACTTCCTGCGTGTTGGTCCAGCCCACCCAGTAGGCGCCGTGGCGCGTCATCGACGGCGCGTAGTAGTCCTCGAGCGACGGGTGCAGGTAGTCCTTGTACCAAGGCAGATTCTGATTCTTGATGAGATCGCGATTCGCCTCATACGTCGACATCGTCGGGCTCCACGCGACGCCTTTCGCGACCATGTCGTCGAGCAGCTTCGACAACTTCTGCGGGTTGAAGTTGTCCTGCGTGTACAGCTCGCCAGCGCGGCCGAAGCGCATGATCTCGTTCGCCATGTTCTGCTCGGGCGGGAAGTCCTGGATGCCGTCGAGCGCCGCGTCGCCCACGCCGTAGAAGTGCTCGATGCAGTTGACGCCCAGGTCGACGTAGTCGCGCGCCGTGGTCTCGGCCACCGCGATGTGCACTGTCGTCGGCAACCCGACGGCCTTGGCTTGCGAAATCGCCGCGGCGGCCTGGTCGCGATCGAGCGGGCCGATCAGCTTCAACCCGTCGGCGCCGCGCTCCTTCGCGGACGTCACGAGCTTGCGAATCTCGTCGGGCGTCTTGCGATACGTCTGATCGGCCGCGACGAGATCGGTCAGCATCGGGTAGAGCAGGATGCGCGGCGCGATGATCTTGTGCGCGGCGCTCTCGCTCCGCCACTGCTTCGTCTTCTCGAAGTTGCCGCCGACTTCGCGCGCGGTGGTCACGCCGTTCGCCAGATAGAGATCGCGCTCGTACTGAATCGGAATCGGCCCGACACGCTCTTCGTGCCAGTGCATGTGGGTGTTGACGATCCCCGGCATGACGTACTTGCCGGTGGCGTCGATCACCATGTCGGGATCGCCCCAGCCCGCGTCGGCGTTGCCGATCCGCGAGATGACGCCGTCCTCGGCCAGGATGTCGAACGGCCCCGCCGCGGGCGTGCCGTTGCCGACGATGACCATCGCGTGCTGGATGAGGAGCCGGCGGACCTGCCTGGCGTGCACGGGCGCCTTCGCCGTGGCCGCCGGGGTTTGGCCTTGCGCGCTGGGGCCGCTGGCCGCCGACACGCTTGCGAGAACGGCAACGGCCGCGCACGTGAACAGTCGCATGATGTCCCTGCCTTTCGCCCCGAAGTATAGAATCACGCCGGGAACAATTCTCCAGGAGACTCTCCATGCGCCTTTTTCCGATCGGGGTCGTCGCAGCCGTGTTGATCGCAGGTCACCTGGGCGCGAAACCGGCCGCGCAAGCCGCCAGGTCCGTCAAGCTCGTCGAAGCCGGACTGGCGCAGGAAATCACGAACAGCCAGAAGCGCGTGATGGTGCCGCCCGCCGGCCAGGCGTTTCTGTGGATCAAGACCACGGTCTCGCAGGCGCAGACGATCGATCTGACGAAGGTGTCGGTGATGAGCGGCGCGACGAGCTCTTCGCTCTTCGGCGTGGACGGCACCCACGACGGCGACGCCACGCGGTTCTCCATGATCGCGAAGGCGCAGCTCAAGGGCGCCGCCCTCGACAACCCGCTCGAAGAATCCTGGTCGGTCGGGTCGATCGCCTTCGAATTCACGCCCGGCAAGGCCGCCAACCTCAAGATCATCCAGCCGCCCCAGTCGTTCTGCCTGCTGTTCTCGGTGCCGCGCGCGTTTCAAACAGGATCGGTCAAAGGGCTGGGGGCAGAGGATCTGAAGGTGCCGGCGATCCCGGCCAAGTAGGCACCAGGCTAATCCTTATGGCCTACGCGCTCTTTTCCACCTCTATTGGTATTTGCGCTCTCGCCTGGTCCGATCGTGGCGTGACGAGCGTGCAGCTGCCGGAGGCGTCCGAGGAGCGAACGCGGGCGCGGATTCGCGCGCGATCGTCGGACGCGCGCGAGTCCACGCCGCCGCCGGCGATTGCCGGCGCGATCGCCGGCATCGTCGCGCTGCTCGCCGGCCGGCAAAACGACCTCACCGGCGTGGTGCTGGACATGGGCGACGTGCCGGCGTTCCATCGGCGCGTCTACGAGATCGCGCGAACGATCGCGCCGGGTCAGACGCGTACGTACGGCGAGATCGCGGCCGCGCTTGGCGATCCGGGCGCGGCGCGCGCCGTCGGCCAGGCGCTCGGCGACAATCCGTTTCCGATCGTCGTGCCGTGCCACCGCGTGCTGGCGGCTGCCGGCAAGCCCGGCGGATTCTCGGCCCACGGCGGACGTGCGACGAAAAGACAGCTGCTCGTGATCGAAGGTGCAATACCTGCCCAAGGACAGCTATTCCCCAACGGAAGCCCCTAAGTCTTCCAGCGCGCAGACTTTTTCAACGGAGTGCTTGCGGTACCTAGTTTCCTGGCGGAGAATCTCCTGGCATGAGACCTGCGAAATACGGGCTCATGATCCCCAGCGTGGAGTGGTGCGTATGACGTTGCTGGGAAGCATCTACTGGGTGACCGGCGCGGTGGCCAGTTTCGGCGCGCTGATCTGGCTGTTCAAAGGCTGTCGCCATCCCAACCCGCACTTCGTCAAACAGGAAACGCGTCGCGACGAGACGACCGGCGAAGACGTGGTCGTGCAAGCGGCGCATTACTGCTGCTACGAATGCGGGAAGACATGGCTCGCCATGCAACGCGATCCTGCGTGGACGCCTTCTGCGATCGTGCAGAAGTTCCACGGATACGATGAGCGCAAGGCGGTTCGCGCCGCCAAGCGCAGTGCACTAGAAGAGCGTCAGCGGCGGTTCCTCGCGGTGCGGCGAACTCGCGTCCCGGCTCCGGCTCCCCCGAAGCCGCCGATTCAGTTCGATCCCGCCTCGTCGCGGCGCCGCCCGACGGAAGTGGTCGACCTCAGCACGCGCAAGCCTGCTTGAGATCGCACACGGCGCGCGGAGAATACCGACGCCGGGAGTCGTTTGCCGGTAAGGCGTCATCCGACTCCCGGTGTCCTCGCGATTGTCGTCTGCCCTAAAGTCGCCCGCCTTCGCGTCGAAAACAGAGATAGCAGCTCGCTTCGCGGGATAGTTCGATGCACGTTCGCTCCCCACGCGTAATTGCGCTCCTCATGGCGCTGGGCCTCTGTGCCGTCGCGCCGATCTCCGCCCAACAACCCGGTTTCGGCCCCCGGCCCGAGTACGACATCGTCGTGCCCTGGTTTGCGGACGCCGAGGTCACCCGGCTCATGGGCACCCTCGACACGCTGCTGGCGGCGAAGAAGGAGCCGACGGCCTGGGCGGCCGACGCCGCCTACACGCTGTGGGACTTTGCGCGGCATCTGCAGAGCTCGCGGCTGACCGTCGCCCAGGAGGCGCGCGTGCTGCGCCACCTCGACGCCGTTGCGGCGGCGCATCCCGAAAGCCCGGCCCTCGTCGACAAAGCCCGCTACATGGTGACGAAGCTGACGATCGGCAAGACCGCCCCGGATATCACGGGCGGCGATCTGGACGGTGTGCCGTTCAAACTCAGCGACTATCGCGGCAGAGTCGTCCTGCTCGTCTTTTCAGGTGAGTGGTGCGGCATCTGCCGGACCCAGTACCCGTACGAGCGGCTGCTCCAGGATGTCTATCAAGCCTGGCCGTTCGCGATGGTTGGCGTCGAGAGCGGCGACGATCCGGCGGCGGCCAAAAAGAACAGCAGCGAACAAGGATTGCAGTTCCGGCGGTGGTGGAACGGCGACGCGCGCGCGGACGGCACGATCGCCGCGTCCTGGAACGTCGTCGGCTGGCCGGCGGCGTACCTCATCGACGCGCAGGGCGTGATTCGCTTCGTCGATCTGCGTGATGAGAACTTGTTGAAGGGCGTGCGCCAGCTGCTGCTCGAACAGCAGCAGACCAGCGCAACGCCCAGGACTCCTCGCTGAACCGCGTGCCTACCGGCTCGCGGGCGTGCACGTATCGGCGACCTGCGTGAGCGCCTTCGCGGTCAGCTTCGGCAGATCTTTCTCGGCAACCTTCTGGCCAGCCGGCGGCATCGGCGGCGTCTTGACTTCCGCGATACCGGTGACGCTCACCTGGTGATTGAGGTGAGTCGCGAAGCCGAGATCCTCGGTCGCCGCGACGAGCAGGTACTGCTTCGCCTTTTCATTCTGATCGCGGGGATTCATCCGCGCGTTGTCCAGAATGAACACCGTCGCTCCGGAACCCTGCGTGAGACATCCCGTGACAGAAACTTCGGGTGGGTTCTTCTGCGGATCGGCGGTAGCGGGCTTGGCCTGCTCCTGAGCGACGAGCATCGACGTGGCAACAGCGAGGCTGGTGAGCAAACCGAACGCAAAACGTTTCATGACGCACTCCTTTAGCTCTGCCTGCCCCAAGTCCCTGTAGTACCCAAAGCACGTGCCAGTCATCGCGAACGTCAGAGTGGTGTTCTTCTCGTGCGTGAGCGCGCGCACTATGCAAGAGATGCCCGGTCGCGCGTGGGTGCGTTCGATCGACGCAACGATCGCGGCTGACGTACGGTCATGCGTTGCCCAATGTGAGCACGCGAGTACTCTGATCTTCGGGACAAGACCTGGCACGAACGTCGCAACTCAGAGCGCCGGAGGTGACTGATGACCGTTCTCAAGACGTCCGCGCTGCTCGTCGCGTTTGTCGGCGCAGCCGCCATCGGCGTCGCGGCTCGGCCGTACATCATTCATGAGCGTCCGGCTGAAACGATCGCGCCGGCGCCGGCCGTGATGCCCGCGGCGGAATCACGCCCGGTCGTGAAAACGCCGAGCGAGCCGATCGCGGTGGTGCGTTCAGCGAGCGTCAAGGAAGTTACGCCGGCGTTGCAGGACCGCGTGAAGCCGTTGCTGAAGCGTGGCACCGACATGGATCTCGCGGTGGCAGGCTTCAACAAGGCGGAAGACTTCGCGGCCGTGGCGCACGCGGCGAACAACTGCGACATCCCGTTCGTCCTGCTCAAGCATCGCGTGCTCAACGAGCACATGACGCTGGCGAAGGCGATTCAGGTGTCGCGTCCGATGATCGCCGCGGACGTCGAGGCCGGCCGTGCGCGCGCTGAGGCGCGTTCTGACGTCGCGGCGACGACGTCCTGGCCTCAGTAGAGCGCACGCTGCAACCGCTCGACAATCGCCGTGTGCCCTCGGGCCGCGGCGAGGTCGAGCGGCGTGCAGTGAGTCGCATCCAGCTGACGCGGATCCGCGCCGGCGTCGAGCAGCATCTCGACAATCGGCAGATGACCTTGCCGGGCCGCTTCGTGCAGCGGGCCCGTCGTGTCCATGACGCGCGCGAGCGACGGATCGTCTCGCAGTCGCGCGCGCACCATGAATCCAAATCCCCAATTGGATGCGGTCGAGATCCCGAACGCGCGTGGCGTGCAGTGCAGCATGTCGTCGCGGAGCGTCGTGTCGGCGCCGGCCTGCTCGAGCAGATCCACGATCACGCGCGATCCGCCGAAGTACGCCCAATGAAGCGGTGTGCCGCCCTGGTAGGCCCTGAATGACACGTCGGGCTGTTTGGTGAGTAGGAACCGCGCGATGTCGACGTGCGCGTTTCGAGACGCGATGTAGAGCGCGTCTGAAATCTGCTCGACGGCCGTCGCCGGCGGACAGGGTAGACGTGACCCGTCGATCGCGTAGCGCGAGCTTCCCGTGGTCGAGGCGTGCTCGCGCAACGCGCCTGAGGCGTCGAACCACGACGCGACGTGCTCGAGCGAGCCCATGCCTGCCGCGCAGAACAGATCTGGTGGACTGCCGAGCGCGACCATCGCGCGCGCGAATTCCGTGGCGTTGCACGTGACCGCCCAGGAAAGCGGCGTGTGGCCGGACTGGCCCATCAACGCGCCCAGGTCCGCGCCGGCAGCCACGAGGTATGCGCCGAGCTTCGGGTCGTTGTTTTCCGCCGCTGCGTGCAGCGGCGTTTGACCTTCGCGGTTGCGAGCGTTCACGAGCGTGCGGCGGGCGGAGACGAGCGCCGCGACCGTCTGATCCTCGCCGGCACCGATCGCCTTCATCAACGCGAGCAGATCGGGATCATCGACGGCGATCGGTCCAGACACGGTTGCTACTATAATCCGGGCGCTCCATGCCGCTCCCCGCCGGCGCCCGGCTCGGTCCCTACGAAATCCTCGCCCCACTTGGTGCGGGCGGCATGGGTGAGGTCTACAAGGCTCGCGACACGCGCCTCGAGCGCATCGTCGCGATCAAAGTCCTGCCGGACGCGCTGCAGCTGGACGCGCATTTCCGCGAGCGCTTCGAGCGTGAAGCGAAGAGCATCTCGGCGCTCAATCACCCGAACATCTGCACGCTCCACGACATCGGTCATCAGGATGGCGTCGACTACCTCGTCATGGAGTACCTCGAGGGCGAGACGCTCGCGTCTCGACTCGCGAAAGGTCCGCTTCCGCTCGCCGAGGCGCTCAAGACCGCGACTGAGATCGCCGGCGCGCTCGACAAGGCCCACCGGCAGGGCATCGTCCATCGCGATCTGAAACCGGGCAACGTCATGCTGACGAAGACGGGCGCCAAGCTGCTCGACTTCGGCCTCGCGAAGACCGGAGCCGCCAACATCTCCGGCGTGCAGCCCACGATGCTGCCGACGGTGACCGCGCCGCTCACGGCGCAAGGCACGCTCCTCGGTACATTTCAGTACATGTCGCCCGAGCAGGTCGAAGGCGAGGACGCGGACGCGCGCTCGGACGTCTTTGCCTTCGGCGCCGTGCTGCACGAGATGCTCACCGGTCAGAAAGCGTTCACCGGGAAGAGCCAGGCGAGCCTCCTCAGCGCGATTCTCAAAGATCAGCCGCCGCTGGTGTCGAGCGTGCAGCCGTTCGCGCCGCCGATGCTCGATCGCATCGTCAAAACGTGTCTCGCGAAAGATCGCGACGATCGCTTCCAGTCCGCGCACGACTTGCTGATGCAGCTGCAGTGGGTCGCCGAAGGCGGATCCGCTGCCGGCGTGCCCGCGCCGATCGTGGCGCATCGCAAGCATCGCGAGCGCTTCGCGTGGATCGCGCTCGCGGTCGTCACGCTCTTGTGGCTGGCGACGCTTGTGCCGGCGTGGAACGCCCTGCGGCCGCCCGCTCCGGCCACGCCCGTCGAGTTCACCATTACGCCGGCGGACGTGACCAACATGGGCGCGTGGGCGCCGCTCGTCGCGCCGAACGGCACCGCCGTGATCTTTCCCGCGTGGAGATCCCGGCCAGGCGACCGGCTGACTCTTTGGATGCGACCGCTCAACGACATCGAAGCCCGTCCCATCACGGGCACCGAAGCGCCGCAAAACCAAACCGCGTTCTGGTCCTCGGACAGTCGCTCGATTGGTTTCGTCATCGGTACCAAGCTGCTCCGCATTGACGCCGGAGGCGGACCCGTCCAGACGATCTGCGAGCTGCCGGGCATCTTTATGGGCGGTGCGTGGAGTCGGAACGACGAGATCGTGTTTGCGGTGATTGATGGACGGCTGTTCCGCGTGCCAGCCTCCGGGGGCACGCCCGTCGAGCTCGCGCGATCCGAGCAAGCGCGCGCCGAAGGTTTCACGTACATCTCGCCGTGGTTTCTTCCCGATGGCCGGCACTTCCTGATAACGGCGTGGCATGCGGACCCGGACAAGCGGGCCGTCCAGGTCCGGTCGATCGACGACGCGGCGGCCACCACCGTCGTCAAGGCCGGGTCGAATGGGATTTACGCGTCGCCAGGGTATGTGCTGTACCACCGCGACGGTACGCTCGTCGCGCAGTCATTCGACGCGACTCGCCGGGTCGTGTCTGGCGATCCGATCAACCTCAAACAGGTCACGTTCAATCGCAACACCGGCCGTGGAGCCTTTTCCGTATCCGAGAGCGGCGTGCTCGCGTATCGCTCAGGCGTGGCGCCCGATCCGATGTCGATGCTCACGTGGTACGACGGCAAGGGCACGATCCTCGGCTCGGTCGGAGAGGCTGGCCCGTACAACCAGATGCGGCTGTCGCCGGACGAAGCGCGTGTCGCCTTGTCGTTCCTCGACCTGAAACTCTCGACGTTCATGGTGTCGGTGCTCGATCTGTCGAGCCGGATCACCAGCCGCGTGACACCCGCCGGCCAGAGCTGGAACGATCAAGTCTGGGCGCCGACCAGCGAGTCGATCGCGTTCGAAACGCGGCCGAAGGGTATTCGCGATTTCTATACCCACACCGTGGGCAGCGCCGACCTGACCCTGGCGTTCGAATCGAAGGACGATCCGAAGTGGCTCGACGATTGGTCGCCCGACGGGAGCTACCTCCTGTTCCATTTACCGCCGCCCGCGAAGCTGTTCTACGTGCCGCTCAAGGGCGATCGTCGCCCGGTGCAGCTCATGACGTCGTCGGGGTCGGTCGATGGCGCCCACTTTTCGCCGGACGGCAAATGGGTCGTCTATCAGTCGAACGAGACGGGCAGCTGGGAGGTCTGGGTCGCGTCATTTCCCGCGTTCGATCACCGCCGGCAGGTGTCCGCGCACGGCGGCGGGCAAGCGTGGTTCCGCGGCGACAGTCGGGAGATCTTCTACCTGAGACAGGACGGCAAGATGATGTCGGTGACCATCTCGTCCGAGGCCAGGAACGGCGCGCTCGTCTTCACCCCGCCGGTCGAGCTCTTCCAGTCGCCGATCGCCACGCCGAACCTGACGATCGATCAGTACGCTGTCACCCGCGACGGCCGGCGGTTCCTCTTCCTTCAGCCCCAGGGCGAGCGCACGCTCGACTCGCCGATCGGTGTCGTCGTCAACTGGACGGCGCTCCTCAAGAAGTAGCCCGCCGAAGATTCGGCAAAACCGCAGAAAACCCTCAAGGATTCCCGCCGCGCTCCTCGTCAGACTTCTGGCAGGGAGGCGCGTATGCGCACGAGGTCCTTTCTGGCAGTGATCGCAATCGCGGCCGCCGCGGTGGGATGCAGTCCGTCGCCGAGTCCGACGCCCATCCAGACGGGCCCGACCGTGAGCGCGCTCACCATCACCGGCCCGGCGACGATTGCGCCGGGTGCCACGGCGCAGTTCACGGCATCCGCTCGCATGAGCGACGGCTCGACGCTGGATTACACGGCAAAGGTCACCTGGCGCAGCAACAGCGTCCCCATCGTCACGATCACGAGCAGCGGGCAGGCCACGGGACAAGCCGCCGGCGAGACGCAGGTGCAGGCGGTGCTGCCGACGTTGAGGGCAAGCGCCAACGTCATGGTGATTCCCGCGGGCACCTGGCGGCTGACCGGCAACGTCACCGAGTCGGGATACCCAGTGTCGAAAGCCACTGTCGCGGTGACATCGGGCGTCGGCGCGGGCCTCTCCGCGGTGACCGACTTCAACGGGGCGTATCGCATTTACGGCGTCGCGGGCCCAATCGAGGTGACCGTCACGAAAGACGGCTACACGCCTGTCGTCCAGGCGGCGATCATCGAGGCGATGGGCGTCCTGGACATTCCCGTCGTACAGGTCAACGCGCGGAATCTCGCCGGGACCTACGCGCTGACGATCGCGACGGGCAGCACCTGTTCGGTGTACGGTCCGGAGGTCCCGCTGCGCGACGATTTGAGGCAGCGGCACTACGTGGCGACGATCACGGAAACGGGTCCGGTCTTTCGCGTCGATCTCAGCGGCGCGAACTTCGTCGTGAAGGACGGCCTGGGTGGTGGATTCTCCGGACGGGTCGAACCGAATCAGATTACGTTCAGCCTGGGCGACGGCTACTACACCCCGTATCCCGACATCGTGGAAGGGTTGGACGACGGGAGTTATCTGAACATCGTCGGATCCGGCACGCTCACGATCTCCGGCACTGACATCCTGGGCACGCTGAGCGGCGCCTTCTACCAGAGCAAGACGTTCTTCTGGCTTGGTGGCTGGCCGGCGTCCGCGTGCGGATCGAACAACATTCAATTCGCGTTCGCCAAGGGTGCGGCGTTGTCCCGCATCCGGCGATGAGCGTCAGCGCGCGGCGCCGTCCTTGTAGATCCAGCGGACGACCGCACGCAGTCCGCCCTGCTCGAACTGCATGTTGAGGTTGACGAGCGAGACGCCGTCGAACAGGCCGAAGTCGCCCATCTCGGGTTTGTAGATCGGCGCCTTCCAGTGCGTGGCGCTGCCGTACGCGCTGCTTTCGAGCACGCCGTTCTTCCACATCCACGCGCCGTTCTTCGGATGCAGCGGCTTCGATCCGAAGATCGCCGCGTGTGCCGCGACGGCCTCGTCAGGCGTCGCGCTCACTCCGGATTCGAGCAGCGGCAGGAGCGCGGCCATGCTCGCGAGCGCGGCTTTCTGATCCTGTTCGGACTGCGTCGCGAACAAGCCGGCGAGGCCCTGCTTCACGGCGCCCGGTGCGAGACGAATCGCGGCGCCGTTCAGGTCCCGCGCTTCCGACGTCAGCGTCATCGGCTGCGACCACGGAATGTTGGTGAATACGAGATAGCCGTTCTGCACTTCGACGCCGAGGCGGAACGTTGCCAGGCCCGGCACGCCGAGCATGTAGACCCAGGCGTCGCGTCCCTCGATCTGCCGGAATTCGATGACGCCATCGGTCATGCGCCGCTGGGGATGCGCGAGGCCGGTCTTGGTGGCCTGTCGAAGAATCTCCACCGCGCGCTTCGGATCCTGCAGCTCGATCATGATCTTGCACGGCCGCGTGAACACGGAGAGCGCAAACGACAGCGCGAGGTTCGCGCCGGTCCCGGGGCCCAGGGTCGTCGTGCCGAACGCGCCAAGCAGGTCGGTCGTCCCGAGCGTGATGATCGGATCGGAATCCTGCACGGCCAGGTGCAAGCCGGGACCCATGACGTCGAAGATCGCCGGGCTGATGCCGGTGTACTCCGAGAACATCTGATGCAGCGTGCCGGACAGGCCCACCCACGACTCGTCCGAGAGGTTCAGTGACAGCTGCATCACCGGCTCCGGCGACACGGCGGGCACTTTGAGCGGCGCGCCTTTTTCCTTGCTCTGCAATACGTCGCGCAGGCCGTTGTACATCTGGCTGTCGGCCAGCGGCAGGATGAACGTGGACAACTCCAGCGCCCCGCCCGGCGCGTCGTCGAGGCGCATCGCGATCGGATCGAAGTACTGGCGCCAGTACTGTTTGTACTGATCGCAGTACGCCTGATACGCGCCGGCTTCGTCCGCGTTGGCCGTGGTGATGGCCGAGGTCTCGATCGGCTCGAGCTCGGCGAGCGAGCCCCACTCCGCGTGCGTCACGGAGAGGTTGTCGTTCAGCTTGTAGTTCTGCACCGGAATCGTCGGCGGAACGTAGCCGAGGTCGACGAGTCGTGCGAGCGTCGGCTTGTCCTTGTGGCCGTCGAGCTTGTAGAGCAGCGCGCCGGCCGAGATCGTCGACATGTTGGCGCTCGCGACCATGCGCCGCAGCTGGCCGATCTTGAGCGCCGGGCTGACCATCCGGCGGACGAAGCCGTCGGAGAAGTAGACGAACGCGCGGCTTTCGGGCTTGAGCGGCAGCTCCGACAGCATGTAGCGGAACTCCGCGCTGCGGCCGAGGCTCTCGCCGGCGCCCGGTCCGCCGAGCTGCAGCATGCGATCCAGCTCCTTGCGGCTGGTGCTGAGGAACACGAGATCGCCCTGGCGCGCCCACGACGCGGTGTGCCCGGACGCGGTGGTCTTGTCGGTGACGCCGTCGGCCTTCAGATCCACGATGCCGAGCGTGCGAAGGGCGAGCGCGACGGCGTCGCCGGATCGCACGTGCATGACGAGCGTGAGATTCGTGCCGTCCATGAAGAACAGATCGGATGCGACGAGGCCGACCTCGGTGACCTCGCCGGATTCGAGGAACCGACGGCTGGCGGTCTCGGCGAGACCGAGGCGGCGAAGGTACCGCGCCTTCAGGTCGTCGTCGTACGCGCTCGACGTGAAGACGGATCCGCCGCGCGCCAGGAAGTCGCCGCCCTTGTCGAGAAATGGAAAGAGCGCCGACGGCTTGGCAAAGTAGATGAACAGCCGATCCATCGGCACTGCATCAGCCAGCGCGAGGCGCACGCCGGGTTTGCCCGCAAGCAGCCGGTCGAACGGCAGGCCGGCGACGTCGACGCCTTTGAGCGTCGAGATCGGCACGGCCGCCGCGTTGAATCGTGTCGGCGCGGTTTGCTGACGAAGCCGCTGCGTCTGCAGCGTCTCGCGAAGGGCCGCGCGGCCGCCGAGCATGCTGAAGACGTCGAAGGACCGATCTTGTTCGAGCATCTGCGCGAAGTCCGGGTCCCTGACGGCGCTCGCGCTGTGGAGCTCCATCGCTCGCACGATCCAGTCCCGGAGGGTTGGCGCGTCCACGCGGTCGGCCAGCGCGCGCCATTCGTCCATGCGCGCCGTCGCCCACTCGTTCATGACCTGCGGATCGGACTGACCGCCCGCGAGCGTCCATCGGACATCCAGCCGGCGGCTGGTCGTCGCGTCGGCGAGCGTCAGCGTGGCGACGGTCGCGGCCGAGCTCTTGAGCAATCCGACCATCGTGTGGCGCACTTTCGTGAGTGGCGCCGTGACGGGCGGCGGCTCGGTCTTTCTGACGAACGTCAGACTGAGATTGAACTTCGCCAGCAGCGTGCGATCCACGGCGACGCGCTCCATCGAGCCGTCGGAGAAGAGCACCCAATGCTTGCCGTCGTCGAGATACGGACGCAGCTCGAGGACGAGCGGCACGCGAGCGGGTGTCGTACGCGGCCCGACGGCTCCGGGAACCGGCCTCGCAGGAATCGGCGTCGATGGAATCAGAAAGAAAAACGGCCCCGTCACCTTCTTGCCGGCGTCGTCTGGCCACGGCGAGTCCTTGAGCGCGTCGATCGCGTATCCGAATTGCCCGCGGCCCATGTCCGCGAAGGTCGCGGGACCAACGCCGGCGTGCGCGCGCGCGTACACCTGAATGGCCGGGTAGAGCGTCTGGATTGGAAACGGCGCGGTTTGAACGCTGTTTCGGACCTCGGACATGAGGACGCGACGGCCGGGGCTGTCTTCCACAGTGGCGTTGGCAACGACGAACACTTGATCGAGCGTGCCCGCGGGCGCGATCGACGTTACTTCCCACTGACCGAACGGCAGGTCGATCTCAGCGCCGACGACCGTCATGCTCAGCCGCGTGTTGGTGTAGGACCGCGACGATGTCGCGGTCGTGGTGGTCGGCGTCTGCGCGCTGTTGGGGGCCGGGACGAACGACAGGGCAACGAACACGCCGACAGCGACACGCCGGGCCAGGCCGCGGGGCATAAGACTCTCCTCAACCGGCGCACGATCGCGCCGGGCAAGGGTTGAGCTGAGGCAAGATCAGCGCCCCGGCCGATCGGGGGTTTTCGGCCTATTACCGGCGCTTATGCTTTCGGCAATGCCAGTTTTGTGATCGCACAGTCGATCTCAACGTGAGAAACTTGGCGCCACGTCACCCAAGGAGTCCCTGCATGCGAGCCAAGCTTCTCGGATTAGCCGGCTTGATCGTCGTTCTTGGTCTGCAACTGTCCGGCCGCACCACGGCGCAAGGCCAGGGGCCGTCGCAGGATGTGCGCGCGCTCTACGACCGCGCGGAGAGCTTCGGCCGGCGCACTCAAGGCCTCATGTTCAACGTCGCCGACGCGCCGACGTGGATTGAGGGCTCGGCACAGTTCTGGTATCGCAAGTCCGTCAAAGGCGGCAACGAGTTCGTGCTCGTCGATCCGGCGGCGAAGACGAAAGCGCCGGCGTTCGATCACGCGAAGCTCGCCGCGGGATTGTCGACGGCCGCGAGCGCGCAGTACTCCGCGATCACGCTGCCGTTCAACTCGTTCACGTTCGTCAACAACCGCCAGGCGATTGAGTTCACGGCGGGACCGGGCGGCGGCGGACGCGCAGGTGGCGGCGGGGGCG
>DATEGZ010000111.1:0-10768 GCA_035279905.1 Vicinamibacterales bacterium
CGCCGCCGCCGGTGCGGCGCCTGGGAATGGGGTTTGTGTTCGGTGGTCAAGAAAGCTCGAAGCTATCGAGCGCGGAACGTGATGATGCCGCGGACGGGATCGTACGGCGAGACGCCGACGGTCACGCGATCTCCGGGCACGACTTTGATGCGAAAGCGCCGCATCCGGCCGCTCAATTGGGCTAACACTTCCTGGCCGGAATCCACCTGCACGCGATAGAGGCCGCCACTATGCACCGCCACGACGGTGCCCTGCACATCAATGAGGTCGTCCTTGCTCAAATTTGCTGTCCTTTCAACACTACAAGGATATCAGACAGGGCCCTCGGCCCGTTCGAGCGCCCTGACCGCGTCCTCTACCTGCTTCGCCAGCGCCTCGTAGTTGTCCCCGGTGAGCCGTTGCGGGGCGCCGAAGGACACGCGCGCGGTGCCGCGCTTCGGCCATTTCCAGTGCGGATCGAGGATCCGGTCCACGTCGTCGAGCCGCACGGGGACGACCGGCACGTCGAGCCGGGCGCCAATCATGGCCACGCCGGGGCGGAAGCGGTCCATGGCCCCGGTCGGGTGCCGCGCGCCCTCGGGGAAGATGAGGATCGAGTAGCCGCCCGCCGTGATCTCGCCGATGTACCGCAGCGTCTGCCGCGTGCCGGCTTCGCGCTGCGGCAGCGGAAACGCGTTGAAGAACATGCACGACAGGTAGTAGTTGAGGCTGTTGGTGAACCACGCCATCCGCGAGAACTCTTTCGGATAGAAGTGCGCGCGGAAGAACTCCTTCGCCATCGCCGGCGCGACGTTGTAGCGCCAGCGCGGCGGCAGGGCGAGGAAGATCGCGGGCGTGTCCATGTGGCTCTGGTGATTGGAGGCGAAGATCACCGGTCCGGTGATGTTCGCCAGATGCTCGAGCCCGCGCACGTCGAGCTTCACGAACACCCGCGCAAGCGGCAGGATCCACGTGGGCAGGCTGATGCGCCGCAGGAACCACGCGAAGCGCGATCGATTCCACGACGGAAACGCGATCGGCTCGTTGGAAGTTTTGAGTTCTAAGTTCTGAGTTCTAAGTTGATCCCCCGAGCTGCCCGCGGGCGTCGCGTCGGCACGAACCAGCGACGCAAGATCCGCGAGAGTCCTGGCCTCGCTGAGCGACGATTCATCCAACGTCACCTGAAACGCTTCTTCGAGCGCCATCAGCATCTCGACGCGATCGAGCGAGCTCAAGCCGAGCTCGTCGAGCGTCGTCTCGCGCGTGAGCTGTCGCCCGGCCACGAACCGCGCGACGACGTCTTCGACGGTCGTGCCGCGGCCGACGGCGGCGGACGCGCCGGACATCTCACCGGCGACCCACCGCTGCAGCTCCTTGCGCTTGAGCTTCTGCGTGCCTTCGGTGCGTGGCAGCACCGTGCCGGGCCACACGGACGTGCTCCACACGCGCTGGTGGTCTTCGAGTGTCGCGTTGGCGCCGCGGACGATCGCCTCGACCTCCGCGCCGGGATCGACGACGAGCACCGCGTGAATGCGCTCTTCGCCGCCGACCACTCGCCCCACGATGCCGGCGTCCTTGACGCCCGGCTGCGCGAGGAGGGCGCGCTCGACGTCTTCGGGAAAGACCTTGAGGCCCTGCGGCGTCGCGATCATTTCCTTTTTGCGGCCTTTGATGACCAGACGGCCGTTCGCGTCGAGCTCGCCGATGTCGCCGGTGTGAAACCAGCCGTCTTTGAATGCGCTGGATTCCTCGGGCGCGCTGGTCCCGGTTTGGAAGTACCCCGAAGTGACGTTGTCGCCGCGCACGAGGATCTCGCCGTCTTCAGCGATCCGGACCTCGACGCCCTCGATCGGCTTGCCCACCGATCCCTTCGATGCGCTGAACGGATGATTGAGCGTGACGATCGGCGCCGTCTCCGTCAGGCCGTAGCCCTGCACGACGAGGAAGCCGAGCTTGCGCCAGAACGCTTCGAGCTCGGGCTCGAGCGGCGCCGCGCCGCACACGATGCACCAGAACTTCCAGCCGAAGAGGCGATGGACCGCGCGGTAGCGCCACCAGCGCCGCAGGAAGTGCTTGCCCGCGAGCACGTCGGTCTCCGCCGCAATCGGCAGCACGCGCTCGACGTGATCGCGCAGGACGTCGAGGACCTTCGGCACGCACACGAGCACGGAAATCCGCCGCGACTTGATCTGGTGGAGGATTTCCGTGGGGCTGTAGCCGTGCGAGAAGACGACCGTGCCCTCGAGCATCGGCGGCACGAACGTCGCCATCGACTGGCCGAACATGTGGCTGAGCGGCAGCAGGTTCAGAAACCGGACCGGGTGAAACGGCCGTTCGTACTTGCGGTACTTCGCGACCTCGCGCTCGATCGGGATGATGTTCGCGAGCAGGTTCTTGTGCGTGATCGTCACGCCCTTCGGATCGGACGTGGCGCCTGACGTGAAGATGATCTCCGCGAGAGTAGAGCTCGTGGCTCCGTTGGGGGTTCCTTGGGGTTCCTTGGGGTTCCTTGGGGTTCCCGGGGGTTCGGAGGGTCGCGCGACCTCCGTCTCCGCAAGTTTCCACACCGGCGCCTTGAGTCCGGCCGGCACTTCAACTTCCACGCCGACGAGCACCGCTTTCGCTTCGACGATTGCGGCGATGCGGGCGAGCAGGTCGCCTGACGCGCGGAAGTCGACGGGCACGAGCACGACGCGCCGCAGGAGACAGCCCCAGAGCGCGACGACCCACTCGATGCGGTTCTCCGACCAGATCGCGACCTTGTCGTTTGCGCCGATGCCGGCGGCATCCAGGCGCGCGGCAAACGCGCGCGCGGCGGCGGCCACTTCCGCGTACGTCGCCTGCCGCACCCGGTATCCGTCGTCATGGATGAGGAACAGGTCGGTCGACGAAGCGAAGTCCTCGAAGAAGTCGAGGAGGGTGTCGCGGGGCATCCGGCAAAAATGATACAAACAGACGCGTCTGGAGGACACGATGAAGAACGTGATGGTCCTGGCCCTGGCGCTTGGCCTGGGCGGGACGATCCTGGCTCAACAGGCTCAAATGCCGGCGTTCACCCGCCCGGCCAACCCCGCGATTCCGATGTATGACAGCGGCGACGGCAGCCAGCCGGCCGCCGCGCTCAAGGCGTCGCCGCGGAAGGCGGAGTGGGTTGACGTCAAGATGGCCGACGGCACCACGATCAAGACCTGGATGGTGCAGCCTCAGGGTTCGGGCAAGGCGGGCGTCGTGATCGTGATTCACGAGATCTACGGCCTGACCGACTGGGTGCGGGCGGTGGCGGATCACGTCGCGCAGGACGGATTCGTCGCGCTGGCGCCTGATCTGTTGTCAGGCATGGGTCCGAACGGGACAGGCAGCGCCGAGCTGGGGCAGCAGGGATCGACCCAGACGATCCGCACCCTGACCGTGGACATGCGCAACGCGCGGCTCAACGCGGTGATGGACTACGGCAAGAAGCTTCCCTCGTCGAACGGCAAGACAGGCAGCGTGGGCTTCTGCTGGGGCGGCGGCACGAGCTTGCTCTACGCGATCGCGCAGCCCGGGCTGAGCGCCGCGGTGATGTTCTATGGTCCCGCGCCGGCGCAGCAGGGCTCGCCCACGCCCGATCTGAGTGGGCTCCCGTCGATCAAGGCGCCCATCCTCGCGTTGTACGGCGGCAACGACAACCGCGTGACCAGCACGGCGCAGCCGATCGCCGACGAGATGAAAAAACTCGGCAAGCCGTTCGAATTCCACGTGTATGACGGCGCGGCGCACGGATTCGTCCGCCAGCAGACGACGGAAGCCAACTACAAGGCGACGACCGAGTCCTGGCCGCTCGTCGTCAAGTTCTTCGCCGACCATCTCAAGTAGCCAGAAAGGACCAACGAACTATGAAGCGAACACTTCTCGTTGTCGGCGCGCTCGTGCTCGCCGCGTGGCCGCTCTCGGCCCAGACGCCACCGCCAGCGCAGGGCCAGAGCACCGCACGCCAGGGCGGCGGCGCGACGCAGACTCCGCCCATCGACGTGCCGTGGAACGACGCCATCCCGCCAGGCACGGCCGACCACGCGACGCGCGCGTTGAAGGAATCGTCGCGCCACGGCGAGTGGGTCGACATCAAACTCAAGGACGGCAAGCCGATGAACTCGTGGGTCGTCTACCCCGAGCGCAAGGACAAGGCCGGCGTCGTGCTCGTGATCTTCGACATCAACGGCATGCGCGATCTCGCGCGCGCCATGGGCGACCAGCTCGCGCAGGACGGCTTCATCGCGATCGTGCCGGACTTTCTCTGGGGCATGGCGCCGAACGGTGAAGGATCGGCCGCGCTCGGCGGCGGAGTCGGTCAGGCGATTCAGAAGCTCACGGATGATGACGTCAATGCGAAGCTCGACGCGGCGATGGAATACGGCAAGAAGCTGCCCTCGTCCAACGGCAAGACCGGCGTGGTGGGATTCTGCTGGGGCGGCTCGCATAGTTTCGCGTACGCCGCGCATCAGCAGAATCTGAACGCCGCGGTCGTGTTCTACGGCTCGGCGCCCGGCTCAGGCGACAACACCATGGACACGACGCTCGCCAATCTCAAGGCGCCCGTGCTCGGCATGTATGCCGGCAACGACGCCCGCATCGGCGCCACCGTGCCGCCCACGCAAGAAGCGATGAAGAAGCTCGGCAAGAGCTATGAGGTGCACACCTTCGAGGGCGCGGGCCACGGCTTCATGTTCGCGCAGGCCGGCGCCGGCGGCGCCAACCTCAAGGCCGCGCAGGAATCGTGGCCGATGGTGTTGAAGTTTTATAGAGACCACTTGAAGTGAGGCGCGCAACTTAGGACTTGAAACTTAAAACTTAGAACTTGAAACTTAGAACTTAGAACTGCAGAGGATCACGCGAGTCACGCGTGACTGTCTGAAGTTCTAAGTTTTGAGTTCCAAGTTCTAAGTTAACTCGGCTCTACTTAATCGAGATCCCCGCCGACATCACCAACACCCGCTGCCTGACCCGGCCCGGGTATTCGACCGTCGTCTGCAGCGGTTTGGTGAGGTACCACCGGAGATCGAAGCAGAAGGCGATGTGGTTGTTGGTGAACCACCGCGCCCCGACGCCGAAGTTCTGCGTCGTCTGAAACGGCGGCGCGGTCGAGGGCAGATCGCCCGCGAACGTCTGGAAGCGCATCGGGCCGAGGCCGGCGCTGACGTAGCTCCAGCCCTGCCCGTGGCCGAAGTTGAGCGAGAACGTGCCCGAGATGCCCTGCAGCCGGCGCTCGACGCGCGGACCGTCGATGGCGCCGGTCTGAGAGTTGACGCCAGACGACGTCGCGCGAGCCAGGACGCCCTCGCCGCCGAATCCGAGCGACATCTTCTTGCGCTTCAGGAAGTAGAAGTTGGCGCCCACGGCGCCGCCGATGCCCGTCCCCGGCAGTTGTTGCGCCGCGACGCCCACGTCAGCCGCGGTCGTCGTGTCCTGACCGAGCTTCGCAAACGCGCCGCGCACGTCGACGACGAACGTCGGCAACGGGTCTTTTGATTGAGCGTAAACGGGGGAAGCGACTGCCGCGAGGAGGGCGAGGGTCAGGACGACTCGCATTCAGTCTAAGCGTACCCCGGAACCTCGGAACCCCGCCCCTCGACGAGCTCGGGGCGCCCTGAGCCTGCCGAAGGGCGGAACCCCGGAACCACACTGCACTAGAATTCCTGCATGCCATTGGTAAGCGTTGAGGCCATTCGCGCTGCGGCGGAGCGCATCAAGTCCATCGCCCGCCGCACGCCCGTGATCGACGTGTCGGACCTGGCCGGCCGGCCGCTGTTCCTCAAGTGCGAGCCGCAGCAGCCGGGCGGCGCGTTCAAGATTCGCGGCGCGTCCAACATGGTGATGCGCCTGTCGGACGACCAGCGCCGGCGCGGCGTGGTCACGTACTCCTCGGGCAACCACGGTCAGGCGGTGGCGCTCGCCGGGTCACGGCTCGGCGCGCCTGCGGTCATCGTCATGCCGACGACGACGCCCGCGATCAAGGTCGAGGGCGTGAAGCGATGGGGCGGGGAAGCGATCTTCGAGGGCACGACGTCGAACGATCGCCGCGTGCGCGCCGAGAAGGAAGCGGCCGCGCGCGGGTTGACCATGGTGCCGCCGTTCGATCACGAGTGGATCATCGAGGGGCAGGGCACGTGCGGGCTCGAGATCCTCGAGCAGGCCGCAGACGCCGACGTCATCGTGGTGCCCATGGGCGGCGGCGGGCTCGTGTCCGGCGTGGCGGCCGCGGTCAAGCAGTCGGGGTCGAAGGCCAGGATCGTCGGCGTCGAGCCGGCCGGCGCCGCGAAGATGACCGCGTCGCTCGCCGCGGGCCACCCGGTCACGCTCGACAAGACGTCGTCGATCGCCGACGGGCTCATGCCGGTGCGGCCCGGCGATCTCACATTCGAGCACGTGCGGAAGTTCGTGGACGAGGTCGTGACGGTGACCGACGAGGAGATCGCCAAAGCCGCGCTGTGGCTGTTCTTCGAGGCCAAGCAGGTCGTCGAGCCGAGCGGCGCGGCGACGGTCGCCGCCGTGATCGCCGGCCGCGGGCGGATCCTCGCCGATCGATCGCTCCGCGCGGTGGCGATTCTGAGCGGCGGCAACGTCTCGCCCGAGACGCTGATGCGGTTGTCGAGCCAGGGGAGTGCCGAGGCCGTGACGCGATGACCGTCCTGCACAGGACGGCGCTCGTCGCCCTGTGCGGAGTCGCCGCGCTGTCGGTGCCGCTGGGCGCCGACGAGGGCTGGGTCCTGGACCGCTTCGACGCGCGGATCAGCCTGCAGCCGACCGGCGACTTCAAGGCGCTCGAAGCGATCGACGTCGACTTTCGCGGCCAGCCGCACCACGGCATCTACCGCGAGCTTCGTTACCAGATGGACTACGACGGGACGCGCGTGCGGTCCTACGGGATCGCGCTGGTCGGCGTCACAGCGGCCGACGGCAGCAAGTATCGCGTGGACACGACGATGATCGGATCGACGCTGCGGTTTCGCATCGGCGATCCCGACCGGAAGATCTCGGGCAAAGCGACGTACCGCGTGGCCTACAACGTCGCGGGCGCGATGAACGCCTTTGCCGATCACGACGAGCTCTACTGGAACGTGACAGGCGAGAACTGGCCCGTGCGCATCCTGTCCACCTCGGTGGTGGTGGACGTGCCGGCGAACGGCATCACGCAGGTCGTGTGCTTCGAGGGCCGTCAGGGATCGACCGAGGCGTGCGACGCGACGTTCACGCCGGGTGAAGCGAAGTTCCGGGCGAAGCGCCCGCTCGAGCCCGGCGAGCAGTTGACGATCGTGACCAGCCTGCGCAAGGGCGTGGTCGCGGAGCCGAAGCCGATGCTCGCGAGCCCGCACCGCAGTGGCAGTGTGCCGCTGTTCGATCAATCGCCGGCGTTGAGGGTCGGGACGCTCGCGACGACCGTCGCAATGGTCGCCGGCATCGCGATGTTGTGGTGGCGCATGGGCCGCGACCACCGGTTCGTCGCGATCCATCGCTCGTCGCCACACGATCCCGATGAGCGCGTGCCGCTCTTCGCCTCCGAGCCGGTCGCGGTCGAATTCGAGCCGCCCGAGAAGATCCGGCCCGGACAAATGGGGCTGCTGCTCGACGAGCGGGCGGACACGCTCGACGTCACGGCGACGATCATCGATCTCGCCGTGCGCGGCTACCTGACGATTGCTGAGATCCCGAAGAAGGGCTGGTTCGGCAGCGCGGATTGGGAAATCGCGCGCAAGAAGCCGGCGGACGGACAACTGCTCGACTACGAGCGCATCGTGCTCGGCGGGCTGGTGCCCGGCGCGTCGCCCAACCGCGTGTCGTCGCTGAAGAACAAGTTCTACAAGGATCTCGAGAAGGCCAAGAATGCCCTCTACGCGGACGCGGTCGGCCGCGAGTGGTTTCCGCGCAATCCGAGCTCGGTGCGCGCGCTTTTCCTCGTGCTCGGGATCTTCCTCATGGTCATCGGGGTGTTCACCGTGATCGGTCTGGGCGCGCGCTTCGGCGCCGGGATGCTCGGGCTGCCGGTGATTCTCGGCGGGCTGCTGTTCGCGATCTCGTCGGGCACGATGCCGCGCCGGACCGCGATCGGCCGCGATCTGATGCGGCGATCGCTCGGCTTCGCGAAGTACATGAAGACGGCCGAGGTCCAGCAGCAGGCGTTCGCCGAGCGCGCCAACATCTTCACGAGCTACCTCCCGTACGCGATCGTCTTTCGCTGCGTCGACAAATGGGCCCGCGCGTTCAAGGACATCGACGTCCAGGCTGCGACCGGCGCGTGGTACGTCGGCACGACGCCGTTCAACGCCGGCACGTTCTCCTCGTCGCTCGGCAGCTTCTCGTCGTCGGTCTCGAGCACGCTGGCCTCGACGCCGGGGGGATCCGGCGGCAGCGGGTTCAGCGGCGGATCGTCGGGCGGTGGCGGAGGCGGGGGCGGGGGAGGCGGCTGGTGATCTGGATCGTCGTCCCGATCGGGGTCGTCGCGACGCTCATCGGCTGGATCTACAACGGTCTGGTCAGCGCGCGCCTGCGCACGCGAGAGGCGTGGAGCGCGATCGACGTCCAGCTCCAGCGCCGCGCGTCGCTCATTCCGAATCTCGTCGAGAGCGTGAAGGGCTACGCGACCTACGAGCGTGAGACGCTGAGGAAAGTGACGGAGGCGCGAGGCGCTCTCGGCGCCGCGACCACGCCGCGCGACGCCGCGCGCGCCAACGACGACCTCAGCGGCGCGCTGCGATCGTTTTTCGCGGTCGCCGAAGCCTACCCGGATCTCAAGGCGAACGAGCGCTTCGCGCAGTTGCAGACGGATCTTGCGGACACCGAAAACAAGGTCGCGTTCGCGCGCAACTACTACAACGGCGCCGTCGAGCTGTACAACGTCAAAGTCCAGAGTATTCCCGGCGTCTTCCTCGCCGGCATCTTCGGGTTCGCGCCGGCGGAATTTTTTACGGCTGAGCCGTTGGCGTCCAACGTTCCCGGCAGCATCTGAGTGAGTCCATGTCCAAAGCGACCGGAAGCTTCGTCGTCAAACTCAACGCCCTGCCATTCGAGGGCGCTTCCAGCGAGATGCTGGGCCGCCGATCGATCGACAAGCAGTTTCAGGGCGGCCTCGATGCGGTGAGCCAGGGCATGATGCTGAGCGCCGGCACGCCGACGCGCGGATCGGCGGGCTACGTCGCGATCGAACAGGTCACCGGCGTCCTCGACGGGCGCCGCGGGGCCTTCGTATTGCAACACCACGCGACGATGAACCGCGGCGTGCCGAGCTTGTCGATCATCGTCGTGCCCGATTCCGGGACCGACGAGCTCGTCGGACTGTCCGGGACGATGGGGATCACGATTACCGACGGCACACACTTCTACGACTTCGAGTACACGCTCCCATGACCTTCGCCAAGACCGCGCTGCTCCTCGTCTGCTCCAACGTGTTCATGACCTTCGCGTGGTACGCGCACCTGCGCAACCTGCGCGCGCGGCCGCTCATCATCGCCGTGCTCGCGAGCTGGGGCATCGCGTTCTTCGAATACCTGCTCCAGGTCCCGGCCAACCGCATCGGCTTCGGATCCCTCTCGCTCTCGCAGCTCAAGATCCTCCAGGAAGCCATCACTCTGGTCGTCTTCGTCCCGTTCGCGATCCTCTACATGAAGCAGCCCATCAAGCTCGACTTCCTGTGGGCGGGGCTCTGCCTCATGGGCGCGGTGTACTTCATCTTCAGGGCTTGAACCCGCGGAACCTGTCGAACCGGTCGAACCAGCCGAACCCGTAGTAATCGCTGTGCTACCGTTTGTCGTAATTGCGACGTGACCTTCCTGGGGTGGGTGTGTCTATGAGAAGAGCTCAGCTGGTGTGTGCGGCGGCGTTAATCCTTCTGGCGGTGGCAGTTGGGGCGGGCCAGGGGACCGGAACGGGTCTCACGGCTGAGGCCTTCAAGAGCATCGAGATTCGGAGTCTCGGGCCCAACTACACGACGGGGCGGGTCCAGGACATCACGGTCGACCCGAACCATCCGAACGTTTACTACGTGGCGGCCGCGGCGGGCGGGCTGTGGAAAAGCGAGAACCGCGGCAACACCTTTACGCCCATTTTCGACCAGGGCGGCAGCTACAACCTCTGCTGCGTCGTGGTCGATCCGAAGAACTCGGACGTCCTGTGGCTGGGCACGGGCGAGAACTCGAACCCGCGCAGCGCGATGGTCGGCGCCGGCCTCTACAAGTCGACCGACGGCGGCAAGACGTGGAGCGCGCCGATGCTCGCCAAGTCCGAGCACCTCGCGAAGATCATGATCGACCCGCGCAACAGCAACACGGTGTACGTCGCCGCGCAGGGTCCGCTGTGGTCCTCGGGCGGCGATCGCGGCATCTACAAGACCACCGACGGCGGCGCGACGTGGAAGGCCGTGCTGAACATCAGCGCCGACACGGGCGGCAACGACATCGTGATCGATCCGAACAATCCGGACGTGCTCTACGCCTCGACGTGGCAGCGGCGCCGCGGCGTCGGTCAGATGATCGGCGGCGGGCCGGAGAGCGCGATCTTCAAGTCGACCAACGCCGGCGGAACCTGGACCAAGCTCACGAAGGGCTTGCCGGAAGGCGACATGGGCCGCATCTCGCTCGGCGTCGATCCGAAGGCGAAGCCGACGCGGGTGTACGCGCTCATCAACGCGCGGCCGCAGGAGACGGGGTTCTATCGATCGGATGACGCGGGCGCGAACTTCGAGCGCATGGGCGCGCCGCTCGGCAAGCCGTCATCGGCACCGCCCGACGTGCAGGCGGCGCAGCAGCAGGCGGCCACGGCC
>DATEGZ010000112.1:0-14163 GCA_035279905.1 Vicinamibacterales bacterium
CGCTCCGACACGTTGGGCCAGGCTGAGGGGGATATGGACTGAAACAGATCGCAAAGCAGTCATCTAGTCCACCTGGCGCCCTGTCCGTAACTCCTCAGAGCTCGCGTTCGGTAACCAACTTGCCGAACACGCTCCACACAGGCGACGTACGACGCCGTGCACTTCGCTCTCGATGACGTGTCCGCAACCGCACTGCGGGCAGCGCGCGCCAGAAACAAGGGCCGCGGCGTGCGTTGCTCGACGTCTGCGCGTTGCTGGCTTCAGTCCGAGCTTCTGATTAATCGAGCTCACGACTCGCCGCCTTTCGTCGCTGCCGCGCCTCGAGGCAGCGCGTGCGCATGAACAAGTGCCACCGGCGCTCAGCGGCCTCGAGCGCTTTCATCGCCATCCGCAGGGCGCAGTCATAGCCTTGCACGTAGATCGCCCACTCCGCGGCCGTGAAGCGCGCGTCGTCGGGCTCGTGTGGCTGCGCGACGCATAGGTCATATACCGCCCCCTGCATCAGCGCCGGCAGACTGACTCTCGGGGTAGAGGATGACGGTGACGCCGTGCGCTTGCAGGATCCGGAGCGTGTCCGGGTCGCTCGCGCGTCCAATGACGACCAGGTCGGGCTCGGGCGCATCGGGCAACTCCTCGAGAAAGAGTTGTCGGTATCCGAGGATCTGACCTAGTGCGCTGGGCTGCACTAAATACTTCGCTTCGACGATGACGGGCTGGGAGCCGCGCCAGGCGAGCAAGTCGATGCGTTTCTGCGTGACAAATTTCTGTTGCTTCTGGATGCGCACGGGAAGCGACGGATCCGGTGTATGACCGACTCCGACGCGCACCGTGAAACTCACGCGATCAAATTCGGCGAGATGCTCGCGCAGGTAGTCGCGAATGATGCCGCTCTCGTTCGTCGTGCGCTCCGGGTACAGCTTGGCGAGTAGCAGTTGTGCGAAGTCCTGCGCGCCGTAGTCGTACCCTTGCAGCGTCATGCTTTCGGCCGCTGAAACACGAGCACATCGTTGTGAATTTCCGGCCGCGGCGTGCCTTTCTTCGACCAGCCGAGAAACGCGCGCAGCTTGTCGGGCACCGCGAGCACGATCGTGCTCGCGGCGTCGCTCGGGTCGCTGTGCTCGCGCAGTTCAATCCCCTCGAGAAGCGTGTACATCTCGCGCGGCGTCTCGTAGTACACGAAATGCACGCGGACGGCGCCGAGAGAAATCGGCTCAGGCATCAGAAGATCAACGTGGCGACCCAGCACGCCAGGCCGGCCGCGACCAGGTTGATACGGCTTTGCGTGTTGAAGGCCGCGACCACAAAACAGACGAACGCGAACACGAGCAGCAACGTGTGCAGCACGGTTGCCTCACTTCGCCGGCGCCGGCGCCGGCCGCTTGATGACTTCGCTCGGATGCCGCGGCACGATCGAGCCGTCGTCGAGCCGCACGAACACGATCGGGACGATTTGACTACTTGGTAGCTGGAACGACGACGTTTTCACGGGTTCCATCGATCACCACTCCTTCGAGGCCGCTGACCGTGTCGTACACGCGATCGCCGAGCGCGAGCCCGGTGCCGACGAGTGCGCCGCTGTTGCGAATCGGCGCGAGCGCGGCGTCGAGCGGCGCGTCACGCGCCGCGACCTGCTGCCGAAACCGCTCCGCCGCGATCGCGAGCTCGTCGCTCATCACTTCCCCTCGTGGCGCGCGCGGCGCTCGTGCTCGAGCTCGAGTGTGAGCTGCGTGACCGCGCGCCGCAGTTGTGCGAGTTCGGCGATCGTCTTGTGAAGATCCACCATGAACGCGAGCACCCACGCCGGCGGCGCCTCGTCAGAGGCCGCGCCGCTGCGATCGCTGCCCTTCGGACCGAACACGATTCCGCCGCGCGATAGCTCGTTCATTGCAGATACGACCGTAAGTCGATCCGGATGTTCTCGAGCGTTTGGTTGATGGCATCGAGCGCCGCGACGATGTCCGCGTTGCCTGGCGTCGGTGGCGTCGGCGTCGGGGACGGCGTCGGCACGGGCGGCGCCGTCGTCGCCTCCCAGGGCCACGTCGGGAAATCCGCGCGATGCGGGTCAATCCACACCGAGCCGGGGATATTGAAGCCTTTCCACTCGGGACCGTTCACCGTCCCCGGCGAGATGAGGACTTCGAAATCGTTGTTCCCGTCGCTGTCGGGCGTCTTCAACATCACGGATTTAATCGAGCAGCCGTGCGAGTTGTCGCCGACTGTTTTCTGCTTCACGCCGCCGCCGGCGATGCGCCGCGCGGCGAGGACGCAAATCTTGAACGCGCCGTCGTTGCCGCTCAGATCCTCGCCGTGGGCGAGGAGATCGTTCTTTGCCGTCGCGACGACGGCCGAGAAATCGCTCATACAGTCCCCCTCTCAGCAGTCGACAACCAGCGCCGCACGCGCCGCGCCTCGACCGACAATCGGTGTTCGTCGAGGACGCGCGCGAGCGCCTCGAGCTCGTCGGGTGTCATCCGCACGCCGCCGCCCCGCACCTCGCGCGCGAGCTTCGTCACGACGTGAATCAGTCGCGCGCGAATCCGATCGGACGGCGTCGACATCACGCTACTCGCTCACCGCTACATCACGCCCTCGCGCCGGCCCGAAGGGACCGATCTCCGCCGTGATGAACTCGGCGAGCCGCTGAAGGCTCGCGTTCCGTTTCAGAATCAACGTCTCGAGCCGATTCGCCATCCGCGCAATCTCGCGCTCGAGCGCCGCGTGCGCGCGAACCTGCTTCGCCTTCGCGCGCGCATAGAGCAGATTCCCGTCGACGACCGCCGCGGCCGCTTTCCGTGTCTTCGATCGGTTCGCCATCGTGGACGCTCCCTCGCATTTACGAGCTCCCGCCGCGGTACGCCTCGAGGAGCGGCTCGAGCACGCGATCGCGGCACGACTGGTGGACGTAGAGGATCTGTGGAATTTCGCGATCGGATTTCCCGCAGACGGAGCAGCGCATCGGATCGTGCTGGGGCGCGAGCGCGATCGACGCCGGCGCCGACGTCGCCGGCGCGGCCACCTGGGGCACGTTCCCGATCGTGGCTTCCCACTGTTGACGCCAGCCGCGCACGACGGGCTGCGTGGCGCCGCCGTTCACCGCGTGCGTCAGGTAGTAGCGGCGATACTCGCCGTCTGGAATGAGATTCAACTCCTTCGCGACGCCGAGGCCGATCTTGCGCGCCTTGAGCGCGTCGAGCACGAGTTCGTCACCGTTGAGGAGATTCAACCGATCGGACACGTACTCGAACCGTTTCCCGACGAGCGCGCACAACCTCTCGATGTCCTGGGCGCATTCGTGCGTGAAGAGCTCGTGAAACATCACCGCCTCTTCGACGACGGACATATCCTCGCGGAACATGTTCGCGGCGTACTTCACCCCCTCGAGCGCGAGATCTTTCGTCGGGTAGACGAATGCTTCGATCGTCGCGATGCCGGCAGACCTCGACGCCAGGTAGCGCCGGAATCCGTCGACGACTTCGAAGCGATCACCTTTCGCGAAGACGTGAATCGGCTGAATCAGACCGCGCCGCAGAAGGTCGCGCGCGAGCTCCTCGAGCTTCTCGGGGTCGCGGTCGATGCGCGCGTCGAGCTCCGGCCGATCGATCGCCTCGAGCGCGATCGTGCGCAACTCGCGCGCGGCCGCCGGCGCCGTCACGCTTTCACCAATGAGGGCTGTTCAGGAATGATGCCGGGACTCTTGTTCGACGCGTTCGCGTCAGGATCGAGCCGCACGAGCGTCGCCGACTTGTCAGCGTTCGCCGTGATGACGACGAGATCGCCAGGCACCAAGCCGAGCGCGTACATCATCGGCCGCGGAATCGTGACGTACGCGCTGTTGCCTCGAAGGCTGATTTTCTGCCAGGCACGCGGCATCACTCACCCCCACGTCGAGCGTCGGGGATGTACGAGTCGTTCAATGGATGACGAACGGCCATCAGCGCGCGAGCGGCAAACTTCACGCGACGACGCGCGCGACGCACCCAGCGCGAAGAGCGTCGGAACTCTCTCCCTCTTCGGTACTTAAGATCTCTTAAATCAGTACAAACAGAGAGAGAGTCTGTGGATTTTGCGGATTCGCTGAAGCAAAGTTCGATGACGTCGACGCCGCACTCCTTATCGGACATCGCCGGAAACCCTAGCACGACAGGCCGTTCGGTTGTCAAGGCTGAGGTCAAAACAGGACCGTGAGCCTTCCGGAAAGATTTCCACATTCGCCTGTTGGGGAATTTCACTCTGCCTCAGCAGGCGTATTAATAATTATTATAATCATCGTCGGCAAAGAACTTTTCAACACTCTGTCAACAGGGTTTGCACAGGTCGCTGTTGAAAACGGTCTAACTGCGCGTCCAGAAAAGGGTTAAGTGTGATGAATATCAAGGACACCGGCACCCTCGCGAAAAAGTTCGTGACGCGTGCCACAGCCGCGCAGGGCGACTACAAAGACGGCGTCACCGGCAGCGGCGCGAAATTCGAGGCCGCGGCGAAGGGCGCCAACGACGCGTATGAACAGGGCGTCACCGCCGCCATCTCCCGCAAGGCGTATTCGCGCGGGCTCGACGGCTCCGGCAGCAAGTACGAAAAGAACGCCACGACGCTCGGGCCGGCGCGCTTCGCGCAGGGCGTGCAGAACGCCGGCGACGCCTGGCAGCAGGGCGTGCAGCCGTCGCTCGATCGCCTGAAGTCGCTCACGCTCCCGCCCCGCGGACCGAAGCGCTCGCCGCAGAACATGGCGCGGGCCGCGGCCGTCGCCACGGCGCTCGGCGCGCTCAAGGAAGGCAAGTAATCGACGTCGACGAGCTCGCCGTGAGCTCGCCGAGTTGATGAGGTGAAACATGCTGACACGCACATTGCGCTTCCTGACGCAGTCCCCCGCCGGCGTGCTCGAGATGCCGCCGGCGCTCGATACCGTCTCGGCGACCGGCACCGCGATCGGCGCTGCGCTCGCCGCCCTGACCGCCGTCTCGGGCGATTCGCTCGTCGTCAAGAACGCCGCCCTGAGCTCCGACGTCTTCCTCCTCAACTTCTGGTGCGACGTCCAGGTTGCCGGCCAGGTGAGGATTCACTCGCCGAAGTTCCATGACAACACCGACGCCATCCGCTCGCGGACGCGGCTCAACTGCCTCGAGCCGTTGATGCCCTGGGGCGTTCCACAGCGGCTCACGCCGCAGGACACCGAGATCGTCGAGCTCGCCGGTAGCGCGGTCGCCGGCGACATCGAGTCCGTCGTGCAGTTGATCTACTACGCCGATCTGCCGGGGCAACAGGCGCGGTTTATCACGCCGGACCAACTCCGGACGCGCGCGGTCCATCACTTCGGCAACCGCCTCGCGATCACCATCGGCTCGACCGCGGCGTACACCGGCGCGCGCGCGATCAACGGCGACCAGGATCTGCTTCAGGCCAATACCGATTACGCGGTCCTCGGGATGACGACCGATCTCCGCGTCTCGGCGATCGCGCTGCGCGGGCCGGATACCGGCAACCTCCGGGTGTCGGTCCCTGGCGGCGCCGATGTTCAGGGCGCGATGAAGCGCGGCGCGTGGTTCTTTCGGGACATCTCGTACTGGTACGGGCTGCCGCTCATTCCCGTCATCAACAGCGCGAACAAGGGCGCGACGCAGATCGACGTGCTCGGCGACGAGAACGGCGGCACGAGCAACGTCACGGTGTGGCTCGTCATGTTGAAGGCGTAATACGACTGTTGGGAGCGTCGGCGTGTAGGTCGCCGGCGCTCCCCCCCGAAAGGTCGTCCACATGGATCTCGGTCAAGTCGTGGAAGTCATCAAGGCGATCGGGTCGCTCATCGTCGCGATCGAGGGGCTCGTCTCGACGCTGCACGCGAGCGGCGTTTCGATTCCGCCCAGCATCCACGAACAGCTCGCCGCGGCGCGCCAGGCGCATCAAGCGCTTCGCGAGACGTCGACGGCGGTGTGAGGATTTCATGACGAAGAAGGCACCAGCGCTGAAGGCCGGCGACGCGTGTCCCAGCTGCCGACGCGGCACGCTCGAGGCCGCGATCGTGCCGACCGCGGAGGAACTCGCGAAGGCGTTCGAGCGCGAGAATCCGACCGGCTTACCGGACGGGTACGACACGGCGAACGCGGCGCAGCGCGAGCAACTCGGGCCGCTCTCGACGTGCAGCCGTTGTGGGTACGCGCATCGCGAGACGCCGGCGGACACGGCCGCGGCAGCGTAGCGGGCTGAGTGGCGGGACAACTCTTCCCGCCGTTCGGTGCGGTCACCGGCCGTGTTACGCCGGCGGCGTTTCCGTTCTACACGACCGGCGAAGACAACCTCCGGCTCGTCAGCTACAACGGCGCGACGGGCGTCGGGCTGCAAGTGGTCGCGCGCACGATCGACGCATCCGGCCATCCGACGCCCAACGTGTGGCCGCACACGCCGAATACTGATCGCACGGCGGCGTCGAGCGATATGCCGCTGTCGGGGACGACGCTCCTCAACGCGCGCGTGATTGTCTCGAGCGGGACGCCGAAAAACGGTGAGACGTATGTGGAGCTGCAAATGATTCGCGGGATTGGTCCGGCGGCGATCGTGCTCGGGACGGTCCTCGCCGGCTACGTGACCGCGACCTCCGCGCTCGGCTGGCCGGGGTCGCCGATCGCGAACTCGCTCGAGGGGCCAGGTGCCAACAAGACGTACCTCGTAACGCCGCAGGCGCCGGGCGTGAATTGGGCGTACGACGTCCCGAGTAACACGCGCCAGGAGCTCCTCGCGATCGCCGCCTTGCTCTCGACCGATGCCACGGTCGCCGCGCGCGTCCCGCGGCTGGTGTTCGACATCGCGGGGAACAATGTCGGCGAAGCCATCCATCCGAACAGCACGCCGGCGTCGTCGACGACGCTCTATAGCTGGATGCAAGGCATGATGCAACCGTCCCCACTCGCCGTCGCCGGTCACAGTGTCACGGCGCTTCCGCAACGGTTCTTGCTGTCGTTCGGCGATCACGTCCTCGCCGCGGTGACGAATCTCCAGGCGGGCGACCAGTGGTCGTCGATTTTTGTCTGCGTCCGCGAATGGTTGGAGCCGTAACCGATGGATCCGCAACCCGCGCCGCCGTCGTTCTCGCTGCCGATTACCGGGCTCGATGCGATCGGCGGCTCGCCGCTGTACGTCACCGTCGAGGATGCGCTCCTCGTCACCGTGTTCAACGGCGCCGCCGGCGTCAGCGTCACGATTAGTGGCCGCCTCTTAGCCTTCGGCGAAAAGCATCCGAAGCCGTTTAAGACGACGTTCACGCCGTCGACGAATCGCGCGGCGTCGCAGTTACGGATCGGGCTCGGCGACGGCTGGCTGCTGAACGCCCAAGCGATTGTGTCGGCCGGCACGCCCGTCACCGGGCAGACCTTCGCGCGGCTCTCGCTCTGTCGCGGGCTCACGTCCGTCGCCGACGAGCTCGCGACGCTCTGCGCGGACAACATCACCGCCTCGCAGGCGACGAGCTGGCCCAACGGGCCGCTCGACAACTCGCTCGACGGCCAAGGCGCGCTTCGCTCCGTGACCGGGACCGATCCCGCGGCCGGTGCCGAGTGTAGCGATACGGTTCCGACAGGCGCTCGGTGGCGCCTGCACGCGTGGAACGTCAACCTCGTCACGAGCGCCGCCGTCGCGAATCGCAGCGTTGGCTTCACGATCGACGACGGCGCGAACATCCTGTTCCAGACGGGCGACGGCTTTACGCAACCCGCGTCGCTGACCGTGCGGCACGTCTTCGGGGAGGGGCTCGGGAATTTCGGCAATCCGGGCGTCGCCGTCAACGGCATGTTGCCAACGTTCCTGCCGCTGCTCGGTGGCTGGCGCATTCGCACCGCGACGCAGGCGATCGACGCCGGCGACAACTACGGCGCGCCGCAGATGCTCGTCGAGGAATGGATGGAAGCGTCGTAATGACTCTCAAGTGTCTGAGCTGTGGCGGGACGTACAAACCAGTACAGACGGACGGGACGTGGTACTTTCACGCGTGCCCACCGCTCGGCGGTAGCGAGCTCCGCGCCGCGATCGCCGCTGGCGCTTCCCCACTCACCCAGCTCCAGGCCGAGACGCTCGCGGCGATTGATGCAGGGACCTGGGCGCCGACCTTCGGCGTACCCGGTGCGCAGCAAGGGGACGCGTACCTTGCCACCCTCGGGATCCGCCGCGCGAACGCCCGCGACGAGAATCTCGACCCGGTGAAGGTACGCGCGCTGCGCAAACAGCACGACGGGCAGCTCCCGACCAACCTCAAGCCGGAGGCGCTCATGGTGAGCGCCGGCGCCGGCGTCGTCGAGCTCGACGCGGACGGGAACGCGTAACGCCGATGGATCCGGGGCCGCTCGCGCCGATCGGCGACGAGCTCGCGCCGCTCGTCATTCCGGCGGGCTTCGTCGATCTCACCAACGGTCACATCGCGGATACGTATCCGCATCACGACGCGCTCGACCGCGCGCAGCAAACGATCGCGGCCGCCTCGGACTCGAGCGCGTTCGATCGCGACGCCGGCGGCGCTGTCGACCAAGCCGACGCCGCGCACCAGGCGCACGCGGGCGCATTCGATAACGCCGATCCCTCCGACGTCGTCGCGTCAACGGACGCGCACAGCAGCACGATCGACGGACACCGCGGCGATTACGACGAAACGGCGCCGCCGCCGGCGTCGGTTCCCGATCCGGGGACACCCCCGGAGGGTGATGGCGGAGGGACTCCCCCGCCGGAGATTTGACATGGATTTTCCGGTCAGCTACCGCGACATCCGCGACGAGGCGATCCCGCAGAAGGACGGGACCGTCCTGCGCGTGAAGCGCTACACGTTCGATCTCGGGAAGTTCGGGCCGTTCACGGAGCGGATTCCGCTCGACGATCCGAACCCGACCGCGACGCTCAACGCGCGCATCGCGACGCTCTGTCAGCACCTCGGCGGCATCAACGCCTAGCGGCCGGCGATGTTCGGATTCCTCGGGCTCATCTTCGGCTTCATTTGGGACGGCGTTTCCGCCGCGCTCGCCGCGACCGTCGCCGCGCTGCAGTGGGCGGTCGGTGCGCTGTGGGCGTTCGCGACGGCGACGTACAACGGGCTCATCGCGCTCGGGCAACATCTCCTCGAGGGATTCCAAAAGGCGTGGGATTTTCTCAAGAGCACGTACGAGGACGTGCTCAAGCCGGCGTGGCAAAAGCTGAGTGACTTGTTCGGACGCGTACGCGACTGGCTCACGGAGACGTTCGGGCCGGTGATTCGCGCGCTGCGCGCGATTCGCAGCTACATCCTCGATTTTTACGCGCACTGGATTCGACCGGTGCTCGACGCCATCGACGCCGCGCGCGCGATCTTGAAGATCCTCGAAGCGCTCCACATCACGTGGGCGCTCGCGCTCGACAACGCGCTCGGGGTCGTCGAGTCGTGGATCAATGAGGCGTTCGTCTTCGTGCTCTCGAAGCTCAACGCCGTGATCGACGTCGTCAACGGCGTCGTAACCGGGAATCTGCTCTTTCGTCGGTACCCGTTTCTGACGACGTTGCAGCGGGACATCACGTACGTGCATCGCGAGCTCGTCAACGTGCGCGCGCGAGTGACGTCGGACGACCAGAACCTGAAGATCGCCGGCTCCGGTCACTCCCGCAGCCTTGAGAAGATCGACGCGGACATCACGAATGTGTTCAACGAGGCGCCATCGAAGCTCGATGACCTCGTCGATACCGCTAACGCCGAGTGGGCCGCGATGTTGGGGACCGACGCCGGCGCCTCAACGCCCAGCGTGTGACGCTATCGTCGACCGACGCCGATGGAGTCAGCAGTGAGGCGCGATTCGAGTATCTCGTTGAGGCGTTGCAGCTCGAGTCGGATTAGCTTGACGTTACGAAGGGCGGAAAACATCAGATACCACGTCCAAATGAGAAACGCCGGAAAGCCGAGCGCGCCGACGAGCACCACGAGCGGCGCGAACACGCCGAATATTGAGCTCGAATCGGATGTAGCCATGCGCGCGTTCTCCTTTGCCGTGACAGTGTAAACGAGATGGCCGACCCCGTAGATCCCGACGCCGTTCCCGACGACGCGCAGCAGCCTGAGAAATGGGACGAAGTCGGGCAGCAGCTCCTCGCCGCGTTCTCGGGCGTCTACACGCAGGATAAGGCCAAAAACGTCATCGCCGGCGGCATGTTGAGCGCCGTGGGCGCGAGCTACAAGGTTCTCTACAAAAACCTTGTGCAGCTCGCGGTCCTAACGGGCAAAGGCGTGCACGAAGCCGAGGAGCAGGTACTGCCGATACTCGCGGCGTTTGTCGCTCCGATGGTCGCTGGGCTCTTTGGTGGAGAGATCGACTCGAGCGCGTTCGCGACTCGAGCGGCGAGCGATGGTAGGCAGGCCGCGGCGCGGGCGATTGTCGACGCCGTGCTACAGCAACTCCAGGGGGACACCGTCGGCGCATTAGAGCCGTCGATGGACGGCTCACGGCGCGTCGCGGCCGCGGCGATGAATGCCACGCTCGAGGGTTGGTTCCAAGGGGCAATCCCCGAGCTACTCGCCGATTGTGTTCCGTGGCCGATCGGCCGTTTTGAGCCGTTGCTCAAATTGCCTGAGGACGTCATCCGCTCGCTCGGCATCGGGCGCCTCGTGCGACGCGCACTCTCGCCGCTCATCGACGCCGTCGCTGCCGAGCCGATGCGCTGGAAGGTCAACAAAGACTACACACCGAAACTCCTCAGCGCGTCGACGGTCCTCCGACAGTTCACGCGCGGCCGCTGGGATTGGGCCGACGTCGAGGAGGAGCTCGCGCGCGACGGCTACTCGGCCGAGCGCATCGACGCGCTGTTGTCCGAACAGATCAAGCGGATGAGCATCGACGATCTCACGTGGCTGTTCTGGAACGAGCTCGTCGGCCTCGACGAAGTCATCGCGACGATGCGCGAGGAAGGGTACGACGAGCAGACCGCGAGCAAGCACGTCAACGCGCAGAACATCAAGCACGAAGACGCCATCCGGCGGACCGTCGCCAACGACGCGATCGCGGCGTACATCGATCGGCGCATCGACGACGGGCAACTCGCGAACCTGCTCGGCGACGCCATCACCGCCCAGCACGAGCGCGATCTCCTCGTGTCCGCCGCGCGCGGCCGGCGCGCGCTGAACACCAAAGTGATGACGCCGGCGCAGGTCGCGAGCTGCGTCAAAGTCGGGATCCTGGCCGTGGCCGACTACCGCGCGTCGCTCGCGCAAGACGGGTACCTCGAGCCGGACATCACGTCGCTCGAGCTGCTCCTCCGCCACGAGCTCGACGCGAAGGCCGAGATCGAGACGCTCCGCGCGCAGCAGGCCGCCGACAAGGCCGCGGCGCTCGCCGCGCGCCAGCAGCTCGCCGATCAAAAGCGCCAGGAGCTCGCCGCCGCGCAGGCACTCAAGCGGCGCGGCTCGCTCACCGAGCTCGAGCACGCCGTTGTTCTCGGGCTCATTCCGATCAGCCGGCTCGAGGAAGTGCTCAACGCGTCGTACGATGCCGACACGGTCGGGATCTATGTCGCCGACGTCGAGCAGCAGCGCGCCGCCTACGTCGCCGACCAACAGAAACGCGACGACGCCGCGAAGCGCGCCGCCGTGAAAGGGCTCAACGTCGGGCAGCTCGAGGCCGCGGTCTACGCCGGCGTGCTCACCGTCGACCAGTTTGCGAGCGCGGTCCGCGCGTCCGGCCTGGCCGCCGACGACGTCGACATCCTGGCGCGCACGGTCGCCGCGAAGCTCGCCGATCTCACCGCGGCGAAGCAGGCGCGCGCCGACGCCTCGACGCGCGCGAAGCAGCAACAGGTACCGCTCACGACGATCGAGCAGCTCGTACTCCGCGGCCTCCGGCCGATGACGGCGTACGACCAGGCGTTGACCGATCTCGGCTTCGACGACGCGCAGCGCGCGGCCATGCGCGAGCTCCTGCAAGCCAGGATCGACGAGCGCGCCGACGCCGCCGCGGTCCGCGAGCAGCAAAAACAGAAAGACACGAGCCGCGGCCTGTCGCTCGAGCAATTCCGCAAGGCCGTCATCGCGGGGACGCGAACGATCGACCAATTCCAGGCGTACCTCGTGGCGAACAAATACACGGCGGATGCGGTGGCCGTCCTCGTCGACGAGCTGCAATCCGACGTGGACGCTGCCGCGGCCGCGCAGCAGCGTCGCGATCAGGCGGACGCCGCGAGTGGACGCGCGGGCGTAGCCGTCACGACCGCGGCGCGGGCTGCGCGGCTCGGCGTCATCACGCCGGACGCGTATCAAGCGGCGCTCGAGGCCGCCGGCTATTCGCAAGATGACATCGCGCTCGAGCTCGAGCTGCTCGTCGCTGAGATGGCGACGGCGAAAAGTAATCAGAAACTGGCGGCCGCGACCGCGACGCCGACGTCGGCGCACGGCCTCACGCTCGCGCAGATCGCGAGCGCCGTGAAGGCCGGCGCCGCGACGCGTGCCGACTACATCAGCGCCGCCGGCGCCGCCGGCCTGAGCGACGACGCGATCGCGACGCTCACGGCGCAGCTCGACGACGAGCTCGCGGCGATCGCCGACGCGAAGAGCCGGCGCCAGCAGATCGTGCCCGCGCTACTCGCCGCCGGCGTCGACCTAGCCGATCTCGAGAATCAAGTGCGCGCGCGGTCGATCACCGTCGAGCAATTCGAGCAGCAGCTCGAGGCGCTCAACTACTCGGAAGCCGACGCGCAGCTCGTCGGGTCGCTGCTCGAGACGGAGCTCGCCGATGGACGGTAGCGTCCTAGAAATCATTCATATCGGCGTCACCATCGCGATCGCCATCATCGGCGCGCTCGTCGTGCAGCCGATTCGCGAGATGCGCCGCGACCTCGCCGACCTCGTCGAGCGCCTGGCGCGGCTCGAAGGACGCGAGCAGATGCGCGACGCGCGCGGCTGGAACGGGGACGAGCGCCGGCATGGCCGATGAACCGCTCTCCGGCGTGCATCCGCGCCTCGTCAAGCCCGTACAGCAGTTGCTCGAGGCGATGCGCGCGCTCGGCTTTTCGATGCGTGTCACCGAGGGCGTGCGGAGCGACGAGCGGCAGCAGCAGCTCTACGCGCAAGGCCGTACGGCGCCTGGCGCGATCGTCACGAACTGTGACGGCGTCGTGCATCGCTCGCGCCATCAGGCGCACGTCGACGGCTTCGGGTACGCGGTCGACTGCTGCTTCGATTCCGAGACGCCGTACGAGGGACCGTGGCCGGTCTACGGCGCCGCCGGCGAGGCGCTCGGGCTGATTTGGGGCGGACGCTTCACGCGCCTCGTCGATCGACCGCACCTCGAGCTGCCCACTCAAGACGCTGATTAGTCCGCTCGAGCGTGTCGATCTCGTCGCGCAGCGCGTCGATCTCGTCGAGCCGTTTCAGGTCATGCCGCCAGGCGACGATCGCCGCGGCCGTCCACCCGAGCACGTATCCGCCGGCGAGTATCACCAACGTCACCATCGGCGCCGCCTTCCTCGAGCCAACTTCTGCAATGTCGACTTCCGGACGCGCGCACAGCGGCCCGGATGCGTGAGCGCGTTGTATCGGATCCCCGCCTGGCGACACACCATGCAGAGCCGCTCCCCCGCCGCGTTTCGGGCGCATTTGTCCTCGAAACCGCGGGCGACGCCGTCCGTTGACGGGCCGGACGCACTTTGCCTCACCGGAAACGCGTCAGGATGCCCCAGGGCTGAACTTGGACTCAGGGGGGGCTACTCCGGGTTGGCCGATACGGGGTTTTCGCCGCCTAGCCGGGGAATGGCGGCGTTTTGCACCTGTCGGGACGTGACCTGCTGGACGTCGACCACGGCGCCCAGGCGCTCGAGCGCGGCGCTCAGCCTCGCCACGGCCTCTGTGCGGGCAATGCCGGACCCCATCACCACGCCGGCGATCTCGACCGCGAGCTCGACGCGGACACACTCGAACACCTGGCCGATCGGAATGGGTGCATCACTCGGCTTGCGGTGAACCTCGCAAAAATAGCGATCGCCGCGCAAGATTCCGCCAGGCCGGACCGCAACCGCGAGCTCGCCGCAAAAGGTCAGCCCAGCGCTTCCGCGCAGCTCTGAGCAACGAAGCGGCATCGGAAAGAGGGTTGTTGGCACGTTTGGCACAGGTTTGTCACCTTGAGAATTTCGCAAAGTGGATCCGAACGGGCTTCAAACCCTCGCGAACTTCGTAACGGTGAG
>DATEGZ010000113.1:0-70904 GCA_035279905.1 Vicinamibacterales bacterium
CCCTTGCTGCGAATCACGTTGACGACGCCAAACATCAAAGGAGCCCATCATGCCGTTGATCAAAGCTCGCACGAACCGCGTCCGATCCGTCCGTCATATCAGCCGGCTCCAGGAACCGAACCGCGACGCGCTCGTGCTCTATGCGCGCTTCATCGGCGACACGGTGGACTACGTGGTCAATCAACTGGTCGAGACCACGTTGCTGAAGGATCGTGACTTCGTCGCGTGGCGCGCCGAGCATCCGCACGAGACCGTGACGATGGGACCTCGGCGTCAATCGAACAGCACGCCGCCGGCCACCGCCGGGCCGCGAGTGTGAGGTGTCGCTGATGGGCAGGGTGGTCGAGTACCGCGTCGTCCTGAGTCTGGCCGTAAGCGTCATCGGCGGCGCCGCGGGTCTGCACGTGTATCCGTTTCCAGCGGAGGACGCGATCCTTGCGCTGGTGCGCCTCGAGCGCCCGCTGGTGTACGCAGGCTTCGCGTACACGTACGCGGCATTGTGGTTCAGCTCGTCCTTCTTCCTCGCCAGCATCGGCTTTTCGTGTCTCTACATTTTCGTCCCCCGAGGCGGCCGCCAGACGAACACGGCGCCGCTGCCGCCCTATCCCGCACCCGAGCATCGCAACGAACTCTTTCTGGTTCTCGGAGAGCAGCACCACCGGACGTCACCCGAGCGTTCCGCGGCGCCGACATGGCTCACCATTCCTGAACGAGGCCTCTACACCGGCATGTTCATCGCGGGGGCCATCGGCTCGGGCAAGACCTCGGCCTGCATGTATCCCTATGTCGAGCAACTCCTGGCGTATCGCTTTAGCGACCCCGCGCGCAAAGTCGCCGGGCTCGTGCTCGAAGTCAAAGGGGACTTCTGCCGGCAGGTCCGCGACATCCTGGTGCGTCAGGGACGTGCCGAAGACTACGTCGAGGTGAGTCTCGACTCGCCGTACCGCTACAACCCGCTCCACAACGATCTCGATGCCTACGCGCTGGCGTACGGCATCGCCACGCTGATGACCAACCTGTTCGGCCGCGGCAAGGAGCCGTTCTGGCAGCAGGCGAGCACGAACCTCGTCAAGTTCGTCATCCTGCTGCACCAGACGCTCGATGACTACGTCACGCTGTTTCAGGTTTACGAGCACGTCATAAACGCTGACAAGTTGCGTGTGCGGATCGCGGAAGGAGAGCGCCACTTTCGAGCGAACCACCGGCGCGTCGTGCTCGACAAACGCGAGCACCTCTTCACCGGCGTGTTGAAGGGCTGGTCGTGGTCCGACGACGAGACCGGCAAGCAGACGTGGGCGGAGTGGTCATCCGATCTGGTCGAGGCCCTCGGCGCGGCCGGCATCCCCTGGCACCTCGAGCATTCGACACCGCCCACGCGTTGGGCGGACAAGATAGCTCAGTTCGAGGCCGTGAAGCGATGGTTCGAAGACGACTGGATGCGCATCGAGCCGAAGCTGCGCACGTCGATCATCGAGGGCATCAGCGTGTTCCTGTCGCTCTTCGATGACAACCCGCGCGTGAAACACACCTTTTGCCCGCCAAAGGAGATGTACGATCCCGCGCGCAACCCGAACGGGGTCTACGGCACGCCGCTCCCGCCGATCGCGGATCTGATCGAGCAGGGCAAGGTCATCGCGCTCAACTTCCCGATCGCGATGAATCCGGGCTTGGCCCGCGCGCTCGGCACGATGTTGAAGCAGGACTTTCAGCGCGCGGTGCTCGGCCGTGTCCATCGGATTGACACCGACTCAGCACCCAGCCGGCGGCCGGTCTTGTTCGTCTGCGACGAGTACCAAGCGTTCGCCACGACGGGCGAGAACGAGCCGTCTGGCGACGAGAAATTCTTCTCGCTGGCGCGGCAGGCTCGATGCGTGCCGATCGTCGCGACGCAGAGCATTAGCTCGCTCCGGTCCACGCTCTCAGGCGAGTCGTGGCGGACGCTCCTGCAAGGGCTGCGGACGAAGATCTTTCTGACTTTGTCCGATGACTTCAGCGCGCAGATGGCGGCGGACTTGTGCGGTAAGGTCGAGCGTCTCAAGCCGGGCTACACGATCACCGAAGCAGGGCAGGACGCGCGTGTCAGCATGTTGACCGGGCGTCCGGCCGCGCATCGAACCACAGTCAGTGCTGCGAAGACGTATAGCCTGCAGCACGAATACATGTTCCAACCGAAGATCTTCGCGGAGCTCCAGAATGGCCAGGCGATCGTCCTGCCGTACGACGGGCTCAATCCGCTCCCACCAACGTACTGCTACCTCAAGCCGCACTATCTGAATGCTCAGATCAGCTACTTCGATCACGCGGCAACGGGAGCGCTGTAATGAGCTTCGACGTCATCCTGCCGTTTCTCCGGCCAATCGCGCACTTGATCAAAGACCCAGACGTCAGCGAGATCATGGTCAACGGCTCGCGCCGCATCTTCGTAGAGCGCCAAGGACTCGTGAATGAGGTGTCCGACGTGCGACTCGATGAACGCAATCTGCGTGTCGCTGTGAAGAACATTGCCAGAGCCCTCGGCGATGACGTGTCGGAGGAGAAGCCGATTCTCGATTCGCGGCTTCCCGACGGCTCGCGCGTCGCAGCCGTGTTTCCACCGTGCAGTGTTGGTGGTACGACCCTTACGATTCGCAAATTCCAGACGAAGTTCTTCACGGCGGATGAACTGGTCCGTATCGGCACGTTGACGCCCGCCGTGCTCGCGACCCTCCGAGATGCGATCGCGGCCAATCAGAACATCCTGATCAGCGGCGGGACCAGCACGGGCAAGACGACGCTCCTGAACGCGCTCGCGGCGTTCCTGCCGCTGACCGACCGTGTTGTGCTCATCGAGGATACGGCGGAGCTACAGCTCGATCGCTCGAACCTTGTCCGCTTCGAAGCACGGCGGGAACAATCCGGGCTGCCGGCTGTCACAATTCGCGACTTGCTCAGGGCGACACTCCGCCACAGGCCCGATCGCATCATTGTGGGTGAGGTGCGCGGCGGTGAAGCCTTCGACTTACTGCAAGCTCTGAATACAGGCCACTCCGGCACGCTCTCCACGATTCACGCCAATTCCGCCGAGCAGGCGCTCGCCCGATTCTCATCCTGCGTGGTCCAGAGCGGCGTCGAGCTGCCATATCAGGCAGTTCGGTACCAGATCGCCGACGCGATCGATTTGGTGCTGCACCTGTCTCGCGTCAACGGCACCAGACTGGTCAAAGAGTTGATCCGTATCGGGCGTTACGACGTCTTGCGCGATCGATACGAGCACGACGATGTCGATTCACACGAGTGACCGCACACCCCAACCTGCGGTCGAACCGCCATCGTCGCGAGACGACGTGATGCTGATCGATGAGGTCGCGGCGACTTTGAAGATCACGGTGAAGCAGATTCGCCGCCTTGAGCGGCGCGGGGCGTTCCCGATCCCGCGCCTACCGAAGCTGGACCGGCATCCGCGGTACTCGCGAGTTCTTGTCGAGCGGTTCGCCGCTGGGGAGGTACCGCGCCTGATGTCCCGTCGGCGTCCGGTCGCCTAGAATGTCCGCCAGCGGGCCGCCGTTGCGGCGTCACGCGGAGACTCTGTACCAGCCGTCGCCACCGGTTGTAGAACGCGGCCCCGGTCGACGAGGCGCCATCGAAACTCTCGCTGACCGCTAGGCTGGCCCGCGACGAAACGGTTCGAAAACCGCTCAGTGAAGAACAGACGTGGCTCTTGCGCGCACAGGATCTCGTTCGGCAGGCGCAGCGCCTCCGCGAGTTGGAGAGCACTCGATTCTGGCCGGCCACCTGGCGACGCTGGGCGATCGCGATGGCACTCGCGGCCAGCACCGCCGCTGCGGCCGGCGGGCCCGGAGAAGACCAGAGAGTGCGGCGTGCTAGGCTCTACGGCCAGTGGGAATCGTACGTGCCATCAGCGTTCGACAGCCTTACGCCGAACAGATTCTTCGGCGTTCGAAGCGGGAGGAGTTCCGCTCTAGAAGCACCCGTATTCGCGAACGCGTCTGGATCTATGCCTCTGAACGACCCGCGGATGATCCGGGCGCCTGGCGATCCGTCCGGAAGAAGTCGGGTGACCTGCCGACTGGCGTGATTGTCGGTTCTGTCGTGATCGTAAGCGTCCGAACACGCGCCAACGGCGATTTCGCTTACAAGCTTGCCGCGCCGAAGCGCGTGGCAAGACCGAAGCGGCCCAGAAACCAGCCACAGCCCGTGTTTTGGCGTCCGGAATTCTGATCCAAGGACTCGCGAACGTTCTTCAAGCGGGCGGTTGCAGCCCGATGATCACTATTGTCCTATCCGTTCCTTGGAGGCGGCTTGCCCTGACCGGCCTTGTCACATCTGCTGAATACCCTGATCGCCGAGATAGAATCGCCGCGCGCGCCCCGTTGAGGAGAGTTTCTTGGAAGGTGCACTCGTAAGCCCGTCCTCCCAGTAGCGATCCTTGTCAGGACGGGATCTGAAAGGTGCTCGACGATGAGCGAATGGACTGATCGAGTCAAGAACCACGCGATCTGGCAGCATTTGGCCGCGCTCGGATCCGCGACGGATCGGGCAGCCGGTCACGAGGCCATTGACGAAGTCAGCTTGGCGGCCCTCGATAGGATTAGAACCGTCCTGAGCTTTGTCGGGAAGCGCCTCGCGTCCGCCGACCCAGTTCTGCTTTCCCACGGCGCGTTGGAGGCGATCGCTGGTGCATTGCGCGATGCCGCCGCGCAGCTGGATGCGTTTCTAGCCAATGGCAACGTCCAGCATGTCGCGAACGCAGCGCTGCGATGCGACGACGCATTGCCCATGGCCGGCAGTCTTCCTCTCGCCATTTCGGTGGACGAATGGACGAGTGTTCTCCAAGCAGCTACGGCGTATCGGGTCGGGCTAGAGGAACACCTTAGGTCGTCCCTTGAAAAGGGACACTTGGCCGTCTCCGCAGTCGAGACCGAAGCAAGCGGCGTGCAAGCGCGACTTGCGGAGCTTGCGACGGAGATTGGAAATGAACGCACGCGTCTGACTGCGATGACCACCGAGTTTCAGGGCCAGTTTTCGAGCGTCCAGGAGGAGCGTGCGCGAGAATTCAGAGAGGCAGAGAAAGCCCGTCAGGACAAGGCGTCGGCTCTCGTGGAAGAGTACGGAAAGAAGCTCGCTGATCAGGATCTTGAGTCCTCGCGTCACCGAGATGCGTTGAAACTGTCGCACGAGGCTGATCTCGCGACTCTACGTCAACAGTACGTAGCGGGTGGCGAAGCCCTCATTGAGGAGTTGAGACAGCAACAACAAAGAGTGGAAAAACTGGTCGGAGTGGTCGGGAATCTGTCGCTCACTTCTGGGTATCTCACAAACGCCAACTACGCGCGAAAGGTCGCGTGGTTCTGGCAAGTGACAACCCTCTTGGCGTTCTCTGCCGTCATCACATTCGCGTACTTCGCATTCCTTCACGTGATGCAGGGCGAGTTTTCATGGCCGCATTTCGCCGGCAGACTTGCGTTGACTCTGACGGCTGGCGCGTTTGTGGCCTATTCGGCGGCTCAGGGTGACCGATTTGTGGAGAGCGAGCGTCGGAATCGGAAACTCGCGTTGGAGCTTGAAGCGTTGGGACCGTTCCTTGCGCCGCTGCCCGACGAGATGCGACAGAAGTTCAGGCTCGAGCTTGGCGACCGAATGTTTGGACGCGACGATGCCAGCCTTTCGCGACGCGTCGATCGAAGTCCAGCAACCGCGATTGATGTCCTGCTGAAGAACAAGGAATTCATGAAGTTCCTTGAAGATCTCCTCAAGGCCAGTAGAGCAAGTGGATAGAAAGTCAGTTCTCAAGTCTCGTAGAGTCGGAGTCCCGTGGGAGACCAATGAAAGTCTTCATCAGCTCGATTGTTCAGGGACTGGAGCCGCTTCGAGACGCGGCCGCGAGGGCCGTGAAGATCTTGAATTACGAAGTCGTCCGCGCTGAGGACTTCAACGCTCGGGCGGACTCACCGCAACCGGTGTGCCTGGCCGGAGTCAGAGCCGCCGATGTCACAGTCCTTATCCTTGGTGGCCGCTACGGCGAGCCGCAAGGCGCACAAGGCCTCTCGCCGACTCATGAAGAATACCGAGAGGCCCGCGACCACGGTAGAGTGCTGGCTTTCATCCAGGAGGACGTCAGTCCCGAGCCTCGCCAAGAAGCATTCATCCGCGAGGTCCAGCAGTGGCTACACGGGCAGTTCACGGCCAGGTTTTCCTCCGCCGAGGAATTGAGGGACGCTGTGACTACCGCGTTGCATCACTTTGAGCTCAACCGAAGGGCTGGCCCTGTCGACGAAGCCGAAGTCGTCGGTCGCGCGCGGTCGCTGTTGCAAGACAGTCGCGGGATTTCATCACCGCGGCTCGCCGTTGCCCTGAGCGGTGGTCCTCGCCAAGAGGTGCTTCGTCCGGGACAGCTGGAGTCGAACCAAGTCGTCAGGACAATCCAGCAGGAAGCGATGTTTGGCCAGACGCCCGTGCTCGATCCAGAGAGCGCAACCACAGTGGCACTCAGGAATGGGCGGCTAGTTCTTCAACAGGACGAAGCGTCGATCCTCCTCACCGCGCTTGGGGATCTGCGGATCGTTCAGGCCGTTCAACGGCTATCCGAAGGCGGCACCTACTTCGCTGCGCTCGTTGAAGAAGAAGTCGAGGAAGACTTGGAACGCGCAATTCGATTCGGCGGTTGGCTGCTCGACAACATTGACTCGCCACGACGGCTGTCGTCGATCGCGGTCGTCGGTTCGATCATGAACGGCGGATATCTTGGGTGGATGACGAGTGAGGAGAAAGCGAAGAGTCGGGGGGCGATTGTCGTAGGGACCCGCGGTGAAGCAACCGTGTCTGTGGAGTTGACCCCACCAGTGCGACCGAGAGCGGCGCTCCTGGCCAGCGCGAAAGTGCTTGCTGAGGACCTCACAGTGCTTCTGCGTCGTGAGCTGAAGACATGAGTGCGACGGATCTCGACGCTCTCGACCGACAGCGCCGGCGCTGGCGTCGTGCGCGCAGGCCCTTGCGTCTCTTAGATCCAACCGACGACCAGTTCGCAATTGGCGGTCTTGGCAGTCGCGTGGAGGATCTGACTGTGAGGCTGGCGATTCTGCCAGCGGACCCCTGCGCGTACAGGGCTGATTTCGATGACTCCTTCTGGAACACGTTGATGACGCACAACGGAACAGGTGCAAGTCGTCCTTTCTCCGGTGCCACGTCCAAGTGTCCGACATCGACAGCGGCCGTTCGATTCAGTTCATCGCCAGGGAGGGGGTGGCGAGAATTCCTGGCCCTAGACCATGCCGGTGCGCTCGATGTCGGCTGTGGCCGCGTGACGGGCTTCCGTCCTGAACGCGGGGCCACGGGTGACCAAGGCATGGTTGGCCAGTTCTTCCTGCTTCCGATTTTCGACCGCGTTAGAGTTGGCTGCGGTGTATTCTCCGCGTTTGCGAGACTGTTGAAACTCAGTCCTCCGTACGAATTGTCGCTAGCGCTGCGCGGGACTGGAGGGACGTGTTTGGGGCGGTTCGCTCAGGGTTGGCAGGAACCTCAGCATGCGTTTCCTGAGGAACTCTCGATCTGTCACGAGCCCAACATACTGATTCGACGCGAGATCTTTTCTGACTCAGACGGCTGGCCAGAATCCATCAGCGAGAGTCTTGCTGTCCAGGTTGAGAACGCGTTCGAATCGGCGTTGGAGCGCTTTAGGCCACGACGATAGTTCAAGGTGAGTGCCCCCGGGCGGCCTCGTCGTCCGCTTGGAGCCTCACCCTTGATCGTAGAATCTGCCGAGCCCGGCTGCCCGCATGGACAAGAGCCTCCTCAGCGAACGCGACATCTGCACGAAGTTCATCACACCGGCAGTGAAACGCGCCGGCTGGGATGAGATGTCCCAGATCCGCGAGGAAGTCAGTTTCACCAAGGGCCGGATCATTGTCCGCGGCAAACTCGTTACGCGGGGTAAGGCCAAGCGTGCCGACTATGTCGTGTACTACAAGCCCAACATCCCGATCGCCATCATTGAAGCCAAGGACAACAACAACAGCGTCGGCGCTGCGATGCAGCAGGGGCTCGACTACGCCGAAACACTGAATATCCCATTCGTCTTTTCTTCGAACGGCGACGGCTTCGTGTTCCACGATCGGACCGGGGCCGGCGCCGAGAGGGAAACGACGCTCGGACTTCACGAATTCCCATCACCAAAGGAGCTCTGGGACCGGTATCGTGTCTGGAAGAACCTTTCGCCTGATGAAGAGGCGATCGTTCTTCAGGACTACCACGACGACGGCGACGGTAAGGAGCCGCGCTACTACCAACGCAACGCGGTGAATGCCGCGATTGAAGCGATCGCCAAGGGCCAGAATCGCGTCCTGCTGGTCATGGCGACCGGCACGGGCAAGACCTATACGGCCTTTCAAATCATCTGGCGTCTGTGGAAGGCAAAGCGCAAGAAGCGGATTCTGTTCCTTGCCGACCGCAATGTTCTCATTGACCAGACGATGGTCAATGACTTCCGGCCGTTCGGGAACGTGATGGCGAAACTCAGCACCAGCTCGAAAACCATTGAGCGGCCAGACGGCACCGAAGAACAGATCGTCACCGCACTCGACAAACACCGGCGCATTGATACGTCCTACGAGGTATACCTTGGCCTGTACCAGGCCATCACGGGACCTGAAGACCGCCAGAAGCTCTTCAAGGAGTTTTCACCCGGGTTCTTCGACTTGATCGTCATCGACGAGTGCCACCGTGGCAGCGCGGCCGAAGATGCCGCGTGGCGGGAGATCTTGGACTACTTTGCCAGCGCGACGCAGATCGGCATGACGGCCACGCCAAAAGAGACGAAGTACGTCTCGAACATCAACTATTTCGGTTCGCCGGTGTACAGCTACACGCTTAAGCAGGGCATCGACGACGGATTTCTTGCGCCCTACAAGGTGGTCAAGGTTCACATTGATCGTGACGTCGAAGGCTACCGGCCAGAAATCGGAGACGTGGACCGCGAAGGCAACGAGATCGAGGACCGTATCTACAATCAGAAGGACTTCGACCGGACCCTCGTGCTTGATGACCGTACGAGGCTTGTTGCGGCCAAGGTCACCGAGTTCCTCAAAGAGAGCGGGAACCGCTTTCAGAAGACCATCGTGTTTTGCGTCGACCAGGAACACGCCGCTCGGATGCGGCAAGCCCTGGTCAACGAGAATCAGGATCTCTGCAACGAGAACCACCGCTACGTCATGCGTATTACGGGGAGTGATGGCGAGGGCTTGGCCTACCTCGGCAAGTTCATCGATCCGGAATCGCGGTATCCGGTACTAGTTACAACCTCTCGCCTGCTTTCGACAGGCGTCGACGCCCAAACCTGCCGTCTCATTGTCCTCGACCGTCCCGTCGGTTCCATGACCGAGTTCAAGCAAATCATCGGACGCGGAACCCGGGTTCACGAGGACACCAAGAAGTTCTACTTCACTGTCATCGATTTCCGTGGCGCGACAAACCTGTTTGCCGACCCTGACTTCGACGGCCCGGTACTGCAGATCTACGAACCCGGCGAGGACGACCCAATGGTGCCGCCCGATGAGCCACCTCCGGTCGATCCGAACGATCCGATCCCGCCGACGCCCGGAAGCGACGAGATCGTCGTCGACGGCACTGATATCGCGATTCCTCCCGACGTTGAGAGGCGCATGAAGGTGTACGTGGACGGCGTGGGCGCGACGATCGTTGCGGAACGGGTTGAGTATCTCGATGAGAATGGCAAGCTGGTCACGACGAGTCTTCGCGATTTCACAAAGAAGGCACTCAGAAAGCGGTTTGCTAGCTTGGACGACTTCCTAAAGCAGTGGAACAGTGCGAAGCGAAAGGAGGCCGTGCTCGAGGAGCTCGAGGCGGAGGGCCTTCAGCTCGACTCGCTCGCCGAGGGTAAGGAACTCGACCCGTTCGACCTGATCTGTCACGTGGCGTTTGATCGTCCGCCGCTGACGCGCAAGGAGAGGGCCGCGAACGTCCGCAAGCGCGATGTATTCACGAAGTTCGGCCCGCAGGCTCGCGCAGTTCTCGAAGCACTGCTCCAGAAATATCAGGACGAGGGCGTCATTGGTTTGGACGACCCGCGCGTCCTTCAGATTCCGCCGTTTGACGCGATGGGAACGCCGATGCAGCTCGTCCGACAGTTCGGCGACCTCGCCGGATTTGAGCGAGCTGTGCGCCAGCTTCAGTCCGCGTTGTACGAGGAAGCGTCATAGATATGTCGGTCAGAAACCTGGTCAAGTCCATTCAAGATCTCATGCGCCAGGATGTGGGCGTTGATGGCGACGCCCAGCGCATCTCCCAGTTGTGCTGGATGTTCTTCCTCAAGATCATCGATGATCAGGACCAACAACTCGAACTGTTGAATCCGACCTCCTACAAGTCGCCCATTCCAAAGAAGCTGCAGTGGCGCGAGTGGGCGGCCGATCCCGAAGGGATGACCGGCGAAACTCTGCTCGCCTTCATCAACGATGAGCTGTTTCCCACTCTCAAGGAGCTGCCGACGACAGGCAAAGGCGGCAACAGGCGCCGGGTCGTCCGGGACGTGTTCGAGGACGCTTACAACTACATGAAGTCGGGCCAGCTCGTCCGCCAAGTCGTCAACAAGATTAGCGCCGTCGACTTCAATAACCTGGCCGAGCGTCAGCACTTCGGGGATATCTACGAACAGATACTTGCAGATCTCCAGAGTGCAGGTAACGCGGGCGAGTACTACACGCCTCGCGCCGTCACGTCCTTCATGGTGGACCGCATCGATCCCAGGCCAGGTGAGATTCTGCTCGATCCGGCGTGTGGCACCGGCGGTTTTCTGACCGGCGCCATCGGTCACATGCGCGACCGCTACGTCAGCACCGTGGAGCACGAGCTCGAGATGCAGCAGGGTTTGCGCGCAGTGGAGAAGAAGCAGTTGCCGCACATGTTGTGCGTCACGAACATGCTGCTGCACAACATCGAAGATCCCAGCTTCGTTCGCCACGATAACACGCTGGCGCGTCCGTACATCAGTTACACGAACGCCGATCGCGTGGACATCGTCCTCACCAACCCGCCGTTTGGTGGCAAGGAAGAAGACGGCATCGAGTCGAACTTTCCGACGGATCTGCGCACGCGCGAGACGGCGGACCTGTTTCTGGCGCTGATCATTCGGCTGCTCAAGCCGGGCGGTCGAGCGGCTGTCGTGTTGCCGGATGGTTCGCTCTTCGGCGAAGGCGTCAAGACTCGAATCAAGGAAAGCTTGCTGGCGGAGTGCAACCTGCACACAATCGTCCGGCTACCCAACAGCGTCTTCAAGCCGTACGCGTCAATCGGCACGAATCTGCTCTTCTTCGAGAAGGGCGAACCGACGAAGGAGACATGGTTCTTTGAGCATCGGGTGGTCACTGGTCAGAAGGCATATTCGATGACGAAGCCGATTCGCGTCGAGTACCTGACGCCATGCGCCAACTGGTGGGGCGGCGCGGAGCGCAAGGGCCGCTTGGAGAACGAGGTCGCGTGGAAGGTTACGGCCGATGATGTGAAGGGCCGCGGCTACAACTTGGATATCAAGAACCCGCATACGGTCGCCGATCAGCATGGCGATCCGGAAGAGCTGCTTGCGAAGATCAACGAGGCCGAGCGAGAAGCGAATGCCCTTCGCGATCAGCTCAAGGCCGTTCTCACGGAGGCGCTTCTACGATGAACCAGACGCGGCTGCTCAAACATTTCGATCTGATCAGCGGGGCACCGGATGCGGTGCCCCGCCTGCGGCAGTTCATTCTGGAGCTCGCGGTGCGAGGCAGGCTGGCTGAGCAGGATCCGAGCGAAGGGTCGGCGTTTGAGTTGCTAGGGCAGATTCAGCAGGAGAAGGCACGGTTAGTGAAAGCCGGAACGATACGAAGTCGGAAGGTTGTCGAAGCCAACGTTCGTGCGGAAGACGAGCTGTACCCGCTTCCTGCCGGCTGGATGTGGTGCCGCCTGTCTGACGTTGGCGCGATCGTTGGCGGTGGCACTCCGCCCAGCGATGACGCCAGTAACTTCACGACTAGCGGTTCGGGAACAGCGTGGCTCACTCCCGCGGACCTCGGCAGACAGCAAGAGGAGTATGTATCTCATGGGGCACGCGATCTCACGCCAGTCGGTCTAGCGTCGTCATCGGCGACCATGATGCCGAAGGGCTCAGTTTTGTTCACCAGTCGTGCCCCAATTGGGTACACCGCGATCGCTGCAAACGAACTATCCACGAATCAGGGCTTCAAGTCAGTCGTTCCGTTCGTCATGTCCTGCAATCGCTATGTTGCCGTTTACTTCAGGGCCTTCGGACGGCGAATTGAAGAGATGGCATCCGGTACCACGTTTCGCGAGGTGTCTGGTCGAATTGTTTCGGCCTTGCCGTTTCCACTACCTCCGCTCGCCGAGCAACAGCGCATCGTGGCCAAAGTGGACGAGCTGATGGCCCTGTGCGATCGGCTCGAAGCGGCGCAAGCAGAGCGGGAGCGCCGGCGGGATCGGCTAGCGGCGTCCTCGCTGAGTCGGCTCAATCAGCCTGCGAATGACCATTCCTTTCGCGACGACGCCGGTTTCTATCTCGCGCAGTTTCCTCGGCTAACACTCCGGGCAGAACATATCGGTGCACTGCGCGAGACGATCGTAAATTTCGCTGTTCGAGGAAAACTGGTCAGGCAGGATGTCCGTGACGAATGCACCCGTGAATTGCTAGCTCGAAGCAAAACTGAGAGAGAGCAGCTTGTGAAGCAGGGAGCCTTGAAGCGTGTCGCCCCACCGAATTGGGTCGGGATCGACGAGGCCCCTTTCGAACCGCCTGCAGGGTGGGCATGGGTCACGATTGGAGATCTATTGCTCGGTGATTCGCAGAATGGTTACTCGAAGAAACCAGATGGTGCCGCCGACGGAGTTCCAGTTCTTCGAATCAGCGCAGGCACGACGAGACGAGACGGTATGGTTGCTGAGGAAGAACACAAACGCTCCGGTGGTATTTCCTCGGAACTGCGCGCTCACTACGGATTGCTGCCCGGAGATTTGCTGGCGTGTCGGTTCAATGGCAACCGGAGTTTTGTTGGTCGTTTGTCGCTGTACACCGGATACTTGGGGCTAGATCCAATCTATCCGGACAAGCTGATTCGCTTGCGACTGCTGTCGCAGTTCTTTCTGCCGAAGCTAGTCGTGTACTTTGCTCAATCGAGCGTAGTGCGCAGGGACATCGAAGATTATTGCGCCACGACCGTAGGCAATTGGGGTATCAGCGCATCGAACCTGAAGAACGTCAAGATCCCGATCCCCCCTCTGGCAGAGCAGCACCGGATCGTGGCCAGGCTTGATGAGCTGATGGCGTCCTGTGACCGGCTGGAAACGTTGGTGACAACTGCGCGGACCGATGAGCGTGGCCTGCTCGATACGGTGCTTCATGAGGCACTCGCGGTCGGTGCTTGAGTAGGTCTTGTTCTTATCGAATGGCTTGCCTCCGATCTAGATCGTTGGTGCGAACGCTACGTCCCGAATCGAGCGAACAGCGTAGGAAAACCTTGTGAGCGGTAACACTGACACCGGGTCACAACCGCACTTCGTCATCTTTCTGCCGTTCTTGCGGCTGAACTCAGCGTGCTCTGTCGCCGGGGTCGAGTTCGTTCCCTTGCGCGACGGCGACGACAATGTGCCTTCGACGCTCTCAGCAGCCGTCGCTCCGCTGGAGAAGATCCTATCCGGCTATACCGACCGGCACGCGGAACCCTTCACCAATTGCGTCGTCGCGACCATCCCCGGGCGAGGTTGGGACCTGACGATCGCTGATGGGCCGGCCGTGAATTGGGCTGCATCTCTGCTGTTTCTGGCATGTTGGTCCGCGAATCGCTACTTCGAGAGCGGCACTCGCCGGTACGTGAACTCGAGCGCCTTTAGAATCGTGGGCCAGAGTTATTCGGGTGCTCTGCCTGACCACATCGCGGTGTCAGCTCGCCGTCGAGATGGCGGCTGGCTTGACGGCGGCTATGAGCATGGTGCGTTCAAATTCTCAACGCCCCTGCAGTGTTCTGTTCGGACACCCGCAACCATCGATGAATCGTTCTTGTGCGGACTCGAAGCGGCACAGACCGCTGGCTCGCCGACGATCGGTCTCCTGGAATCCGCGCTGCGATTTGTAGGCCTGGCCAACACCGACGATGACTTGATGGCAGAAAACGCCGAGGCAATCCTGATGGGATCTGCCTTCGACCAATTGCTGCTCGCGGGCCGCAAGTCGAGTGCCTACAATCTCGGCCGGGCGTTCGGGGCACTATTCGGGCAGTTCGGAACAGCTACGGTTTCGGAGGCCATGAAGGCACGGCCGAACATCGAAATCGACCAGAAGTATGCATCGGTTCAACCGAGCTGGTGGGTGCATCGGAAGTGGATCGAGGAACTCTACGACGCCCGTAGCCAGGTCGTCCACAAAGGGCACCAGGGGGCTCGAAAGTGGGGGTGGGGACTGAACGAGCATCTGGTCATGGCTGCCCACGTATTCCCTCTGACCGTCAAGCTGCTCCTTGCCCGCGCCGGTCATTACACTTTGAGTGACGATGACTGTGTGGCAGGTAGGGTGGTTGACAAGCTTCTAATTTGCACGGGCTGGGACGATGGCCCAGACGAAGGAGAAGCATCCGTGTGGTCGACAGTCATTTCCGATGTGTGGCTGACCCAGAAGGTCGAGAAGTCGTTAGAAAAATACAAGAAGGAGCATCCCGACTTGTCCGGGGAGCCGAATGACGGTTCGTCATCGGCCTCCTAATGGGCGGAAAAGCGCAGGTCTGGAGTGTCCCGGAATCGCAACAGCCATCGATGGCTGATCTAAACTCGTTCGATGCCTTCCACGCCGGGAAAAGAGCGATCTCTCCTGCGGCGATTCCTGACCGCCTACGACCATGGCGATTGGGATGACCCGAATCCCGACTGGGTTGACGAGAGGATGGACGGCGCGGTTGAAGTTGTTGCCAGGCGGAAGAGCGATGGCGCCACACTCGCGATCGAGCACACGATCATTCAGCCAAGGCCGCAGGAGAAGGAGGACTTTGCCAGGTTCAGCCGCGCGTTTGATCTGGACAGGCGCGATCCGTCGCTTGAGCGGCCAGAGTCGTACATCTACGTCGATGTGCCGTTTGGCGCGCTCCAGAAGGGTGAGGACTGGAGTATCTTGGCGCACGACGTCTGCGAGTGCATTCGCCGGAACAAGGAATCGATACCCGAGGGCTGGTCGCAACTGCCCTGTGCAACGACTGTCGGCAAAGACATCACTCTGCGGGTGCGGCTCGTGCATGACGCCGGAAGCAAGGAGTCGCGGACTCTGATACGCAGATACGGTTCATTCGACCTTGCGTCCACCGTTCGAACAGCCTTGTCGAACAAGCTACCCAAACTCGTAGCTACGGCCGCAAGCAGGCGGCTCCTAATGTTTGAGCGGGATCAGTGGCATGTCGACCACGTCTCGATTGCCACCGAAATCGAGGAGCAGAGAGCAAGTTTCCCGCAGTTGTCGTTGGTCGATGAGATCTGGATCGCCGAGACGCACGAAAACCAATTCTACGTCCTGTTCGAGCCCCTGCTGCCGGGGCGACCCTACAGCCCGATGTACACGTTTCATGGCGACGTCTTGCACAGAGCGCCCGGCTACTAGACCGATCCGCTCTCCCGTCGGCCGGCGGAGAGCTGACACCACTCTCTAGGCCGAGAACGACATGGCGAAGTACAAGTGGCAGCACTTCCTCCCAGAGTCATATCTTCGCGCCTTCGTCGACTCCAAACGCGTGAAGATCGGCCAACACGATCTGTGGGTGTATCGCGCCGGTGAAGATCCCAAAGCCCGTGGCCCCAAAGGCGTGGCGTCCGAGTACGAGCTCTACACAACAGACGAGATCGAGGATCCGGTCGCTATCGAGAAGATGTTGAGCTTCATTGAGGGCGGAACGAAGCCTCACTTGGGAAAGCTGCGTTCCGGAGACATCAACCTTACTCCCCAAGAAAAATCGGAGTTTGCAACGTACATAGGAGTGCAGCTCATTCGTACGCCGCTCGCACGCGACCGAGCCAACGCTCTGTGGATCGAGATCAGTAAGCAGGGGTTTAAGAAGGTCTTGGACGAGGGCAGCCTCCCCGCAATCATTGCTAGGTACGAGGCTGAAACCGGGGAGAAGTTCCCGCAAGACATGGCGACTGCCGAAAACGCGGTGCGAAAGGTCATCGATGGCACTATCAGAATCGAGCAGACGAGCAAGGGCTGGACCCTGAGGCACCTTTTCGAACTTGGTCTCGCCTTTGGCGACCGGTTCGAGAAGATGCGTTGGGCGCTACTTGAGGCCCCGGCGTCAACCGCGTTCATCACATCTGACAATCCAGTCCATGTTGCCGATCCAGCCGCGCACGTCCAGGGGCCGAAGGATTTCAAGGGGTCGACCAAAATGCGGATGTCTTTTCCACTGAGTCCCCAGTTCATGCTGTACGGCGCCTTCGTATCGGGCCCCGACGAGCGCTCGATGCTGACAACGGCGGAGGTGCGTGAGACGCAGGACCTTCAGATCGCGCAGGCCTTCACGGAGGTCTACGCCTCTTTCGAATCCGAGGAACTGAAAGCAAGGGTCGATCACATTCTGGGCACACGACCGAAGCTGGCTTGGCCGCTGCCTCCCGGCTTGCTCGATTAGAACTAGAGGTGAGCGCCCAGACGTCACCAAGCCCAACCAGGGGACATACCGGGACATTGCGCTCAAATTCGACCGAGGCAACCCCGCACTTTGTTCCCGCTATGTTCCCGGGAAACAATCAGTGAGCTATCCAGGAAGTCGAATTGGTAACTTTCTTAGGAAAACTGGAGCCGGCGCGCGGACTTCAACCGCGGACCTGCTGATTGCGAATTAGCAACCAGCTACAAAGAGGACTCGGTGCGGTTTTCAGCTCATCGAAGTAGGCCGATCGCGTCCGATAGAATGTAGAGTCCCAGCGCAATCAGCACAAACGGTAGCGCGATCTGGCCGTACTGACGTACGTGCTGCCCCGCGATGCGATTGTTGACCATGCCGTAGGCTACGGCACACCAGACCGCGGTCATCACGGCGAACACGGCGGCGTACACGGGAATCATGCGGAAGTCCTTGGCAAAAAGCGGGATGTAGACGCTGAGGTTGTCGCCGCCGTTCGCCATCGTCACGCTCATCACGGCCAGAATCTGGGAGCGCGTGGCCTGGTCTAAGCGGTGGTCGCGATTCTGCGTCCCGGGTGTTCCCGAGGCTCCGCTGCCGGCGGCGGTGCTCTTACGGAGCTGCCAAGCCCGGCGAATTCCCAGCGCGAGCGGGACGAGGCCAAGCAGCGCGACCCACCCCTCAGGCAGGGCAATTGCGGCCAAGGCCGCGACTGCACTTGTGACGACAAGGACGCCGATGCCGGCAAACTGCCCGATCAGCACCGAGCGCGTCGTCAGGTGTGAATCGGCGAAGAACGCGGTCAAGAGGAAAATGTCGTCGATGTTCGTCGACGCAAACACGACGATTGCGACGCCGAGCACGACAAAAACAGATGACGTGAGCATCGAACGGCTTTCCGGCCTGGAAGCGAAGCATAGTCGAAGCGTCGCCCGACACCGATCAGGCCTTCATGGCGCGCGGCGCCACCGCGATCGAGTCGCGCCGCCGACACACGTGATCAGGATCTCCCGCTGAACGGTGCAGGCGCTATTGGTGGCCGAATCTCGTTTTCTGCTGACGTCAGATTGACCGTGTCGGGTCCCAGGCGGAGGTGCAACCGCGTGCAATTTGACGGTTGACGGCCGTTCGGGCATCATGGCTGTGATGCGCCTCTGGCGGAGATGCCTGATCGTGGCCGCGACCATCGCGGGCTTGGTGGCCTCGCCGCTGGTCGTGTGCGCCAGCGAGCTGATGGCGTCTGCCGATAAACAGATGGCATGTTGCCAATCGGGGCGGCATGACTGCGGCGCAACCATGAAAGCGGCGGACTGTTGCACGCAGTCGGGCAGCCGACCGCAGCAGCTCGGCGTTTCCAAGGTCGAATCGGTCCAGAAGATTTCTGTTCCTGCACTCCTTGCGTTCCATCCGGCATGGAAGTCAGAGCCGGCTCGCTCCGGCGTCGTCCACGTCTACAGCACGTCCGTCGCCCCAGCTGACACTGGGCCGCCAGACTGCATTTCATTTTCCGCCCTCCTGATCTGATCGCCCTCCAACTCGGTGTGTAGCGCCGCGTGAGCGGTGGTGTGCCGTCGGCACATCGCTGCGCGCGGTCGTCGTCCGCAGTCTCGGACGCCAACACGACTTGGAAGGAGTCATGCGCAACGCGACATTCCTACGGATCTCGGTTTCGTTCGGTCTACTGCTGATTGCCAGCGCGGCATCGGGCCAATCGGTCGTGCAGACGCCGCCCATGACGTCGCGCGCTCTCACCGCCGCGCTGGAGGGCCCGCCGTTGTCGCTCGATGATGCCATTCAGAGTGCCCTCAGAAGCAACGCGGACCTCGCTGCGGCGCGGAGTCAGGTCGAGCCGCTTCGCGCGAAACCAGCACAGGCGAAGGCGCTCGCACCGCCGATGCTGGAGGCGCAGATCTGGCAATGGCCCATCAATACGCTCAATCCGGCGAACACGGACATGTACATGTTCATGGCTTCGCAGGACCTGCCGGGGCGCGGCAAGCGCGACGCCACCGAGGCGCTCGCCACGAGCGAAATCCGACTGGCAGAAACTGCCCTCGTACCTCGTGAGCGTGACATCGCCGCCGCTGTCACGCGGGCGTACTGGGACCTGCTCATTGCGCGCCGTGCGATCGCGATCCACCTGGCCAGCGTTGATCTCCTCCACCAACTTACCGATGTCGCTCAGGCCAAGTACGCCGCCGGACGCATCTCTCAACAGGACGTGCTCAAGGCCATCGTCGAAACGACGAAGCTGCACGGTGATCTCATTGACCTCGAGCAACAGGCCGAGCGATCTCGAGTTCAATTGAACGGGCTCATGAATCGAGCGGTGGACGCGCCGATCGGTCCGCTGACTGAGACGGGCGAGTCCCGGCTCGTCGCCGCCATCGAGGACGTTCAAACCCTGGCGTCGCGTGAGCAACCGGACTTGCGTGTGGGTCAGGCCGCCATCGAACGCGCGCGTGCTCAAGTTACGGTCGCTCGCACGAGCGCGACCCCCGAGTGGTCGGTCGGGGCGGGCTACATGCTACAACCCCATCAGACCGATGCCTGGCTGGCGCGTCTCAGTGTCTCCTGGCCGGGCGCGCCGTGGTCTCGCGGCACGATTGACGCACGCTCGGCGGAAGCCACCGCCTCCGTGAGCGCCGCGGAAGCTGACGCCGCGGCGGCGGCGGTCCACGTCCGGATGGCTGTCTCCGACTCGTACGTGCGAGTCAAAGCCGCGGAAGAGCGCGCCGCGCTGATCCGCACGACGCTGGTCCCGCAATCCCGGCAGGCGCTGGACGTCTCTCGCGTCGCCTACGAGACCGATCGCTTGGATTTCCTCGCCGTCATCGAGAACGAACGCTCGCTGCTCGAGGCGCAGCTCGCCTACGAACGTGCCTTGGCGGAATGGCGGCAAGCCGTGACGGATCTGGAACGCGCGGTCGGCGTGGCCTTGCCACCGGGGATGTTGCAACGCGTGCCATCCACAGGGGTGAACCGATGACTAGGAATCGCGTTCTCGCCGTTCTCGTCGGACTCGTTATCTTGACCGCGGTCGCGGTGTCGCTCTTTCTCTGGCGCCGCGCTCGGCCGGAAGATCAGACAGCCGCGACCCCGCCGCCAACGGAGGCACCCGCTCAGGAGGCCACAGCGAACACTTCACGAGGTGACGTCTCGATTGATGCTCGGCGTCAGCAGCTCATTGGCGTCCGGACGGTGAAAGCGAGCAGGGGCGAACTCAGCCAGGCGATTCGCACCGTCGGCGTCGTGCGATCGGATGAGACACGCGTCGTCGACGTGAACGTGAAGATCGAAGGCTGGATTCGGGAACTGACTGCCGACTACACCGGTCGCTTTGTGCGGCAGGGTGAGCCCCTGCTCACGCTTTACAGCCCGGATCTGCTCGCGACGGAGCAGGAGTACGTCCTGGCGCTGGGGACGCGCGATCAACTGCAGAGCTCGGTCATGCCTGACGCGAAGACGCGCGCTGATGCACTGGTCGCCGCGGCGCGGCAGCGACTGGTGCTGTGGGACCTCGCGCCGGCAGAACTCCGGGAGCTCGATGAGACCCGGACAGCCAAGGATGCGTTGGTCGTTCGCGCGCCGACGAGTGGATTCGTCATCGACAAGGCGGTCGTCAAAGGCGCGCACGTCACACCGGGACAGATGCTTTTCAAGCTCGCCGACTTGTCCGTCGTCTGGGTCGAGGCGGATGTCTACGAGCAGGACCTGCCGCTCATGCGCGTCGGAGCGCGTGCGACGGTGGTGCTCGACGCCTATCCAGGCGAAAGCACGACCGGTCGCGTCATCTACATCTCTCCATATGTGGATGAGCAGACCCGGACGGACAAAGTGCGGTACGAATTTCCCAACCCGCGCGGGCAGCTCAAACCCGGAATGTTTGCGACGGTCGAGATCGCGACATCAGGGGGCACTGGCATCACCGTGCCGGTCGACGCTGTCCTGGACTCCGGGCGAGATCAAGTCGTGTTTGTCGCCGAAGGCGACGGTCATTTCACACCGCGACCGGTGACCGTCGGGCGGCGCCTCGGCGGCACCGTCGAAATCCTCAAGGGTCTGAAAGAGGGAGAGGAGGTCGCGAGTGGCGCGGCGTTCTTCCTCGATTCCGAGAGTCAACTCCGAGGCGCGCTGCAAGGCTACGTTCCGATCTCTCCTTCACCGACCACTGGCTCTGGGCAGGACGCCGAGCGGCCGAAGATCACGCTCCGGACGATTCCTGATCCGCCCAGGACGGGCGAGACCCAATTCGAGGTGACGGTCGCCGATTCGAAGGGCGTGCCGCTAGCCGACGCGGAGGTGACTGTGCAGCTCTTCATGCCGGCGATGCCGACCATGAACATGCCGGCCATGCGAAACGAGCTCAAGCTGCCGTCGGCAGGCAATGGAGTGTATCGAGGCACGGGGCAAGTGATGATGGCCGGCCGCTGGGAGGCCACGGTCATCGTGACGCGCGGCGGCCAACGAGTCGGCAGTTTGCAGACGCCCGTCGTGGCTCGCTGACCGCGGAGACCTCGCAATGATTCATCGAATTCTGGACTGGTGCGCATCCAACCGGTTTCTCGTGTTCACGGGGACCCTCGTCGTGACGATCTGGGGTGTGTGGGCGATGACCCGCACGCCTCTCGACGCCGTGCCGGACATCTCCGACGTTCAAGTGATTGTCTCCACCGAGTGGATGGGACGGAGTCCCGATCTGATCGAGGACCAGATCACGTACCCCATCGTCAGCGCGTTGATTTCGACGCCGCGCGTGAAGGCTGTGCGGGGATTCACGGACTTCGGCATTTCGTACGTCTACGTGATCTTCGACGATGGCACAGACGTGTATTGGGCGCGAAGCCGCGTCGTCGAGTACCTCCAGGGGTTGCGCGGACAGCTCCCCGAAAACGTGAATCCAGTCATCGGCCCTGACGCCACCGGCGTCGGCTGGGTCTTCGAGTACGCACTGGTCGATACCACCGGCCAACACACGCTGGCCGATCTCCGCAGTTTTCAGGACTGGCACCTGCGGTACTGGCTCGCCTCGGTGCCAGGCGTCGCGGAAGTGGCGAGTCTGGGCGGCTTCGTCAAGCAGTACCAAGTCAACATCGACCCGAACAAGCTCGCGGCCTACCGGATCGGACTCAAAGATGTGATCGCCGCGATCAAAGCCAGCAACAACGACGTTGAAGGACGATTGCTGGAGTTCTCCGGGCGCGAGTACATGGTGCGCGGACGGGGTTATTTGAAATCGCTCGAGGACATCGAAGGCGTCTCACTGGGCGCGGACGCACGAGGCACGCCGGTTCACGTCCGGGATGTCGCTCAGGTCAGGTTGGGTCCGGATATCCGGCGCGGCGTGGCAGAACTGGACGGCAAGGGGGAAGTCGTCGGTGGCATCGTTGTGATGCGCATCGGCGAGAACGCCTTGCACGTCATCGATCAGGTGAAAGCGAAGTTGCGCGACGTCGAGTCGTCCATGCCAGCCGGGATGCGGATCGTGCCCACCTACGATCGCTCGTGGCTCATTCGCGAATCGATCGGCACGCTTCGTCGCACGCTGATTGAAGAAGCGATTGTCGTCTCGCTCGTCATCATCATCTTTCTCTTTCACATCCGTTCGGCCCTGATTCCGATCCTCGCGCTGCCGATCGCCGTGGTCGCGTCGTTCATTCCGATGTATTACCTCGGGATTACCTCGAACATCATGTCGCTTGGCGGTCTGGCGCTCGCGATTGGCGTGTTGGTGGACGCGTCGATCGTCATGGTGGAGAACGCCTATCGGCACGTCTCGGAAGGCGAGGGCGCCGCGGACGAGCCCGGCGCGGAGACGCAGGCCGTCCGGACGGTGCCTTACGACGAGCAGCCACGAGCCATTTTGCGATCGGCGAAGCAGGTGGCGCGGGCGATCTTCTTCTCGCTCGCGATCATCATCGTGTCATTCGTGCCGGTGTTCCTGCTCGAGGCGCAGGAAGGGCGCATGTTCCGGCCGCTGGCGTTCACCAAGACGTTTGCGATGGCTGCGGCGTCGATTCTCGCGATCACGCTCGTGCCGCTGCTGATGCTGATCTTTATCCGCGGACGGCGGCTGCGGCCTGAGTCTCGGAATCCGATCTCGCGAGCGTTCACGGCGCTGTACGACCCCATCCTCCGTCTCGCGCTGCGTTGGAAATGGCTCGCGCTGCTGGTGAACTTCGCGGTGATTCCATTGACGATTCCGCTGCTGTTTCACCTCGGCAGCGAGTTCATGCCGCCGCTCTATGAGGGATCGCAGCTGTACATGCCGACGTCGCCACCTGGCCTGTCAATCACCGAGGCCACACGTGTGCTCCAGGTGCAGGACAAGATTCTCCGACAGTTTCCGGAAGTGGAGACGGTCTTTGGATCGGTCGGCCGAGGCACGACCTCGACGGACAACACACCAATGGGGATGGTCAACACGACCGTGACACTGAAGCCTCGCGAACAATGGCGCGCCGGCATGACCGTCGAGCGGCTTCAGGCCGAAATGGACGAGCAACTCCAGTTTCCGGGCTTCCCGAATGTCTGGACGCAGCCGATTAGGAATCGTCTCGACATGCTGCTGACCGGAATCAAGACGCCAGTGGGAATTAAGATCCTCGGGCCGAACCTCGACGAAATCCAGCGTCTTGGGGAACAGATCGAACGAGCCTTGCAGCCGGTCGCCGGCACACGCAGTGTCTACGCCGAACGCGTGGCGCAAGGGTATTTCACCGACATCGACATCAATCGCGACGCCATCGCGCGATACGGATTGACGATTGGTGATGTCCAGGACGTCATCGAAGCCGCGATCGGCGGCCAGAATGTGACGCGGACGATTGAAGGCCGCGAGCGTTATCCGGTGAACGTGCGATACGAACGGGGCTTTCGCCAGGATCTGCCGGATTTGCAGCGCGTACTCGTGAAGACACCGGCTGGAGCGCAAGTGCCGCTCGGCGCGCTGGCGCAGATCACGCTCGCGCCGGGGCCCGCGATGATACGCGACGAGGGCGGCCAGCTCGCAGGGTACGTCTATCTCGACACGGCGACGCGAGATATCGGCGGCTACGTCGAAGCAGCGAAACGCGCGGTAGCGGAACGCGTGCAACTTCCGCCAGGCTTCACGCTGCAGTGGACGGGGCAGTATGAATTCCAGGTTCGGGCGCGGGAGCGTCTGAAGATCCTGCTTCCGATCGTCTTCTTTGTCATCTTCGTCCTGCTGTACATGACCTTCCACTCGGCGTCCGAGGCGGCGATCGTCATGCTGTCGGTCGTCTACGCCATGACGGGCGGCGTCATTCTGCAGTGGCTGCTCGGCTACAACTTTTCCGTGGCCGTCTGGGTCGGGTACATCGCGCTCTACGGCGTTGCGGTGCAAACAGGCGTCGTCATGGTCGTGTACCTCCACGAGGCGCTCGACCGCCGGCTCCGACAAGGCGGGGACATCACCGAGGACGACATCCGACGTGCCACTCTTGCCGGGTCCGTGTTGCGGCTTCGGCCCAAGCTCATGACCGTGACGGTCGTGATGGCCGGCCTGCTGCCGATTCTCTGGAGCACCGGTGTCGGCTCTGACATCATGAAGCCGATCGCCGCGCCGATCATCGGCGGCATGGTGACCTCAACCATTCATGTGCTCATCATCACGCCGGTGATCTTTTACATCTTAAAAGTGCGAGCGCTCAGGCGCGGCCACCTTGCGGTGTCGCGAATGACGACGTGATCAAGCGGGAGGTGACGAATGACTCTGGCGCCTGGCCTCCGTAAGCCTGCGCTCACTGCCCACGTCATCCTCGGTCGGCTGGCTTGGCGCCGTTGCCGCTTCCTCGCCCCCGCCATTGCCGGTCTTCGGATTCTTTGTGGTGATCCTGCTGTGATCGCCAATCATTTGACGGGAGGCGGTCTCGATGGCCCGTGACATGAACTATCGATCGGCTCTCCGCGTACCCGGAGGAGTTGGGCATTGCCTGCTACGTCCGTCGTATACTGCTTCTGTGAGGGCATTCGTCGTTCTTCTGGCGCTCGCTATCAGCCCGGTTGCGCTGACCGTGTGCCAACTGACCTGTTCCGCCGAGACGGCGCTGCATCAGCATCTCGGCGGTGTGCCTTCATGCCACGAGAGTACAGGGCTGCCGACGGGGCCGACGGTCAAGGCCGACTCGGGTTGTGAGCATTCCGACGGCGACTTGGTTTTGACTAAAGCATTGACGACGTTCCAGCTCTCCGTTCCAGTTCCGAAGCCCTCCAATCTAATCATCGTCGTCGAACAGCAGCGAAACGTCCTCGAAACGACGGCCGTTTGGCCGGCGTCACCGCCACCGCCTCTCCTTCCTCTTCGAATCTGACACCGGCTTCGTAGCCAGGTCGCGCCCGCCCGAACTTAATCCGAACACTCGTTGGGGTTAGGTGCCGATCAAAGCGGTTCATGGCACGCGTGTGTGCAGCTCGCGCACGCGGGGCGTGGACCAGATACGGCCTCAAGGAAGGTGATGTCGTTGAAGTCCCCTGCTCGTCGTGCTGTCGGCTCTCACAAGCGGACATTCCCCTTGATTCACGGGCGTGTCACATGGGTCGTTGCTGCGATCGCGCTGACCGCGTTGCTCGTCGCTGTGCTCACCAAGGGAATGGGCTTCACGGCTCGAGCGGAGCCATCGTCACTCGAGAATCGCGTGATGTTGGCCGCTCGTCGATGGGCGATCCCGCCAGCCGCACGCGACCGGGCGAATCCGGTATCTGCGACCGACGAGTCCCTCCGAGAGGGCATGGCGCACTGGGCGGACCATTGCGCGACGTGTCACGGGAACGATGGGGACGGGAAGACCGAGATCGGCAAGAGCCTGTATCCATCGGCCCCCGACATGCGCGATCGCCGAACCCAGGATCTGACCGACGGTGAGCTGTTCTACATCATCGAGCGCGGCGTCCCTTTCACTGGTATGCCGGCGTGGGGCACCGGCATGGCCGAAGGCGAGCGCGAGTCGTGGAAACTCGTCCGGTTCATTCGCCATCTTCCTGAGCTCACCGAGAAGGAGCTGACGGCGATGGAAAAGCTCAATCCAAAGAGCGCCGCCCAGATCGAAGAGGAGCGGCGCATCAACGATTTCTTGAAAGGCAAGGATGGACGGTAGTCCATCCACGAAGGGATTGGAATGCGTAAACATCTCGGAATCCGTGTTGCCGGCGTGGTCGCGATGCTGCTCCTTGGGGTATCGATCGCGCGGGCGCACGAAGTGACCTACCTCGGAACAGTTGTGGCCGTCGAGGCCGCCCGGGTGCAAGCAAAGACGACAGATCCAGACACGAAAAAGGAAGTGACGGCATGGTTCGTCGTCAACACAGACACTCGGGTCAAGCGCGGCGACGCAGTCGTGTCCTACGCCGATGCGAACATCATGAAGAGCGAGCGAATCGCCATCGTGGTGGATCACGACGCGAAGACAAAGATGCTCGCTGTTGAGATCCGATTAGCGGAGATGGACGCGATGGCGGTCGTGCGCGGTGCGCAGCCAGGAACCACGCCGCCGACTCCCGCGGCCCCGACGATGCCGGCGGGGCATCAGATGCCTGGCGGCCAGCAGATGCCGGGGATGAGCATGGGTGCTCCAGCATCAGGCTGGCAGTTCATGCAGGACGGCGTCGTGTACGGACTGTTTAATCACCAGGGCGGACCGCGCGGTGGGAATGAGTTCGTGGTGCCCAACTGGTGGATGGGCATGTGGACGCGTGAGAGTGGGAGCCAGCAATTTGGCCTGAATGCCATGTTCAGTTTGGATCCCGCCACGGTTGGCAAGAGCGGATATCGAGAGATCTTTCAGGTCGGCGAAGCCCTAGATGGGAAGCCCCTGATCGACCGGCAGCACCCTCACGATTTCTTCATGCAACTGGCAGCAAGCTGGAGAAAGACGCTTGGTGATGAGAGCGCCCTGGTCATCGCCGGGGGCCCGGCGGGTGAGCCGACGCTCGGGCCCGTCGCGTTCATGCATCGCGCCTCTGCAGCTGGCTTGGTGTTGGCGCCGCTCGGTCATCACACGTTCGATTCGACGCACATCAGCTTCGGTGTTGTTACCGCGGCGCTCGAGCGAGGACGGTGGACGTTCGAAGGTTCGGCATTCAATGGCCGCGAACCCGATGAGAATCGTTGGAATTTCGATTTCGGCGCGATGGATTCATTCGCGGGTCGCGTGTGGTTTCGGCCCACTAAGGAATGGGAAGTTCAGGTCTCGACCGGCCGTTTGAAGGAGCCGGAGGAACTGGAGCCGGGCGACGTGCAGCGGACCACCGCGTCGGCATCTTGGTTTCGTCAATCGGAGGCTGGAATCAGCGCCGTGACCGTTGGCTACGGCGTGAACGCTGCGCACGGCGAACAGCGACACGGCGTCTTCGGCGAATTCACGCTCGAGCGACACGCCAATTCGGTGTTTGGACGCGTCGAATTTCAGCAGGTTGAAGCCGACGTCCTCCTGACCGATCAGATCCCCGACCCGCTTCAGTCCGGCATCGGTCGACAGACCGTTACGGCGCTCGCGCTGGGTGCGGCCCGGAACCTTGTGACGTGGAGGGGATTCGAGGGAGCTGTCGGCGGGCAGGTCACTTTCTACGGCGTGCCTGAGGACCTCAGGCCGACGTATGGGGATCACCCGATCTCCTTTCAGGCCTTCTTCCGTCTGCGCTTGCCATCAGGAAGCATGGGGCGCATGTGGAACATGCGCATGTCCCAAGGACCCAAGATCGACATGGATCACAGTGGCCATGTCATGCGGTAACGCACGAACCACGTCAGGAGAATGACAATGAGACAACTGCTTCAGGGATTCGCGTTAGCGCTGATGGTGGCGACAGCAGCGGTTGGTGTTGAGGCGCAGTCAGCCGAGTCAGATGTGCTCGCCTTCTTCAAGGCGTACGACGCGGCCTTCAACGCGAAGGACATGGACAAGCTGGCAACGATGTACCACACGGACGTGACGATCTTCGAGGGCGCGGGCGTCAATCGCGGGTGGGTTGACTACCGCGACAACCATCTGGGACCCGAGATGAAGTCGTTCCAGAACCTGCAATGGGCCCACTCGAACATTGTCGTTCACAAGTTGAGCGAGTCCGCCGCGTATGTCACGGCGGATTACACGATCAAGTACCAGGCGGGCGAACGAGCGGTCGATTCGGGCGGCATCGCGACGCACGTGCTCGTCAAGGATCAAGGCCGATGGAAGATTCGCCACTCGATGACGGCGGCGCGTCGACGCGCTCCCGGCGGCGCGGGCATCTCAAACGACTGAGAATGGAGTTTCTCCATGAAGACCTATAGCGCAGTTCGGTTTGCCGTTCTTGCGGCGATGTTGTTGATCGTCCTGGCTGGTTCGGTTGTCTCGGCCCATCCGATGACGTTCCAGGGAACCGTCGTTTCCGTTGAGCCGGCGAAGATCCAAGTGAGGACCGTTGGCGAGAGCACGAAGGAAGAGGACGTGTGGTTTGTCGTCAACAAGGATACGAAGGTCAAACGCGGCGACGCGACCGTGAAATACGCCGACGCCCAGATTGTCAAGGGCGAGCGCATCGTCATCACCATCGACCATGACGCGAAGATCAAGATGCTCGCCACGGACATTCGACTCGCGGCGAAGTAGACGGAGAGTCGCATGTCTGAGTTGCCGGAGAGCGGAGGGATGACCAAGGACCCGGTCTGCGGCATGACCGTCGATCCCGCGAAAGCCCGTGCATCGCTGGAGCACGGAGGCAAAACGTACTACTTCTGCAGTACTGGCTGCCGTGACAAGTTCGCGGCCGAACCTGAGCGCTGGGTTCGGAAAGAGATCGAACCGCTGCGGTCCGAACCGGTGCCAAACGAGACGCGGCAGACGAGTGTGGCGGCCCGCACCGGTCCCGCGAAGCCAGCTGTGGAATACACGTGTCCGATGCATCCGGAGGTGCGGCGGTCCGGTCCAGGGTCTTGCCCGAAGTGCGGGATGGCTCTGGAACCCGTACGTCCGACGGTTTCGGCCGTGACCGAGTGGACCTGCCCGATGCATCCGCAAATCGTTCGGCAGGCACCGGGGAACTGTCCGATCTGCGGCATGGCGCTTGAACCTCGAACGCCCGTCCAAGATCACGAGGAGAATACTGAACTTCGCGACATGTCGCGCAGGTTTTTGACGGCGGTGGTTCTCACCGTTCCAATCCTTGTTCTTGCGATGACCGAGTTCGTTCCAGGCGGCGACATGGGCGGGCTCCTGTCCATGCGCACGAAGACGTGGATTGAGTTCGGCCTCGCCACGCCGATCTGCGTCTGGGCGGCGTGGCCGTTCTATGTGCGAGCCGTGCAATCGGTGAAGAATCGCAGTTTGAACATGTTCACGCTGATCGGTCTCGGCGTCAGCGTGGCGTATGTGTACAGCGTAGTCGCCACCGTCATTCCCGAGGCGTTCCCTTCGTCGTTTCGTGATGGCGAGGGTGCGGTCGAAGTGTACTTCGAGGCCGCCGCGGTCATCGTCGCACTCATTCTCCTGGGCCAGGTGCTGGAGCTCCGCGCGCGAAGCCAGACCAGCCAGGCGATCAAGCAGCTCCTCGGTCTGGCTCCAAAGTCAGCCCGCCGACTCCGAGACGACGGCGGCGAAGACGATGTTCCGCTCGACCAGATTCAGGTCGGCGACCGGCTTCGCGTTCGGCCAGGTGAAAAGGTCCCTGTCGACGGGATCGTGCTCGAAGGAACGAGCAGCGTCGACGAGTCAATGGTCAGCGGTGAACCGATCCCCGTGCAGAAGGAGCCAGGCAACCGAGTGGTGGGCGCCACAATCAATGGGACCGGCGCCTTGGTCATGCGCGCGGAAAAGGTGGGCGCCGAGACACTGCTCGCCCGCATCGTCGCGATGGTCGCCGAGGCACAGCGGAGCCGCGCACCGATCCAGAAACTCGCTGATACCGTGTCAGGTTACTTCGTGCCGGCCGTCATTGTCGTGGCCATCATCACCTTTGCCGTCTGGGGCCTGATCGGTCCGGCACCACGGATGGCCCATGCGCTTATCAACGCGGTGGCAGTCCTGATCATCGCGTGTCCCTGCGCGCTCGGCTTGGCCACGCCGATGTCGATCATGGTCGCGACCGGCAAGGGCGCGACCGTGGGGGTGCTCTTCAGGAACGCGGAGGCCATTGAGGTCCTGCGCAAAGTCGATACACTCGTCGTCGACAAAACCGGGACGCTCACGGAGGGCAAACCCACACTCGTCGGTGTGGTGTCGACGGCGGAGATCGGTGACGCCGAGTTGCTCCGCGTCTCGGCGGCGCTCGAGCGAGGCAGTGAGCATCCGCTCGCCGCAGCCATTGTCAAAGGCGCAGAGGCGAGGAAAGTACCGGACGTCAAGGCCGGAGATTTTCAGTCTGTCACCGGCAAGGGCGTCACTGGCAGGGTCGATGCATACGCCGTCGCATTGGGCAATCTCGCGCTGATGCAGAGCCTCACGATCGACTCGTCCACGTTCACGGCTCGTGCCGACGAATTGCGCCAAGACGGTCAGACCGTGATGTTCGTCGCGATCAACGGTCGAATCGCCGGCCTCCTCGGGGTGGCCGATCCGATCAAGGAGAGTACCCACGACGCGATTCGCACGCTGCACGACGAAGGCGTCCAGATCGTCATGATGACCGGCGACAATCGGGTGACTGCCCAAGCTGTTGCGCGCAAGCTCGGAATCGACCAAGTCATGGCTGACGTCCTGCCCGATCAAAAGGCCCAGAAGGTGAAGGCGCTTCAGTCGGGGGGTCGGATCGTGGCGATGGCTGGGGATGGCATCAACGACGCGCCAGCGCTGGCCCAAGCCTCCGTTGGCATCGCGATGGGGACGGGCACAGACGTTGCGATGGAGAGCGCAAGCGTGACGCTGGTCAAGGGCGATTTGCGCGGCATTGCCCGCGCGATTCAATTGTCGCGTCGCACAATGTCCAACATCAGACAGAATCTGTTCTTTGCGTTTGTGTACAACGCCGCCGGCGTACCGGTCGCGGCAGGCGTCCTCTATCCCGTGTTTGGACTGTTGCTCAGTCCGATGATCGCCGCGGCGGCCATGAGCTTCAGCTCAGTCTCCGTGATTGGCAACGCCCTTCGCCTTCGACGGGCTCAGATCTGAACTGCGTGATCACCATTCACTGGAATCCGACGCCTCACCTCCGACCGATTCCCATCAACTGGTACGGGTTGACCTGGGCTGGGGGCTTTCTCGTCGGCGGCGTGCTTGTCCGCAGATGGGCCGCAACGCGCGGCGTCTCGGCGAGGCACGTTGAGAACACTGTTTTGTGGATTCTCATTGGAGCCATGGTGGGCGCGAGGCTCTACTTCATCATCCAGAATGAACCAGCGAGCTACTTCGGAGAACCGTGGCGCATCCTCGCGATTTGGCAAGGCGGCCTGGCGTATTTCGGCGGCCTGTTCGGAGGAATCGGTGCGGCTTGGTTGTACGCGCGCCGCACGCGCCTGTCGTTTTCGACACTGGCCGATCTTTTCGCGCCGGCGATCCCGATTGGTTCGGCGATTGGCCGAATTAGCTGCTTCCTCGACGGCATGGACTACGGCACTCCGACTTCACTGCCCTGGGGCGTCGTCTACACGCACCCCAACAGCTACGCACCGATCGATGGCGTGGCGCGACATCCGGACCAGGTATACGAACTGGTCGGCGATCTCGTGATCGCCCTTATGCTGTTGACACTTCGTCGTCGGTGGCCCGAGGGCGGCCTGTTCCTGCTCTACCTTGTGCTGTTCAGCGTGCTGCGATTCGTCGTGTTTTTTTCGCGCGGCAACGTGCCGGTGATTGCCATGGGTCTGAAGAACGGGCAATGGAGCGCGATCGCGATTCTCGCCGTGGCGCTGCCCTTGTTTCTTGTCCGCTGGCAGCGTTTTGAACGGACGTCAGGAGCCTAACGCGATAGTGCCTATCGGGGCGAGAAAATGTTGGAAGATGCACGTATGACCAGTATCCGGCACTGTGGACTCGTCCTTGCCTTGTATGTAGCCGTCTTCTCGAGCGGCGCAGGGGCCAAGTTGGCAGCGCCTCAGGCATCGTCAACAGGCCGCGTGACCTTGCTGAGAACGCCCGACGGCGGAATCCAGCCGCAGATCGCTCTTGCTGCTGATGCCGGCGTGCATCTGCTGTATTTCAAGGGCGAGGCATCGCACGGCGATCTGTTCTATGTTCGACTGGGTCGAGACGGCCAGTTCTTGCGGCCGATTCAGGTCAATAGTCATCCAGGCAGTGCCATCGCCACTGGCAGCATGCGCGGCGGGCAGATCGCCATTGGGCGTGCTGGACGCGTCCACGTCGCCTGGCACGGATCCGACAGGGCCGAGCCCAGAGCGGCTGACGGGTCCACGCCGGTGCTCTACACGCGATTGAACGATGGCGGTACGCAGTTCGAGCCGGAGCGCAATCTTGTCCACTCGGCGGCTGGCCTCGACGCCGGCACGATCGCCGCGGACCTTACCGGTAACGTGTACGTTCTCTGGCATGCGGGGCTCCCGAACACCAGCGGCGAAGGGGACCGCCGCGTTTGGATCACGCGGTCCATTGACGACGGCCGCACATTCGCACGCGAGACGGCTGCCAACGACGCCTTGACCGGCGCGTGTGGTTGTTGCGGGTTGAGTGCGCTGGCCGATCGGACTGGCAATCTGTATCTCTTGTATCGCTCTGCCGCCGAAGTCGTGCACCGCGACACATATCTCCTGACGTCGCGCGACAAGGGACACGCCTTCACGAGCGACAAACTGCAGGCGTGGAATGTCGGTGCGTGTCCCATGAGCACGTTCTCGTTGAGCGAGAGTGCGCGCCACATCCTCGCCGCTTGGGAAACCGCCGGCCAGGTGCAATGGCTGCAGATCGATATCGCGAGCGGGCGGCGGTCCCCGGTGACGCCTGCGCCGGGATCGACAAACGATCGGAAGCATCCGGTCATCGCGCGGAACTCACGCGGGGAAACCCTGCTGGCCTGGACTGAAGGCACCGTCTGGAACAAGGGCGGTGCGGTCGCGTGGCAGGTCTTCGACCAGGACGGAGCCGCGACGACCGAACGAGGTCGTCTGCCGGGCGTCCCGACCTGGGGGTTGGTCGCTATCGCAGCGCGACCGGACGGTAGTTTCGTGATCGTGTACTGACGTCCTCGCGTGCAAACATGTCGGCTCATTCTGGGCATCGGTGGCCGGGCGTACCGCTGGCGGTGGCGTCGGCGGTTCTCTTCGGCGTGAGCACGCCGATCGCCAAGAGACTTCTCGGCGACCTGCCGCCGGCGATGTTGGCTGGATTGCTCTATCTGGGTTCTGGTCTCGGGCTGTTCCTCCTGAGACGACTGCGATCCGCGGCTCGACCGATGGCGGAGGCGCCCATTCGCCGCCGCGATCTTCCGTGGGTGGGTGCCATCGTGCTCGCAGGCGGGGTCATCGGCCCACTGCTTCTGATGATCGGGCTCGAGAGTGCACCCGCCTCCACTGCGTCGCTGCTTCTCAATCTCGAAGGCGTGTTCACACTCGGGATTGCGTGGGTGGTGTTTCGAGAGAACGCCGATCTGCGAATTGGCCTCGGAGCGGCGGCGATTCTTTCGGCCGCGCTTCTATTGTCTTGGACGGGTGGGACAGGTGGCGTCAGTTGGCGCAGCCTCGCCATCGTTGGGGCCTGCCTTGCCTGGAGCATCGACAACAACCTGACTCGGCGGCTTTCGGCATCAGACCCCGTTCAGTTGGCAATGATCAAAGGACTCTCCGCTGGCGCCCTGAATACGGCCTTGGCCATAGCTTCAGGATCCGCGCGGATCTCGGGCTTCGCGGTCGCAGCGGCGATGGGGGTCGGATTTGTCGGCTATGGCCTCAGCCTCGTCGCGTTCATCCTAGCGCTTCGGCATCTTGGGACCGCACGCACAGGGGCGTATTTTTCCTTCGCGCCTTTTGTCGGCGCGTCGGTCTCGATCGTCGCGTTCGGCGAGCCCGTCACGCCAACCTTCGTGTTGGCGGCGGGACTGATGGCGACAGGCCTGTATCTACATCTGGCAGAGCGGCACGCGCACGAACATATTCACGAGCCCATGGCTCACGAACACCGCCACGTTCACGACGAGCATCACCAGCATGCACATGGCCCGGCGGATCCTCCGGGCGAACCGCACACACATTGGCATGATCATGTGCGGCTCGTGCATTCCCACCCCCACTATCCGGACCTTCATCACCGCCACCACCACTGATGTCGTGTGACGGGACAACCATGCTCAATTCAGCCAAGATTAGGATCTGACGGCTCGCCTCCGACTCTGCTGCTGGCGACTCACTGACAATCGAACAGCGCCATGAAGCCGTAGTCCATGTGCAGTTGCATATGGCAGTGAAACAGCGACAGGCCCGGCGCATCAGCTGTGAACTCGACGTCCATCTCTTGGTAGCCGCCGAGCATCACGACATCCTTGACCACGCCGCTCGTGTGATGGCCGGCAATCTGCGTCAGCTCGAAGCTGTGCCGATGTAGATGCATCGGGTGGATGTCGTCGCTGGCGTTCCGCATGTGCAGCCGATAGCGCTTGTCCCGGCGGATCTGGAATCTGGGTGAGATCTTGTCCATGGAGAACGCCACGTCGTTGATGAGCCAGCGGTTGAACCCGTTCGCCGCTGCGTTGTCCTTTCGAAAGACCACATCGATCGTCTCTTCGGGCGCTAGCGGAGTTCCACTGGTCGTTCCGAAACGCGCGTAGTCCCACTTGAAGGGCGGCGGCGGCGTCCACTGCGGCTTGCCCTTCGCGCCGGCGTACTCAACGACGATGCCCATCCCATGGTCGCGGTCTTCGCCGACATCGCCGAGAACCCAGATGCCAGGATGAGTCATCGTGACCACGGCCGAGACGCGCTCGCCTGTGCCAATCCACAAGACGGGCACCTTCGCGCGCGTCGGGACTGGATTGCCATCAAGTGCGACGACCTCGAACACGTGGCCCGGGAGCGCGAGGCTGCGGATTTCGGTGGCGCTGCCATTGATGACGTGCAGCAACACCCGTTGGCCCTCCTTCACCCGAATTGGGTCGCCATGGCCCAACATGCGCCCGTTGATCGAGAAGGCGTCGTAGCCGACTTCGAATCCGTGGGGCAGACCCTTCGCGAGCGATGCGCGCATCGCGGATTCACCAGTCGACTCGAGCTCCTTGTTCCGGTCGGTCGGCGACAGGAAGTCCATCGGCATATCGCCGCCGCGGCTGAACGAGGGTTCGAATTCTTTCAAGAGGAGAAAGATTTCTTGATCGTACGCCCCCGGGTTGTCCTTCGGTTCGATGTAGAGCGGGCCGACTTGGCCACCGTACTGCCCGGCTCGAAGGTCGGGGCCGGCGAACGCGTGCGTGTGATAGAAGCGCACGCCGGCGGGTCCCGGTGTGAACGTGATCCGCCGATGCCCGTGCGGGGCGATGAACGGCGTGCCTTCCTCAGCTGAGCCATCGACGTCAACGCCGACGGTCTGTCCGTGCCAATGCAACTGCTCTGGCGTGTCGGTGTCGTTGTACAAATCGATCGTCACAGGCCGGCCCTCGCGCAAACGGATCAACGGACCGGGAAATTGGTTGTTGTAGAGCGTGGTCGCGATGATGCGGTCGGGGGCCAGTTCGACCAGGCCGGGCGCGATACGAATAGTGTAGTCGGCGGGTCCGGCCTCTTCCGATGCGCGCGGTTCAGACGATCGCCTGCAAGCGGTCGCACCGGCGGCGATTGCGGCAGCGCCGCTAACTTTGAGAAACGTCCGTCGATCGAGTCTCACGTCACACTCCTCAACGCGCCGATGCCGTTCATCAACATCGCGGCGCCAAGAATGGCCAGAAGCACCGCGAGGATAGGGCGAAATCGAGCCTCAGGGATGCGGCGAAGGAGCCGGCTGCCGAAAACCGTACCCATGATGACGCCCACCGTGGCCATCAGCACGGTGGGCCAGATGGCCAACACCTCGCGCCCTGACGTGACAAGGTATACGGGCATTCGTGCGCCATCGACAATCAATCCGACGGCTGTGGCGGTGGCGACGAACGTCTGTCTCGGCAGGTCGACACCCAGTAACGCCGCTGAGCGAATGCCACCTTGGTTGCCAACTAGTCCGCCGAGAAGACCCGACAACGCACCCGCGATCCACGCCAGCGGGCCGTGGAATCGCATCTTCTTCGAAAGTCCGACGAGTTCGCTGACCCCAACGAACAGCAGGAGCAATCCGAACACGATCGTCAACCACGGGCTGCTGATCCATTCGTGGAGCAGAGCCCCGGTCAGTCCGCCGGCTGCGCTCGTCAGGCCAAACGTCAACAGTACGTGGCGATCGACTCGCTCCCGCATGACCCAGAATCGCAGCGCGGTGCCGATGACGTGAGGCACCGAAACGGCCGCGACCGCGATCTTCGTGCTGACTTGTAGGCCAACGATCGGTGTCAGGAGACTGCCAATCCCGAATCCCGTCACGGACGCAATTGCGCCAGCAATCGTCCCGGCGACAGTGACCAGCGCGTTGAACCTCATGGTCAGAGAGAACTCTTCTTGAGGTTATCCGAAAGGGGCAGTCCGCCTTCGTAGGTCAGATCGGCGAACAGATTGACGACGTCATCGGGCTACGTCGCCGGCTTGGCTTCCTTCACCCGCACTTCTGTCCCGGCGCGCAATTCATCCGTGCCGCGCGCGGCAATCACGTCGCCGGCGTGGACATCGCCGACGATTTCGACAAGAGCACCCGAGGCGACACCCGTCTTGACGTCCACCCATTCCGTCCGCCCATCCCGAACTCGGATGACGAAGGTGCGCCCGGTCGTGCTCGCGACACTCGCAGGCGGCACGAGCAGTGACGGACCCGTTCGATGGACCGGCCAATGCACCTGACAGAACGTCCCTGGGGCGAGACGGCCACCTTTATTTGTGACGTCGAGCTCGACCGCCATGGTCCGCGTGCTCACATCGACCGCGCTCGCGATACGCGCCACCTTGCCGGAGAAGGATTCGGTGGGATACGCCGCGACCGTGAACGACACGTCCGTGCCCGATACGACATTTGCTGTGTACGCCTCAGGTACTGGAATCACGACGCGGAGGCGGCTCGCATCAACAATGCGAACGATCGGCGCTTGCGCGCCCGCCCCGCTGTTCGGACCGACGAGGGCGCCGGGATGGATGTTCCGTTCGGTGACGACGCCGTCAAAGGGCGCCGTGACCTTCAAGTAGTCTTCCATGCGCGTCACGGAATTGAGCGCCTGACGCGCCGATTCCACATTCTGCTCGGCGGCGGTCACCTGTCCACGATCTGCTTCGACCACCTTTTGCGCCAGCATCAGCTCGTTGCCCGCCACGACACCGGGCGTCGCGGACGCGGCCTTCAACTTGTCGAAGGTGCTGCTGTCCGCGTCCGCCTTCGCATGAACCGCACCCAGTTGCGCCTGGGCGCTCTGGAATTTCGACTGCGCCTCCGAGCGCTGCGCGACGAGTTCGGGCGCCTCCAGCACGGCGATGACCTCGCCGGCGCGCACCCGCGATCCGCGATCGACGCGAATCGTCTGTACGAATCCCGTCACGCGGGGATAGATCGCGACGGTTTCGTACGCGGTGATCTCGCTCGGAAGCGACAACGTCACGTTGATCGGTTGTTCCACGACCCGGACCACATCGATGGTCGGCGGGCCGGCTGGCGCGGCCTTCTCCAGAGGCGCGCCGTTCGACCCGTGGCATCCCGCCAACGCGAGCACGACAGAGACCACTCCCGCGAGCCGCGCGTGTCGAACGCCGATGTCGATCGTCATACGGTTCCTTGCGCGCGGTAGGCGCTGTCCGGGTCGTCGGGATCGAGCGACGGCGAGGCCGCGCTGGCCGATCGCTGGACTAATGAGTAGACCGAGGGCAACACGATCAGGGTAGCGAAGGTGGCGGCCGCGAGGCCGCCGATCACGGCGCGGCCAAGTGGCGCCGTCGCTTCGGCGCCTTCGCCAAAGGCGAGCGCCATCGGCACCATGCCGGCGATCATGGCGGCGCTCGTCATCAGCACCGGCCGCATGCGCGCGCGCGCCGCGTGAATGGCGGTGTGGTCGGGAGATGCCCCATGGCGACGAGCGTGTTCGGCAAATGTGACCAGCAGAATGGCGTTCGCCACCGCCACGCCAATCGCCATGATCGCGCCCATGAACGACTGCACGTTGACCGTTGTCCGGGTGACGGCGAGCATCAGTACGACGCCCATCAAGGTCGCGGGCACCGTCGAGATGACGACGAAGGCGAGTCGCAGCGATTGAAAGTTCGCGGCTAGGAGCAAGAAAATCACTACCACTGCGACGACCAGGCCCGCGGTGATGTTGGTGAACGTCTCACGCATGGCGGCGATCTGACCACGCACCGCCACCTGAGTCGCTCGCGGTGGCGCGCCGGCGGCCACGATGGCGCGATCGACCCGCGTGCTGATTCGGCCGAGATCCTCCCCGGAGACGTTGGCGGTCAAACTGATCATGCGCTGGCCGTTCACACGGTCGTACTCCCCGACAATCGTGGTGTTTTCGACGCGTGCGACATCTCCGAGCAGTGGATGCGAGCGGCGATCCGCGCTGACCGGCACGGCGCGCAGGTCATCGAGCGTCGTCATCTGCGGCTGGGGCACCTCGATCTGGACCTGGAACGCAATCCCAGTACGCGGATCGGCCCAGAAATTGGGGGCGACGAAGCGGCTCGAGGACGTCGAGGCGGCGAACGACCGGCCAATCTGATCCACCGTCACGCCGAGTTGCCCGGCCATCTGCCGGTTCACGTCGACTTGAATCGCGGGGTAGTCGAGGGTCTGCCCGAACTGCAGATCCCGGAGCGTGGGAATCTTCGCGAGCTGGTCGCGTAATGTGGCGGCGAACGTTCGGCTCGCCGCGAAATCGGGACCCATCACGGCCACTTCCACTGGCGTGGGAACGCCGAAGTTCATGATCCGGCTCACGATGTCGCCAGGTTCGAACGAGAACTGGGCGGTCGGAAACCGGTCGTGGAACCGGCGTCGGAGATCCTCTTCGAAGGGTCCGAGCGATAGCTTCGCCTCGGGCCGGAGCGCCACTTGCAAGACGCCTTCGTGCGAGCCGCCGGTCCAGAGGAAGATCGTGTTGATGGGATACGACGATGGTTGGACGCCGACATAGCCGAGCGTGATATCGACATTCCCTGGACCGGCCGCCCGGGAGATTTCGTCGAGCACACCCGTGGCTAACCGCTCGGTCGACTCGAATTTCGTCCCGGCGGGCGCCCGAAACCGCAACTGGAACAGATTCCCACCGGCAGAGGGAAAAATCTCGCGGCCGAGGGTCAGGCCGACAACTGCGGTCACTGCGACAGTGACGAGCACATACAACGTGACCAGCGTGCCGCGCCAGGGCGCGAGGCGATGTAGAACGTGGGCGAGACGATTCCGAAGCCGCTCGACCCAATCGTGCGGGTGCGACTGGTCCGAGGGCGCCACTCGATGCTTCGCCAGGAGCCATACAGAAAGCACCGGGACGAGTGAGCCCGACAGGAAAAACGACGCGACCATGGCGAACCCGACCGCCAGCGCCAAAGGTACGAAGAGTGACCGCGACACGCCGGTCATGAAGAACGACGGGACGAATACCGCGACGACCGAGAGCATCGCGAGAAACTGCGGCACCAGGACTTCGCCGCTGGCGTCCAGGACCCCGCGCGCGATGGGGGTCCCGCGCGCGAGATGCGTATGAATATTCTCGATCGCGACCGTGGCCTCATCGACGAGAATGCCGACGGCGAGCGCCAGACCGCCGAGCGTCATGATGTTGATCGTGTGGCCGACGCCCCAGAGCGCGACGACGGCGGCGAGCAGGGCAAAGGGAATCGTGAGGACGACGATGCCGGCGCTGCGCCAATCGCGGAGGAAGAGCAGGACCATCAGACCGGTCAGCAGCGCCCCGAGGGCCGCTTCACGGAGCACGGACTGCAACGCGCCCGAGACGTTCCGCGATTGATCGAGCTCGTAACTCACCTTGATGTCGTCGGGCACCAACGCCTGGAACCGACCGAGATTCGCTTTCACCTCGCTGACGACCGTCAAGGTTGAGGCGTCCGGCCGCTTGGTGACCGGAATGTAGACCGCGCGGCGACCGTTGACGAGGGCGTACGCGGTCGGGATATCCGAGCTGTCGCTGACCGAGCCAATGTCGCGAATTGACACGGGCGGGCCAGCGCCCGTTCGAATCGGCAGATCGAGAAGATCGCTGATGTTCGAGACGACCGAGTTGATCGGTGAGATGCGCGTTTCGTCCCCGATGTTCACGCTCCCGGACGGCATGATCACGTTCCCGGCACTGACGGCGCGAATGACCTCCTCTGGCGCCATGCCATACGACCGCAACCGATCCGGATCGACACGAATCACGATCGTGCGCTGGCTGCCGCCGAACGGGGGCGGTGACGTCAGCCCTGGCAGGGTCGCGAATTGCGGTCGAACGCGATTGAGCGCGAGGTCCTGGATTTCGCTGAGGCTGCGGCTCTCGCTGGAGAACACCAAGTATCCGACGGGCACGGTGCCGGCGTCGAAGCGCATGATGAAAGGTCCGACCGTGCCCGCCGGCATGAAGGCGCGGGCGCGGTTGACGTAGGCGATCGTCTGGGCGAGCGCCTCGGCCATGTCGGTGCCGGGATGAAACGTCAGCTTCAAGAGACCGGTGTTCTGGATCGACTTCGACTCGACGCTTTCGATGCCGTTGATGTAGAGGAAATGGTACTCGTAGTAGTAGACGAGAAACCCTTCCATCTGTGCCGGACTCATGCCGCCGTACGGTTGCGCGACATAAATCACCGGGAGGTTCAGATCCGGAAAAATATCTGCGCGCATGCGCGTGAGCGCAAATCCGGCCGTCAGGCCCATGGCGACCATGGCCACGAGGATCGTGATCGGACGGCGAAGCGCGACGCGAATGAGCCACATGATTCAGCGACCTCCGGAACCGTGGAGTAGCGCCACGAACGGCGCGAGGTCGCCGCGCGCTGCGGCTTGAGCGAGCAAGGCCCGCCAGATGTCCACATGGGCCAATCGATCTTGGAACTCGGCTTGCGCCAGCAGGTTTTGCGTGTCCGCGACTTCCACGAGACTTGCGAGGCCGGCGTCGTACCGAGCCCGTGCCTGCGACTCGCTCTGCTGCGCAGCGGTCAATTGTACGGGCGTGTTGGCGGCGACTTCGCGGGCGGCTCGGAGCAGAACGGCCGCCGTCTGCTGTTGAGTCGAGACCGTCAAGACCGATTCGTCGTACAGCGCCGCTTCGGCGCGTTCGGTCGCGGCGGCGGCGCGCTGGCGCGCATGCAAGCTCGAGAAGTCGAACACGTTCGGCATGACCACTTGGAAACCCACCGCCCAATTGGCGCGATCGAGACCGAGCCCAGTCAACCCGCCGTCGAAAGGGCCAGTCGTGCTGGCGCCGCTGCCACGGGCAAACACGCTGGACAGTAGATACACGCGAGGAAGATCCGTCCGGGCGAGCACCGTTTCTTGCGCGCGTGCAAAATCCACGGCCGCGGCATGCACCTGAATGAAAGGATGGACCGTGACGGCGGTCACCGAAGGGATCTCTGGTGGTGACTGATCCATCAAATGTGCGGCATCAATGGTGATGGTCCCGGCGGTGACACCGAGCAGCCGCGCGAGCGAGATGCGTGCCTGATCAAGTGCGGCCTGCACCTGGACAAGACGGGTGCGGGCCGCCGCCCGTTCGGCGTCGATCCGGGACGCGTCAGCGCCCGGGCGCAGCTGGTTGTCGACAAGTGCATGGACACTCCGTGCCAGCACCTCACGCCGGTCGACGTCGGCTTGCGCCGCTGTCACGGCCTGCTCAGCGGCGACCGCCGCAAGGAACGCGATGCCGACGGCGCTCTCGACGTCCAGCTGCGTCAACGCTGCCGTCGCTCGTGCGCGAGTGACCGTGGCCTCCGCGCCGGTGACCGTCGCGCCTCGAAGTCCGAAGTCGAACGGTTCCCACGTGAACAGTGCTCCGACGGCGCTGCTCCAAACGCTGTCGCCCGACGCGGAGGCTAGAACGGGCCCTGACAGCGCAGGTATTACGGATTGCGGCAGAACCTGACCGAACACATTGTTCGCCGTGCCGCGGTTCGACTGCCAGAGCGAGTCAAGGCGTGGGAGATAGGCCGTCCGAGCGACGTCAACGCCGGCCGCGGACGCGTTGAGCTGTTCGGCTGCGGCCTTGATGGTTGGATAGTGATCGAGCGCGTACTGGAGGGCCTGATCCAGCGTCAACGACCCAGCAGGCGCGCTGGTCCCGCCGAGCGTCTGCGCCAACGCCGCGCTCGACGCCAGCAGTGCGCACACGACTGTGGCCAGGTCTAGAACACGTCGGATCATCACGTCCTCGGCAACATGGGAATCAAGGCCTGGACCGCGGCTGCCACTATATCGTAGTCCGATGTCGGATTCAGAGATTGGAGCTGCCACAACGCGATTTACGATTGAATTCGCCGTCTCCATGCGAGACACTACGGGCCGTCGTCCCAATGCGCAATCGGATCCAACGGTCGGGGCCGCCATACGTGCGGCTACGTCGCGACGCCAGCCGCGAAATCCTCCTGAGCTTTTGGAAGATTCACATCCTCCATCACGCCGCCGAGCATCCAGTCGTCGGGCAATGGATGATGGAAGAACTTCGTGAGCACGGATACGCCGTCAGTCCTGGCACGCTCTATCCCGTCCTCAAGCGAATGGAGCGCCGCGGCTGGCTACGCAGCCATGCCGACCCCGACGGAGGCCGCCGAGCCCGGCGCGAGTATGTCTTGACCGCGCAGGGACGACGAGTCCTCAGCCTCGTCCGGCGGTTTCTCGGCGAGCTGAAAGCGGAAGTCCGTCCGACGAGATAGCTTCCTTTTCTTGGTGCATAATCCTCACGTGAGGCGCCTGCTGGCCGCGTGTCTGCTCGTCGTGTTCGCCGCGCTGGCGACGGCCGATACCTTCGCCTGCCCTGACGGCTGTCAGACGGCTGCCTCCCCGACAGCGGCCGAGCACAGCAACGCCACCGGCAACTGTGTGTTCTGCACGGGTGGCTTGGTGACGTTCGCGATTGCTCCCGTCCCCACGCCCCGATTCGTCTCGTTGCCGTCAGCTGACCTCGGCACGCCGCCTCCGCCTCTCCGCCTTCCGGTCTCGCTCGATCACCCTCCGCGCGCGCTGTAGGTCTTCAATTCCATCCTTCGATTTGAAGCCTTCGGCGTCTACGGCGCCAGAAGCGCGTGGTTTCGTGTTCTCGCCTGGAGGACGTCGTGCGCTGCAGATCTTTTCTTTGGATCTCGCTCATCGCCGGCATGACCGGCATCAATTTGGAAGCGACTATGTACGCCCAGACTCCGGCAGCGCCATCGGGGCGCGCGGAGTGGTCCCTGGACGACGTCCTGACGGTGGTCCTCGCCGAACACCCGCTCGTCAACGCGGCTCGCGCGCAGCTGTCGGCGGTGGAAGGGAAACGGCAAACCGCGCGCGTTCTGCCCAATCCGGTGGCGACGTTCTGGATGGAGAATGCTCGGTTCCCCGGGCAATCGTCGCCCACCGGCTTGGAGCGGGAAACGTCCGCCTACGCCACGTTCCCGCTCGAGCCGTTCTTCCAACGCTCCGCGCGCACGGCCGAGGCAGACGGCGACGTCCACGCCGCGCAAGCGGCGGTCACGACTGCGGAACAACGGACCGCGACTGAGGCCGTTCACGCCTTCTATCGGGTGGCCTTGGCCCAGGCGTCTCTGGACGCGGCGACGGAGAATCGCACGGCGATCGACCAACTCCTCGAGTACCTGCGAAACCGCGTGGCGCAGGGAGCGACGGCCGAGGGCGAGTTGATCCGAACCGAAGTCGAGCGCGATCGCCTCGAGACCGAGGTCACGCTCGCTGACGTCGAGTTGCTTCGGGCGCAGTCGGCGCTTCGTGCGTTTCTCGGTGGCGCCGCGACGGCGGGACCTCTCCGTGTCGCGGTGCCTGGCTGGGGCGGCTCACGCGCGACACTGACGCCGCTCACCGAGCTCACGGCCCACGCCCTCGCGCAACGACCAGAGCTCGTCGCCAGTCGCGCGAGAAGAGACGCGGCGTCCGGCGCCCTGGCGCTCGAGCGTGCGCTCGTGGTCCGCCAGCTCGGCGCGACGTTTGGTCTCAAGCGGACGGCCGGCATCAACGCGATGATCGCGGGCGTCAGCGTGACGGTCCCGATCTTCGATCGCAATCACGGGGAAATCCAGCGTGCCACCGGCGAACAGCTGGCGTCGGAGCAGGAGTCGCAGTGGCTCGAGCGCTCCATCACGAGCGAGATCGACGCCGAGTATCTGGCCGCGGAGCGACTCGCCGGACGCGTCTCCGCGCTGCAGCCTTCGTATCTCGCCCGCGCGGAAGAATCTCGGCGAATTGCGTTGGCCGCGTATCAGGAAGGCGCGACCGGTCTGCTGCAGGTACTCGACGCGTCGCGCGCTCTGAGCGACGCGCGATTGAGTTACGCGCGCGCGCTCGTCGCCGCGAATGAAAGTCTGTTCGACCTGGGTGTGCTGGCAGGATATGACGCGAAGACGGCGGCGCGACTGGGCGGAGGTGACCGATGACGCCGCGACTCCTGCTGTTCCTGGCGGTATTTGGCGCGGCCTGCAGCTCGCCAAGCACGAACGAAGAACCCAAAGCCGCGCCAGCCAGACCGGTCACCGAGGTCACACTGAACGCCGACCAAATCGCGCATGGCGGCGTGCGATGGTCAGCTGTTGCTTCGAGTCCCGTGGCCGATTTTGTCGAACTGCCAGGTCGCCTGGTGCTCGACGAGGATCACACCGCTCGACTGAGCGTCTCCGTGCGAGGTCGGGTCACGGACGTGCGCGCGAATCTCGGTGATGCAGTGTCGCGCCGGCAGGCGCTGGTCGTCTTGCAGAGCGAAGAGGCCTCCGCCAGACGCGCCGATCTCGCCAAGGCAACCGCCGAAGCGGCCGAACGAGACTCAGCACTTCGCTATGCGCGCTCCGCTCGCGAGCGCGCAGAACGGCTCCTCGCGCTCAAGGCCGGATCCGCACAGGACCTCGAGCGGGCACGAGCCGATGAGGCCGCCGCAGAGGCGAGCGCGGCGCAGGCGCGAGCATCCGTCGACCACGCGCGCACCGCCTTGTCCGTACTCGAAGTCGACGACACGGGTCAGATTCAACTCGCGGCGCCGATCAGCGGGGTCGTCGTGGCCCGCGACGTCGTCGTCGGATCCGTGGTCGAGGCCGGGGCCTCGGCGCTCGTGGTGGCGGATCTTGAGTATCTCTGGCTCGAGTTCGGCGCGCCCGACACCGTGGCGGGGTTGCTCAAGCCCGGCCAGCGACTGCATTTTGTGGTCCCGCCATCGACCGAGACGATCGAGGCTCGCGTCCTCCGCGTCAACGGCGCGATCGACCCGACCACTCGCCTCGTCACGGTCCGGGCGGCCGTCGCTAATCCCACCAAGCGACTCCGGCCGGAGATGTTCGTGACGGTGCGAGCCGACACGGCGCCGTCCAGACCGGGCGTTCTCGTTCCGCACGACGCGGTACAACTGCTTGACGAGCGCCCCGTCGTGTTTGTCGCGCAACCAGACGGGAAAGGCGGCGCGAAATTCGTCCGACGGGATGTCCAAACGGGTACGACGGTTGAAGGCCGGACGCACATCGTCTCCGGCCTGACTCCCGGCGATGTCGTCGTGACCGAGGGCGCCTTTGCCGTCAAGTCTCAATTCTCGCGCGGCAAGATGCCCGCCGGCGGTTAGGAGCGGGAGCGCGCCATGATTGAACGACTGATTACGATTGCGCTGCACTTCCGGATCGCCGTCATCGCCGGCGTCTGCGCGCTCGTCGCCGCCGGCATCTGGGCGGTGAGCAACCTCACGGTGGATGCCTTCCCAGACCTGACGCCGAATCAAGTCGATGTCTTGACGTCGGCGCCGGGCCTGTCGCCGGCCGAGGTCGAGAACCTCGTGAGCTATCCCGTCGAGACGGCGATGATGGGTCTCCCGCGCACGACGAAGGTCCGCTCGATCTCGAAGGCGGGCATCTCGGTCGTCACCGTGTCATTCGACGACGAGGTCGACTTGTATTTCGCGAGGACGCAGGTCCAGCAGCGGATCCAGGACGCGATCGAGGCGTTGCCGGAGGGCATTCGCCCGACGCTGGGTCCGGCGGGTACCCCGATGGGGGAAGTGTTCCAGTACCTGGTGGAGTCAGACTCGGCGTCGTTGATCGAGCTGAAGAATCTTCAGGAGTACACGATCAAGCCGTTGCTTCGCATCATCCCCGGCGTAGCAGACATCAGCGCGTGGGGCGGCATGGTCCAGCAGTTCCAGGTCGACGTCGATCCCCACCGCCTCGCGAGCTATGGCCTCACGATCGACGACATTCATCGCGCGCTCGGCGACAACAACGCGAATTTCGGTGCCGGCTACATCGAGACGCGTGGTGAACGACTGACCGTGCGGGGGCTTGGCCGGGTTGCCAACGAGACGGACATCGAAAACGTCGTGATCGCCACGCGAGCTGGGGGAACGCCGATCTTCGTGCGCGATGTGGCGCATGTCGCCGTCGGGCCCATGCCGCGCGAAGGCGCCGTCTCGCGCGATGGCCGCGGCGAGGCCCTGTCCGGCAAAGTGATCATGCTCAAGGGCGCCAACGGCCGGGAAGTCGTCCGGCAGGTGGAGGAGCGGCTGATCGCGATTCGGAAACTGCTGCCCGCGGGTGTCAGTGTCCGGCCGTTCTACAGCCAGGGCGATGTCGTTGATCACACGACGCAGACGGTCTTTCGAAATCTGGCCGAAGGCGGGCTGCTCGTCGTCCTCGTGCTGTTCGTCTTTCTGCGCAACGTCCGCGCGTCGCTGATTACCGCTTCGGTGATCCCGCTCGCCTTGCTCTTTGCGTTCGTCGCGATGAAGCGGTTCGGTGTCTCCGCGAACCTCATGAGTCTCGGCGCCCTCGATTTCGGCCTGCTCGTGGATGCCTCGGTGGTCATGGTCGAGAACTTCGTCCGTCGCCTCGAGCACGAGGGTGCCACGGACGCGCCTGAGCGTCTGGCGCTGTTTCGCGCGGCGGCCGTCGAGGTGGGTCGTCCGATCGTGTTCGGCGTCTTCATCATCGTCGCGGTGTATGTGCCCATCTTCTCGCTGCAAGGTCTGGAAGGGCGCATGTTCACGCCGATGGCGTTCACCGTCTGTGTTGCGGTGCTCGGGTCGCTGATGTTGGCGCTGACGTATGTGCCAGTGTTGTCGTCGCTGTTGTTGAAGCATGTCAAAGAGACCCCGTCGAAGTGGTTCGAAGCCGTTCGACGCGCGTATGCGCGACACCTGAATCGGGCGCTGGCGCACCGCGGGATCGTGATGGCGGGAGCCGTGATCGTCCTCGGATCGACACTCGCCTCTGTGCCGTTCCTTGGGACCGAGTTCATGCCGCACCTCGATGAAGGGTCATTGCTGATCGAGACGCGGCGGTTGCCCAGCACCTCGTTGCCACAGGGCATGGCGATCGCGAAGGACGTGGAGCGCACGCTGTTGCAGTTTCCGGAGGTCCAAAGCATCGTCACCAACATGGGCCGACCGGAATTGGCGACCGAAACGATGGGCTTGTATGCGGGAGACGTGTACGTCAACTTCCGGCCTGGGAGGCAGCCGAAGGCCGATGCGATCGAGGCCCTGGAGGAACGGATGGACGAGGCGCTGAAGGAGATCCCCGGTCTCGACTACAACTTCTCGGCGCCGATGGCCATGCGGCTCGACGAAGCGATCTCGGGCGTGCGAACCGAACTCGGCGTCAAGGTGTTCGGCGACAGCCTGCCGGTCCTCGAGCAGAAGGCTGCGGAGATTCGGGACGTGATCGACACGGTGCCCGGCGCCGCGGAGGTATCGGTCGACGTCAGCGCCGGCGCCATGCAGCTCGAGATCGCGCTCGATCGACCGACCCTCGCCAGATATGGTCTCAACGTCGCCGACGTGCGTCGCGCGGTGGAGATGGGCGTCGGCGGCAGCACCGCCACGGAAGTGATCGATGGTCGGAAAAGGTTCCCCGTCGTGGTTCGGTTGGCGGAACCCCACCGCAACACGCCGGAAGCGATTGGCGCCTTGCTGCTCACGGCACCGTCTGGCGCCAAAGTCTCACTTGCGCAGGTCGCCAAGGTCCAGGTCGTGGAGGGGCCAGAGCTGATCACTCACGAGAACGGCGAGCGGATGGTGATCGTGCAAAGCAATGTGCGCGGCCGTGACTTGGGCAGCTTCGCCGCCGATGTCCAGCGGGAGGTCGGCCGCCGCGTGACGCTACCGGAGGGCTACTTCGTCACGTACGGCGGACAGTTCGAGAATCAGCAGCGAGCGATGCGACGACTGTCGCTGATCGTACCGGCTGTCCTGCTGGTCATCGTGGGCTTCTTGTACGCGACGTTTGGCAATGCTCGGCAGGCCGTGCTGGTGATGCTGAATGTGCCTTTCGCACTCGTCGGCGGGGTGGCGGCGCTCTGGCTGCGTGGACTGAATCTGAATCTCAGTGCGTCCATCGGCTTCATCGCGCTCTTCGGTGTGGCCGTCCTGAACGGCGTTGTGCTCTTGGCCTATATCAATCAACTTCGTGCCGAGGGACGCTCCTTGACGGAGGCCGTGCGAACCGGTGCCGACGTGCGGTTGCGGCCTGTCCTCATGACGGCGCTGGTCGCCAGCTTCGGCTTCATTCCGATGGCCCTTTCGACGAGCCAGGGATCCGAAGTCCAAAGACCGCTCGCCACGGTGGTCATCGGTGGGCTCGTGACCTCGACAGTGCTGACCTTGGTGGTGCTCCCTGTGCTCTATGAATGGGTCGAACAGCGGTGGGTCCGGCGGGGTGATCGTGGCTGAGCGACCCGCAGAGCTACCGCTCATCTCCGATCGGCTGGCGACCGGTCCCGACGGTACACCTCGACCACCCAGAAGAACGTTCCCGTACGGCTGACCCGTCGAAGCCCGCATTTTCCCAGCGTGCTTTCCATTAACGCCGGGTCATGCACGAACGCTCGAAATGGATTGTTGGACAGCCGTCGTCGAAGGTTCTCGAACGCAATCAAGAGGCGACTGTGGGGACGGCGTCGCGGATACGTCAACCCGAGTACGCGCCGGCAGCGCGAGGCCGCTGTGACGAGGAGCGTCGGCGCATCTCGATAGCAACACACGGCGCGATCGAGCACCACGACGTCTGAAATCTCGAGGGATTGCGCCGTGTCGACAAAGTCGCCACGGGCGATCTGAATGCGATCGCGCAGCCCGAGTGTCGCCGCGATCTGTGCCGCGATATCGAGATACGCGGACGAGGCGTCGGCGAGTGTCGCAGCGCGTGCGCCGCGCTTAAGCAGCTCGAAGGTGATGGCACCCACGCCAGACCCAATGTCGAGCACGGACTGGCCATCCAGGCCTGCGTGCGCGAGGCCTTCCAACAAGAAGCGACCGCGTTTGTCTAACCCATGGCGCTGATAGCGATCGCGGTCCCGCTCCGCGACTGCAGCACCAAAATGCTGCGCCGCCGCCTCACATCGCGCCCCGCAGCACGTCATATCAGCTTTGTGTCGCCACTCTACTTGCGAGCGACGATCATCCAAAAGCCGCCTGGTTGGCCGATGAATTTCACGAACTCATTGTCGCGCTGCAGGATCGTGAAGCCGGCGGCGCGAAGCTCCGACTCGCCGAAATCTGGCGCGAGGTCGTGGTTGGCGACCTGCTTTTCGCGAGGAAGCCCGCGTGCGGACTCGTGAAAGGGTTCGACCAGCACGAAGCGGCCCCCTGGCTTCAGGGCCTTCAGGATGTGGGCCAGCATCTGCTCGTACTGCACGAACTCGTGGTACGCATTGTGGACCAGCACGGCGTCCAAGGCCTCGCTTGGCAGATGCGGATCATCGACGGCGCCGACCACGACCTCGACATTCGTCGCCTGCTCGGTGGTGACGCGAGCCCGAAGCTTCTGCAGAGCGGCGTCATCGATGTCCTCGCCCAGCGCCTGGCCACCTGGCAACACGGCGCGCGCAATTCGGACGGTGTAAAAGCCGTCGCCGGCACCGATATCGGCAATGCGAGCGCCCGGCTTGGCATCGAGGGCCTTCAAGATGTCCGAGACACGCGCAAAGCGCTCGGTCTCCGCGTCACTCTGCGGGACCGTCTGAGCCGACGCAAACGTGAGCGCGCTGATGACCAGGAGGGCCCCAACGGTCCAGCGCGAAACACGATGAAATGGCCGCGATTGAAGTCGAATCATTCTCGAACTCCAGTCTCCGCAAGGTGGGGCTTACACGGCGACCGTCACGCGCAAAAACGTGGCGGGAATCGAACAGCCGCCGTTCTTGGCGGTGTTCTTGTTCGTGAAGAGCTCGGTCAGCTCCCTCGCCAAATCGTCCGCGCGTCCGTTCTTCTCGGCTGCTTCAAACGCGTTCATCGTTGGCCCGTAATACTTCCGAAATGCCTCGACGAACTGCGCCGGTGAGCCAGGAAACGTGAAGACGAACGTATCTTTCGCGCACGAGATCGTTTCGGCCGCGATCCCGGCCGCGCCGAAGCGTTCGATCACGTCGGCTTCGACGCCCCATCGCATCGGGCTGATGAAACCCTCCGGCGGTGGAGGCGAGTAGGCCGAGCTGATCTTCAGGATCTGCGCGACGAGCGTCGGGTCGTTGGGAATCCAGTTGCCCATTACGATTCGGCCGCCAGGCTTGGTTACGCGCACCATCGACTTGGCGACGTCCATCGGTTTCGGCGCGAACATGGCGCCGAAGATGCTGACGACCAGATCGAAGGACTTGTCCGCCAGATCCGCGAGATCGCATGCGTCGCCTTGCTGAAAGCGAACGCTCTTCAAACCCAATTGCTGGGCTCGCCGGTTCCCTGCATCGACCAGATTGCTGGCGATGTCGACCCCCAGCACGTCGGCCCCGCGCTTGGCCTCCGGGATCGCCGTCGTTCCATCACCGCAGCCCACGTCCAGTACCTTGAGCCCCGGCGTGATTCCGAGGCTGTGCACGACGGTCTCGCCACTGTCCCTCATCGTGTCGGCGATGCGCGTGAAATCGCCCTTTTCCCAAAGCGCCTGATTGGGGTTCATCGAATCCTCCGCCTTGATGAAGCCATCGCTACTGTGCTGGTTTCCGAGCGTAGACATTCACGCCAATCACGCCGTACTTCCGTGCGGTGCGTTCCTTGGACGTGCCGTGGAAACAGTCAAATCGGTGCGTGATCGCGACCTCGGAGAATCCGGTCTCCGTGAGCACGGCGGCAAGCTCTGCCTCCGGCAGAGCGCCGGCGATTCAACCGGTCCACAAATCGACGTTTCGTCGGACCGATTCGGGCAGCTCGCCGGCGACGATGATGTCGCCATAGAGAAAGGCGCCACCGGGTTTGAGCACCCGCCGCACTTCGCCGAAGGCTCGTCGCTTGTCAGACGTGAGATTCAGCACGCCGTTGGACATCACGACGTCGACGCTTTCAGAGGCGACCGGAAGCGCCATGGCGTCGCCAATCCGGACCTCGACGTTCGCCAGGCCGGCCGCCCTCGCACCGTGGCGGGCGCGTTCGGCCATCGCTTCTGTCATGTCCACGCCGATCGCGAGACCTTCCGGTCCAACCGCGGTTGCGGCCAGCAGTAGATCCATGCCCGCGCCACAGCCGATGTCGAGTACCGTGGCGCCGCGCGGAAGAGGCGCGATGCGTTGGGGATTGGCGACACCGGCGAACGATGCCGTCGTGTCGGCCGGCAGCGCCCCGAGGGCGTCGCGGTCGTAGCCGAGCATCTCAGCGGCATACTCGGGACCGCGGTGGAAATGAAACGCGCCGGAGGGTTCAGTCGCGACCCGCGCGTAGATGGCTTGAATCTCGTCGCGAAGCTTTCGGGTATCGAGGTCGACAGGACACGCTAACGCCATAAGATGACTCCTGAATCACTGCCTACGAAATCGCGCACCGATTGGCTCCCGCTTCGAGGTCTGTCGGATCATCAACAGGCCAATGACCCGATTCGTTCAGTTCTACGATATGCGCGAAATTAGGCGGCGTGGGCGGCAGACGAGACACCACGCGCTCCACGAACGCCGATTCCGAGATCAGCCATTCGGGCAACCACGTCGTCGCGTCACGAATCGTCGTTGAGATGGCGCGCCCGTCGAATGGGATGGGCTCGCTCGCGTGCGCAGGCAGCACCAGCAGTTCGGAGGGGAGCTGTGCAAGGTGCGACAGCGACGCAAAGAGGACGCGAGCTCGCTCCCGCGCGCCGGCTGGATCTGCGTGGAGATCTGGCCGTCCGACGCCGTTGGTGAAGAGCGTATCTCCCGTGAAGACAGCCAGGTCATTCAGCACGTACGAGGTGCTTTCTGCCGTGTGCCCTGGCGTGTCGCGTGCGAGGATCGTCGCAGCGCCAATACGGATTCCATCGCCGTCGACAATGCCCGTGTGTGGAAAACGCACCCGCTGTTGTTTGGGCAAGAGCAGCGCGGCATTCGCCCGGTCCGCGAGTGTCATCGCGCGAGAGAGGTGATCAGCGTGGATGTGCGTCTCGATCACGTGACGCACCGGCCAGCCGTGGCGGCGCGCGAGGTCGAGGTAGATCTCAGGCGGCAGCGACGGATCGATGACCGCTGCCTCGCCGCCGGAGGCGACGATGTACGACAGGCAGCCTTTCCCGGTTCGTCGGACTTGAATGACATGAATCGACGGATCCCCAAGCGGGACCACCGCGGTATTCCACGCCAAGCTCCACGCCTTCATGCCTCCGGCAAGCGATCGCGCATCCATGCCGCGCCGCGCCAACAGCTCGGCCGCCGTTTGACTGACGCGACCGGCGTGGCAGACCGTGACGATCGGCCGATCAAGAGGAAACTCGTGATCGGCTAACGGTCCGGCTTGTCCCAGCCGGAGGGCATCGTAAGCATTCAAGTGGACGCTCCCGGGAATCGTCCACTGCGCCCGGTCCTCGTCCGTCCGAACGTCGAGGATCGTCACTGGTCGTCGCGTCTCCAGCCAATCGCGCAGCGTCTCCGCGTCGATCTGCGTCATGACGTCACTCATCCTGCCTCGCCAAGGCGCAACGCCCCGTGAGGCCGCAGCGTCTCGGTCATGCGCGCCGCGGACACGACGCCAGATGCAAATGTCAGCGCAGCGATGGCCCACATGGCCGCATGAAGTCCGAACGCATCGGCGACGAGTCCGGCGAGTAACGCACCGAGTGCGTAACCCAGGTCGCGCCAGAGCCGGTACACGCCGATCGCCGACGCCCGCCACGACGGGTGCGCCACGTCACTGACGGCGGCCAGTAGTGTGGGATACACCATGGCGGTGCCGATCCCGAGCAACACGGCGCCGCCGGCGAACTGTGGAAACGCCTCCGTGACGGCAATCAGCGCAATGCCTGCGGCCTGCAACCACATGCCGGACACGATCCACCATTTCCGTCCAGTACGATCTGACAGCGCGCCCGTTGCGAGTTGTGCCACGCCCCACGTCGCCGGATAAATCGCCGCAAGCACGCCGATCTGGGCGAGGTCCATCCCGGCCGCTGCGAAGACGAGCGGAAACAAGCCCCACGCCATCCCATCATTCAAGTTGTTGACGAGGCCCGCCTGGCTGACGCTCGAGAGGTTTCGATCGCCCACCGTCGTCCGCCAGAACACGTCGCGGGAACTGGGCTCGGATGTCGGCGGCAAGACACCCACGAGCGCGGACTCCTGCAACACATGGTGCCCTGTGTCGCGGACGAGGAACGCCGACAGCAGCAGGCCGACGATGACGAACCCAATGCCGGGATAGAAGGGGACTGGACGAAGGCCGTAGGTCGCCGCGATCCAGCCGGTGCCCAACGCGCTTGCAGCCAAGGCCAGGTACCCGGCAAATTCATTGAGTCCCATCGCCAGCCCACGTTGCCTGTCACCAACAAGATCGATCTTCATGATGACCGTGATCGACCACGTGAATCCTTGACTGACGCCGAGCAGGACGTTGGCGAAGAGCACCCACGACCAACTCGGCGCCCACATCAGCAGAAATGGAACGGGGGTCGCGACCAGCCAGCCGAGGACGAGCACGCGCTTACGACCGACGCGGTCCGACAGACGGCCCGCGCCGTAATTCGTGAGGGCCTTGGTGATGCCAAAGACCGCGATGAACGACAGCACCGCGGTCCGCGCCGCGAGATGGAAATCCTGCTCCGCGATGGCCGGAAGGATGCTGCGCTCCATTCCGACCATCGCGCCGACGAAGGCGTTCACGATCACCAGCAGGCTGAACTGGAGAGCGTTCTCGCGAAGCCCTAGGCGCACGGAGTCTGTCACGAGAGGGCTCCGTCGGCACCGGTCTCCACTGGAAACCCGGCGGCTTTCCATTCCGGAAAGCCCTCCGCCAAACGCTGGGCTCGCCGCCCGCTGGCCTGGAGGATTTCGACAGCGCGATCGGCGTAGACGCAATACGGACCGCGGCAGTACGCCACGTACGCCTTGCCCTTTGGCAGTCGGCGCAGGCGCTGTTGCAATTCGTCGACGGGCACCGAGACGGCGCCCGGAATATGACCCGCCCGGTATTCGTGGGCCGGCCGTGCGTCGAGCACGACAACGTCGTCGCGCCGCGCGCGTTTGAGCAGCTCCGCCAGGCTGACGGGCTCCGACTTCGATCGGTGCGCGAACTCCTCACGAATGAGGCGCTCGAGATCAGCCAACCGGCGCTCGGCGATCGTCCTCAGCGAGGTACTCAGGTTCACGACGCCATCGTCGGCGAGTCGGTAATGGATGAACAAGCCGTCGCGCCGGGTGTCCACGAGTCCTGCCGCGCGAAGGACCTGCAGATGCTGGGAGGTGTTCGCCATCGACAACGTGAGTTCGTCAGCCAGCGATTCCACCGTGCGCTCGCTCTGGGCCAGGAGCTCGAGGAGCTCGAGGCGGTGCGGGCTGGCCAACGCCTTTCCAATGCGGGCGTATTGGCCATACAGACGGTCCTTGAAGCGGCGGTGGGGCAGGGCAGCCATGGACAAGTACTCAATATAATACTTGAATATACGCAGTCAAGCGGGATCTTGGCCCGCCGCACTAAACCAGCCGAACCGGCAGGGCTAGAGCGAGCCGGTGGTTAAGGGTTGTTTACCCGGCCAGGCGCGAATCCCGTCACTTTCCGCCGAGGGCTTTCTCGAGGCCGTCAATCACGTCCACGACTGGCAGTCGTGCCGGCCGTCGGCGTGAGAAGCGCTTTGAGCGTCGGGGCTTCCACGGCAAGACTCGGTGCGGCACAGACCGGGCATCGCCGGCGAGCGTCATTGGCCAGTTCAGGGCAGCAGCACTCCGACATCACCGAGGTATGGCTCCTGAAGTGGGGTACGGAGTCAAGTGTGCCCACATTGCGGCGCCGCGCCGCCGGCTTGCCGGACGGGTTCGATTCCCGTGGGAACCAGCTACAGATAGCCCGGCTCGTCGCAACAAGCGCGGCTGCGCAGCCCGGCGATGCCCTCGTTGGCGATGATTGGCGCCATGATGAGCGCCGCGATCGGATCGGCCCACCACCATCCCCACACCAGATTCAAGAGCAGTCCGGCCAGAAGGATGGCCGAGAGGTAGGCGCAGAAATCTGCTTGCCGCGCGTCCGCCTGCATCGCCGAGCTTCTGAGCGCCGCACCGACACGGCGCTTCGCGCGCGAGAGGAGGGGCATCACGACAAGCGCCGCACAGGCTAGGACAATTCCCGCGGCGCTGTGCTCAGGCGCCGCGCCTGTCCACAGATCGTGAATCGCTGCGTACGCGACATAGCCGGACAGGCCGAGAAAGCACAGCCCGACAATTCGAAGAGCGACGACGTCGCGCCGCTCGCGGTGGCACGCGTCCCCATCGACGGACATGCGCCACAGGAGCGTGCCGCCTGAGGCGACCTCAATGAAACTGTCGACGCCGAAACCCACCAAAGAGATGCTGCCCGCCGCCAATCCGGCGACAATGCCGACCAGACCCTCCGCACCGTTCCACGCGAGTGTGAAGTATTCGAGCCGCCGCCCGCGAGCGAGTAGACGCTGGCGTTCCTCGGGTGTCGAATACTGAGACTGCACCACGTCGCGATCATCTTCCCACGTGTGAGTAGTGTCTCAGTCTAAATCGTCGTATGACGACTCCTACGACAGCCGCCGCAACTGAATCTCGTCACTTTCCGCCGAGCGCTTTCTCGAGGCCGCCAATCACGTCCACGACGGGACCATTGAAGAAGGTGGCGATGGGCATCTGCTCATTCCATCGCGCTCCTGGAGGATAGATCGCCATGAGATCCCAGAGGACCCCGTCCCTCGAACAGCAGTCCTGTTCTGGCTGGGGAGCACGCGCATCAAGCGTCATGCGCTTCGCGAGCTCGTGGTCGGGGTCGTAGTACTGAAACACGCGCACGTCCGAAAGCCGCGACAACGTGCGCGTGGTGGGCGCACTCATGTCGGTCGCTAGCATCGGTTCCCAAACGGCGAACACGGTCACCTGCGCGCTTGGAAACCTTCGTAGAACGGCGTCGACTGCGGAAGACCCCCGCAGACAGGTTCCTCACGTCGGCGACAACAAGAGGATGGCCCGCGTCCCAGCCGACGACTCGTTGAACTTCTGGCGGATCTCGTCGATCGTCCGATCACCGAACACCACCATCGACGTCTGACCCGGCGGCGCCTTTCCCGGACCGCAGCCGAGGACGGACAGTCCCAGCAAGAGACCAGCCACGAGGGGCATGCGGGCGACGCTCACGACAACCAATCCGTCAGCAAACCGGCGACGGTCTGCGGGAAGAGCCACACCGTTAAGACGATGGCCGCTGAAATTGCCAGAATGGTCAGACTGAGCGTGCTCGTGCGGTGACAGACGCGGCGCGACCGCCAGATGAGCCCTGCACCGACCAGGAGCAGGACACCGGCGCCGGGGAGCAGCCACTGTTGATAGCGACCGGCTGCCGCGAGCGCGCCGCCCAGTCCGAGCGCGGCGACGCCGCCCAAGGGCATGCAGCACGCCAATGTCGCGACGGCACTGATGGCGGCCGCGACGGGCGTCACCCGCTCGGTCACTCTCACGACCACGCCTCGTTTCCGCTCGGCGCGCCTCGTTCGATCGCGTCGAGCGTTGGACACGCCGCCTCGGCTCGCCGAGCCAATGCGCGATCGCAGGCTTCCAGGTGCTCGCGCAGCACCGTAGTAAACCCCTTCATCTCCTCGACCCGCTGCTCGAGATCTGCAATCCGTTCCGCCAGGAGCGCCCGAACCTTGCGACACGCCGAACCCGACGTGCTGCGGCGAGAGTCGAGGAGGATCTGAACGTCGCGGAGCTTGAGCCCGACCCCTTGCGCTTGCTTGATGAAGCGAACGCGGGCGATGGTCTCGCTGGTGTACCGTCGCGCGCCATGGGTTGAGCGGGTCGGTCGCGGGAGCAACCCTTCGCGCTCGTAGAAACGCAGGGCCTCGACGGACACGCCGCTCGCCGTCGCCACTTCACCGATGCGATAGCTCGTTCGCGTTCTCACGATACCGCTCCTGCCGACGCCTTCAGCCGCTTCGTCGCGCTGACCAGGTCCGCGAGGCAACAGGCGCCTCGAGGATTTCTGATTTCACATGCACAGCGGCGTGCCGCGACATGCTGACGAACGCGCTCGACCGCGAGCGTCTTGCCCTGTGTCTCCAGCTCACCCTGCATGTCCGCTTCGTTCTCGCCAAAGCAATAGCAGAGCGTGCGCGAACCGGCCGGCTGCTTCTGCCAGACCGCAACGCGAAGGTCGGCCGTTCGAAAGATCTCACCGCTTTGCGCGAAGTACACGGTGTCGCAAGACGGTGCGGCGCAAAAGTAGAACGCGACATGGGTCAGTCGTGCCATGGCCGTCGGGGCGAGCAGCGCTTTAAGGGTGAGGGCCTCCACCGCAAGACCCGGTGCGGCACAGACCGGGCATTGCCGGCGAGCCTCAATGGCCGGTTCAGGGCAGCAGCAGTCCGTCATCACCGAAGTATCGCCCCTGAAGTGGGGTACGGAGTCAAGTGTGTACGAGTCTGCGTAGTGGGTCCCTTTGCATAACGGGAAGTCTCGGATCTGGTGGATCTGCTGATCGAAGCAGAATCTAAAAAAGGCCGCGTAACTAGATTGTCCGGCGTCGGCTGCTTTGATTCAGGTTTGGTCATGGCCGGCGACGACGAACTCCAGTTTTCCGGGGAAGCGGGCATCGTTCTTTTGCTGACACTGCGGGCACTTCCACGTGGAGGGATCTTCGATGCTTAACTTGCCGCGCCACTCCACGACGTACAGGGTGACCGGCGTGTGGCAATGCACGCAATGGATTTCGAGGGCGATGACATCCCGCTCATGCGACATGTTCGCGGGATTCTAGCCGATACTGATCTTTCGATCAGTACGATCGACCGGACTCGTGACCTTCGGTCACGTAGACCACCAGACTCGTAAACCCGCCTTCGTTCTTGGCTCGGCATTCCGGACAGGTCCAGACCTGCCGAATGACCGTCACGCGGGGTTTATCCAGCCGCCGCTTGTCGAGTGCAGATTCCGTGGAGAGCCACACGGTCACTTCCCTGTGGCAGTTCCAACAGTTGACCGGCAGAGGGCGCGGCGCGCTCATTCGGAAAATGAAGAGCCAGATTTTACGCTTATGCACCAGGCCGCAGCAAAGTAGCCACTACCCAACGTCGTGGCCGCACCAGCGGGTTGCCCGACGCCTGGGACAGTTCCGCATGGGTCGCGAAGCGGAGGGCGCTGACGCTGCAACGGCGGGCTCAGTTTTACCCCGCCTTTTTACCCCGCCATCGAAAAAGTGTGGAGCGGGCTACGGGAATCGAACCCGTCTAGCTGGCTTGGGAAGCCAGAGCATTACCACTATGCTAAGCCCGCACTCGCCGACGGGTGATCATAGCGCGATGGGCCAATAGCCCGATAGCCCAATGGCCCGTTAGCCCGATACGCGCGGCTAGGTTCTAATCACCCGCAGCACTTCATCCCTTCGCTGCGCCATCATCTGCGGCGTCTTCGCCTCGAGGTTCAGCCGCAGCATCGGCTCCGTGTTCGACGCGCGCACGTTGAAGTGCCAGTCCTCGAACTCGGCCGAAAACCCGTCGAGCATGTAGGTGTGGGCGTCGTGGTACTTCAGCTGCAGGTCCTTGAGCCGGGCCTGCACGGTGGCCATGTCGCTCACCTTGGTGTTGATCTCGCCCGAGATGAAGTATTTCTCGCGGAACGGCGCGAGCAGCTCGGCGAGCGTCATCCGCTTCCTGGACATCAGGTCCAGGATGAGCAGCGCGGGGATGAAACCGTTGTCGGCGTAGTAGAAATCGCGGAAGTAGTAGTGCCCCGTGACTTCGCCGCCGAACACCGCGTCTTCCTCGCGCATCCGGCGCTTGATGAACGCGTGGCCGACGCGGTTCATCAGCGCCGTGCCACCCGATTCGGCCACCGTGTCCTTCACGGCGTAGCTCGCGCGCAGGTCGTACACAATCTTCGCGCCCGGCGAGCGCAGCAGGAACGCGTGCGCCAGCAGCGCCGTGATGAAATCGCCCGAGATGAACTCGCCCGTGCCGTCGATGAAGAAGCACCGGTCGGCGTCTCCGTCCCAGGCGATGCCCACATCGGCCTTCATCGCTTTCACGCGCTCGACGATGTCGCGGCGGTTCTCTTCGATGAGCGGGTTGGCCTCGTGGTTGGGAAACCGGCCGTCAATCTCGAAGCACAACCGCGTCGTCTTGCACGCGAGCCGATCGAAGAGCCGGGGCGCGACGAGCCCACCCATGCCGCTGCCGGCATCGAGCACGACGTTGAACGGCGCGATCGAGGCGGGATCGACGAACGACAACACTTTCTTCACGTACTCGTCGAGCAGGCTGCGTGATTCGAGGCCGCCCGGCCCTCGGGTGGGCGCCGGGATGGTCCCGGCCGTGACCATCTCGGCGATCTCGCCGATGCCCGCGTCGCCCGAGAGCGGGAAGGCCTCGCGCCGGACCATCTTTACGCCGTTGTAGTCCTTCGGGTTGTGCGACGCGGTGATCTGCGCGCCGCCCTCGAGTCCGTCGTGCACGACGCCGAAGTAGAGCATGTCGGTCGCGCACATGCCGTAGTCCACGACGTCCGCGCCCTGCTCGCGCGCGCCGGCGATGAATGCCGCGGCGAGCGACGGCGACGACACGCGCATGTCGCGCGACACGGCGATCTTCCTGGCGTCGAGATACGCGACGAACGCGCGGCCGATGTCGTGCGCGATCTGTTCGTTGAGCTCCGTGGGATAGATGCCGCGGACGTCGTAGGCTTTGAAGATCTCTTTTGAAATGCCCATCGCCTGACTCTATCGCGATCCGCTGTCCGAATAATCCGTCACTACGGACTTGTCGCCGAAGAGCGCGGCGCCGATGGTCACGCTCCGTCCGAAGTGGCAGTGCCGGCCGGCCATCGTGCCGGTCAGGCGGGCCTCCGTGTCGACCCACGTGTTCGGCCAGAGGATCGCGCCGTCGACAGACGCGTCTTCGGCGATGTGGCAGTGGTGCCCGATCACGCTGTAAGGCCCGACGCGCGCGCCGCGCTTGATCGTCACGCCCGCGTCGATGAAGCACGGCCCCTCGACCGTCGCGCCCTCGTCGACGCGCACGTCCGGCGCCACGATCGCCTGGCCGAGGCGGCCGGCGAATGGGGTGGCGGAAAACCGGCCGTCCATGATGTCGCGGTGCGCCTGGCGGTACTTCTCCGGCGTGCCGATGTCGATCCAGTAGCCGCGGTCGATGTGCGCCACGAAGCGCGCGCGATCGGCAATCAGTGACGGGAAGTAGCCGCGCTCGATCGAGTAGTTCGTGTCCTTCGGCACCCGCTCGAGCGTGTCGGGCTCGAGCACGTAGATGCCGGCGTTGATTGTGTTGACGCGGATCTGGTCGGCGGACGGCTTCTCGAGAAACGCGAGGATGTTGCCCTCGGGGTCGGTCTCGACCAGCCCGTACGCGGACGGGTTGTCCACGGGCGTCAGCACGATCGTGGCCTTGGCCTGCCGCTCGCGATGGAGCCGCAGCACCGCCGGCAGGTCCACCGCGGTCAGCACGTCGCCGTTGAAGACGACAATCGGCTCGCCGAGCCGGTCGCCGGCCGCAAACCGGATCGCGCCGCCGGTGCCGAGCGGCGTGGGCTCGACGACGTACCGGAGATGCACCCCGAGGTCCGACCCGTCGCCGAAGACCTCTTCGATCCGCCGCGGCTGGTAGTTGAGGCTGAGGACGACTTCGTCGATTTCCGGCACCTGCCGAAGCAGCTCGATCTGGTACCGAAGGAACGGGCGGTCGAAAATCGGCACGATGGGCTTGGGCGTGTGCAGCGTGAGCGGCCGCAGCCGCGTCCCTTGGCCACCGGCCAGGAGTATGGCCTTCATATCAACCGCACATGATAACAGGTACGACCGGTACGTCAGGTACTCGGAACCTGCATTCGCACCATCTTTTCCCCTTCGCGGGAAACCCAAATGAGAAGGTTGACGAGCGCCAGCTCGTTCCTCGTACCTGACGTACCTGTCGTACAATAATTAAGGGCTGTCCGTGAACCTTCCGAACGCGATCACGCTCGGACGCATCTTCCTCGTGCCGCTGCTGGTCGTCGTGTTGCTGACGACGAAGGAGTGGTCGTTCCTGGGGGTGAGCAAGGAGCTGCTGGGCGCGGCCATTTTCGGGGTCGCGTCGCTGACCGACTGGCTCGACGGGTACCTGGCGCGGCGCCGCGGCCAGGTCACCGATTTCGGCCAGTGGATGGATCCGCTCGCCGACAAGCTCCTGGTGACCGCCGCGCTCATCTCGCTGGTCCAGATGGGGCTGGCGCCGGCCTGGATGGTCGCCGTGATTCTGGGGCGGGAGTTCTCGGTGACGGTGCTGCGCAGCATCGCGCACGCGCGCGGGCAGACGCTGCCGGCGTCGCCCATCGGCAAGGTTAAGATGGTCGCGCAGGTTGTCGCGATCCTGGTCCTGATCCTCGGCCGCCATCAAATGCAGCAGTTCTTCGTCGTCGGCACGATCGCGCTGTGGGTGGCCACGATCGCCGCGCTGATCTCGGCCGTGGACTACTCGCGCCGCATCAACGCGCTCATCGGACGTCCGGCCGCGCCGGCGCCGCCTCCCGGTCCCGTGCTCGCCTCGAGCCGGGAAGAGCGGGAGCGGGAGCGCGATCGGGTCAGTGCTTGATCTTGATCGTCGCCATCCGAGCTTTGGCTTTCGCGACGTACTCGCTCTTCGGATAGGCTTCCAGAAGCTTCGAGTAGTAGGGAAGCGCCTCGGCTTCCTTCAGGCTCTTGTAGTACGACTCGGCCAGGTAGAAGTACACGCCGTCCATCTTCGAGAACTCGGGATCGTCCTTGATCAGCTGGAGCAGCCGGGCCGTCGATCCGGGATACCAGCGCATCCGGAAGTAGCTCACGCCGATCTCGTATTCCGACTCTGACAGCCGATCGCGCGCCTGCCGGCGCAAGGCCTCGCCCTCGGCGTGGTACTTGCTCTGCGGGTTGCTTTGCAGGAACGCGTCGCAGTCGCGCAGGGCTTCGCGCGTGGCTGTCTGATCGCGCTGGGGCGAGAGCATCTGCTTCGATTCGGCGGCGCAGATGCGGTACTGCGCGTAGTCGGCCTTGGGGTTCAGCGGGAAGTACTGCATGAACTCCTTGAACTCGTTGACGCCCAGGATCAGCGAGTCGACTCGCTTCTCGCCGATGTACGAGTCGCCGATGCCCAGCTTGGCGTCCGCGCGGTAGCCGCTCTGCGGATAGGTGTCGATGATCTTCTTGAAGTACTCGCGGGCTTCGACCCACTTCTTCTGCTCGAGCGCGGCCGTGCCCTTGTCGAACAGGAACTTGTCGGCGTCGGCCGAGCCGACGGCCGGGAGCTTCGGATCCTTTTTGCAGGCGGCGGCGCCCAGCAGCAGGCTGGCCACGGCGAGCACAGAAGTCCGTCGAGCGTACGTGCGGAGCGAAACGCGGTGGAGCATGTTCAGCGACGCGACCCCTTCAACGAATCGGCCAGCCACTCGTATTCGGCGGCGAGCCCTGCGTCGAGTGTATACGTGGGCCGGAAATCGAGGTCTTCGAGGGCACGGGTCGTATCAGCAAACGTGTCGCGCATGTCGCCTTTCTGGGGGTCCTCTCGGCGGATATCCAGCTTGCGGCCGGTGATGCCTGCCAGGCGGTCGAGCACCGAGTTGAGGGTCACCCGGCTTCCCCCGCCGATGTTATAGACGGCGCCGGGCCGTCCGCGGTCGCCAGCCGTGGCGGTGGCCGCGACGGCGTCGGCGACGAACGTGAAGTCGCGGGTCTGCTCGCCGTCGCCGTAGATGGCAATTGGCTGGCCGGTCAGCGCGGCGCGCAGGAACTTGTGGAACGCCATGTCGGGCCGCTGGCGGGGCCCGTAAACCGTGAAATACCTCAAGGACACCGCAGGCACACCGTAATTGACGTAGTAGAGGTAGCAGAGGTGCTCCGCCGCGAGCTTCGTGACGCCGTACGGCGACACGGGGTGGAGCGCCGACTCCTCGCGCATCGGAATCGCCACGAGGTCGCCGTAGACCGACGAGCTCGACGCGTAGACGAAGCGCGCGAGGTTGCGCGACTTCACGGCCTCGAGCAGCCGCTGCGTCGCTTCCACGTTGTGCGAGGTATAGACCGAGAACTCCGTGCCCCAACTGCGCCGCACGCCGGCCTGCGCGGCCAGATGAAAGACGTGCGTGACGCCGTCGAGCAGCGCGCCGAGGTCCACGGTTTGCAGCGCGCCCTCGACAAAGCGGAACTGCCGCGTGCGCGCCAGCGTCGCCAGGTTCGCTTCCTTCTGATCGCGCCCGTAGTAATCCGTGAAGCAATCGAGGCCGACGACGTCGAAGCCCCGCGCGGCCAGGACGGCCGACAAGTGCGATCCGATGAAGCCCGCCGCGCCGGTGACGAGCGCCTTCACGCGAACACCTCGCGGATGCGATCCGGCAGGCGGCAGGGGCGTCCGTCGCGATCCAGCGCGGCGTGCACCGTCCGGCCGATCGCCGTGATCTCGCTCTGGCCCTTGACCTGCACCTGGTAATCGAACGCCATGCGGATCGGTGACATCAGCGTGCCCGCCGTCCGCACCTCCACCTCATCGTCGTACCTTGCGGAGCGACGGTAGTCGCAGTGCGCCTCGATGACCGGCAGCGTGACGCCGGCCTCTTCCATTTCGCGGTACGTCCAGCCGAGCGTGCGCAGCAGATCCGCGCGCGCGACTTCGAACCACACGAAGTAGTTCGCGTAGTAGACGACGCCCATGCGATCCGTTTCGGCGTACCTCACGCGCACTGTGGTGACCGAGGAGGGCATGGACATTCAGGCGGCCGCGGTGGCGGCGCGGCGCAACGCCCGAGTCGCTTCCGTTGGGTGGCCGGCGGCAAACACCGCCGCGCCCGCCACGAGAATCGATGCGCCGGCGTGCACGATCGACGCGGCGTTCTCGCGATCCACGCCGCCGTCCACCTCGATGACCGCGTGGCTGCCGTTTTTCGCCAGCAGATCGCGCGCCGCGGAAATCTTCCCGAGCGAGTGCGGGATGAATGTCTGGCCGCCAAAACCGGGGTTCACCGACATGACCAGCAGGTGATCGAGCTGCGCCGTGACGTCGGAAATCGTCGACACCGGCGTGGACGGGTTGATCGCGACGCCCGCTTTCGCGCCGAGCGATCGAATGTGCGTGAGCGTCCGATGCAGATGCGGAAGCACCTCCGCGTGCACGGTGAGCATCGACGCGCCGGCCTGGACGAACGCCTCCAGATAGCGGTCGGGGTCGCTGATCATCAAGTGCACGTCGAGCGGCAGCTTCGTCACGCGCTTGAGCGCGGCCACGACGGGCGGCCCGATGGTGATGTTCGGCACGAAGTGCCCGTCCATCACGTCAACGTGCACGAGATCCGCGCCGCCCGCCTCGATGTGCGCGATGGCGTCCGCCAGCCGCGCGAAGTCGGCCGAGAGGATCGACGGCGCGATGCGCACGCTCACTTGCTGACCTCGAGGGAGACGAGCTCGCGGTCGCCGATTTGGAAACCCGCCTGCGGTGTCTGCCGCACGACGATGCCCGGCGGGATGCCGGGATAGGAGACGTAGGTCGCCGGCGCCACGCGCAAGCCGCGCTTGCGGAGCAGATCGAGCACGAGGATGCCCGGCGTGCCGATCAGGTCCGGCATCACGTAGCTCGCGCCCGTCTCGCCGCGATTGACGAGCAACGTGACCGACCCGGACCGGCTCCGTGCCGGCGGATCCTGCGCGATGACCGTGCCATCGGGATAATCGCCGGACCGGATTTCGTCGCGCCCGGCAATCTGGATGCCTTCCTGTTGAAGCGTGAGCTCGGCCGTGCGCTCGGGTTGTCCGAGCACGCTCGGCAGCACCGGCGCGCGCTGGCCGTCACTGACCTTCAAGCGAACCGCGCGCTGCCGGCGCAGGACCGATCCGGCTTCGGGATCCTGGGAGATGACGTGATCGAGCGCGACCTTGGGATCCGATCGACGCGGCGGCTCCTCGCGCACGAGCAGTCCGACGCTCGCCAGGAGCGTGGTGGCCTCGCTGACCGACTTGCCGCGGACGTCGGGCACTTTCACTTCGCGCGCGCGAGTGGCCACACGAACCGCGGTGAGGAAGAACGCGCCGAACGTCGCGGCCAGCGCCCCGACGAGCACCAGCGCGCCTCCGGCTCTGAAGACCCGCTTGCGAATTGGATGATTGGCCGTCTGCCGGTTGGATCCCGCAGCTTGGCGTGGCGTCGATCGGCCCGCCTTGGGCGTGGCGAGGGGCATTTGTCAGAAAAAAGTGTACTACGCCGCTCGCCGCCGGACCAACAACGCGGCGTAGAACGCGTCGAGCCGGTCCCGGAAGGGCAGGGTGCGCAGAAACCCGCGGTCATCCACGAGCTGTTCGCCGTCGGCCACGGCGGGGCCCGGCACCACGGGGACGGCCGAAAACTCGGCGTGGGCCGCCAGAAACGCGCTGACAACCTGCTCGTTCTCCTCGGGCTCGCTCGAGCACGTGGAGTAGAGGAGCCGGCCGCCCGGCCGCACGACCGCGGCCACCGCCCTCAGCATGTCGCGCTGTGCGGCCGCGAACGTGGCGAGGTCGGCGGGCTGCCGGGACCACTTGGCGTCGGGATCGCGGCGCAGGGTGCCCAGCCCGGAGCACGGGGCGTCGAGGAGCACGGCGTCGAACACCGGCCCGAACGGCAAGGGGCGAGTCGCGTCGATCTGCACGACGGGCACCTCGACGCCCGCGCGGTCGAGTACGCCGCGCAGCACGCCGAGGCGGCGCGATCGGTGATCCGCGGCGACGAGCAATCCGCGCCGGCGCATGTCGCTGGCCATCACCATGGTTTTGCCGCCTGGCGCGGCGCACGCGTCGAGCACGCGCTCGTCCGACGCGGCGCCCACGGCGTGCGCGACGATCTGCGACGCTTCGTCCTGGATCGCAAGCTCTCGCGTGAGCTCGGCTGGCAGCCGGCCCGTCGATCCCGGCGGCACCTGGATGGCGTCGCGCACCCAACGCGTTGGCACGCCCGCCACACCAGCCTTCGCGAGCGCCGCGAGCACTTCGAGCGGCGTGAGTCGTCCGAGGGAACGCAGCGTGACGTCCGGAGATTCGTTGTTGAACTGGCACCAGCGTTCGGTCGCGTCGAATCCGTAGCGGTCGAGCCACCGCTCGACCAGCCACCCCGGGTGCGAGAGCGCGGTCGTGAGATACGCGAGCTGGTTGACGCGCGACGCTTTCGGGTCCGGCCGAATCGGCACGGCGCGCGGCGGCCGTCCGCGCGCGAGACGCCGGAGCACGGCGTTGACGAAGCCCGTCGCGCGCGAGCGGCCGAGCTCACGCGCGAGCTCGACCGATTCGTGCACGACGGCGTGCGGCGGAATGCGATCGAGATGCGTCAGTTGATACGCGCCGAGCCTCAGTGCGGCCAGCACCGGCGCGTCGACGCCCGCCAGGCGGCGCGTGGTGCACGCAGCCAGCAGCGCGTCCAGCTCGTTGCGCCAGCGGAGCGTGCCGGCGACGAGCTCGAAGAGCAGCGCGCGATCGCGGTCCTCGTCGAGGCCGCCGCGCTGCCGCTCCAGCTCGGTCGAGAGCGTCGTCCTGCCCCGGTCCACGCCAAGCAGCACTCGCGCGGCGGCCAGGCGGGCGCCCGTCACGCCGGGGCCTCCGGAAGCGGAACGAGCACTTCGCCCTCGGCGACGCGCCGGCCGTTGAGATACGCCTTGACGGTCATCGGCGCACGGCCCGCCTCTTGGATCTCGAGAATCCGGACGGTGCCGGGTTGCGCGGCGACTGAAAAGGAATCCGAATCGACGGCGACGACCGTGCCCGGCGCGGCCTGCGGGCCCGCCGCCTCGCCGACGAGGGATTGCAAGAACATCACACGCCGGCCCTTCATCAGCACGCCGGCAAGCGGCCACGGCTGCACACCGCGAATCTGATTGTGAATGACCGCCGCGGGACGCGCCCAGTCGATGATGCTGTCCCGGCGAGTGAGCCGCGCCGCGTACGTCATCTGGCTATCGTCCTGCGGTGTTTCCTCGACCGGTCCCGCCGCGAGGCGATCGATCGTGGCGCCACAAAGATTAGCGCCGAGTGTCGCGAGCCGGACTTCGAGGTCGCGGCTGGTTTCGAACGGCTGGATCTCGGTCTCTGCCTTCGCGAGCATGGGACCGGCGTCGAGCGCCAGCACGACGCGCATGATCGTCACGCCGGTCGTGCGGTCGCCGGCCACCACGGCCCGATGAATCGGCGCGGCGCCCCGCCACCGCGGCAGCAGCGAGGCGTGCACGTTGATCATGCCGAGCCGCGGCAAGTCGATCAGCGCCTGGGGCAGGATGCGCCCGTACGCCGCGACGATGCCGAGATCCGGCGCGAGCGCTTCGATCGATCGCAGCCACCGCGGGTCGTTCACCTTCTCCGGTTGGAGGACCGGCAGCTTCAAGTCGTCGGCGGTGCGCTTCACGGCCTCGGGCTGGATCTGTTGTCCTCGCCCGCGCGGACGATCCGGTTGCGTGATGACGCCGACGAGTTCGTGCGGCGAGCCGACCAGCCGCTCGAGCGTGGGCACGGCGAACGTCGGAGTGCCGAAGAACAGCAGCCGCAGCGGCATCACCAGCGTCCGGCGCGTTGGAGCTTGCGAATCTTTCTGACGATGAGATCGCGGCGGATGCCGCGGAGACGATCGAGGAAGAGCAGCCCGTCGAGGTGATCGATCTCGTGCTGCAGCGCGCGAGCGAGCAGGCCCGTGCCCTCGATCACGCGCTCTTTGCCGGTCCGATCCAGCGCCTTCACCACGGCCCGCGATGGCCGCGCCACCGTCGCGTTGAAGCCCGGCAGGCTGAGGCAGCCTTCTTCCTCGAGCTGCATGCCTTCGCGCTCGACGAACTCGGGGTTGACGAGCGTGAGCAGCTCGCCGCCTTTCTTGCCCGCGGTGAGATCGATGACCGCCACGCGAAGCGGGACGCCGATCTGCGGCGCGGCCAGGCCGATGCCAGGCGCCGCGTACATCGTATCCACCATGTCTGAAATGAGCCGATCGAGCGACTCGTCGAACGTCGTCACGGGCGCGGCAAGCTGCTGGAGTCCCGGGCCGCCGTAACGGACGAGAGGCCGCAGCATCAGATCGGCTCCCGGTGCGGCGTCAGCCGCTCGGTGAGGCGGCTGGTCAGCCGCGCAAACGCGGAATCGATCTCGCCGACGCTGTCGGCGCCGAGTTTCTCGAGGAGCGCATCGGCCAGCACGAACGCGACGACCGCTTCGCCGACCACCGCCGCCGCGGGCACCGCGCACACGTCGCTGCGCTCGATGGCGGCCGCGGCCTCGCTGAGCGTCGAGAGGTCAACGGACCGGAGAGGCTTCATCAGCGTGGAGATCGGCTTCATCCAGGCCGTGACGCGAACGTCCTCGCCGTTGGTCACGCCGCCTTCGAGCCCGCCGGCGTTGTTCGTCGGGCGACGGAGGCCCGGGACGGTGCCGGACGAGGCGCCATCGGCCGGCAGAATCTCATCGTGTACCTTCGACCCGGGCAAGTGGCCGACGGCGGCCGCGCGACCCAGCCCGACGGCTTTGATCGCCGGAATCGACATCACCGCTTGCGCGAGCCGCCCGTCCAGCTTGCGGTCCCAGTGCACGTAGCTGCCGAGGCCGGGCGGGACGCCGTGCGCGATGACTTCGAACGCGCCGCCGACCGTGTCGCCGGCTTCTTTCGCCTTGTCGATGACTTGACGCATCGCGGACGCCACGCCCGCGTCCACGCACCGCACGTCATCGTCCGCCGCGAGCGCCCGGGCTTGCTCGAAGCGAACAGCGAGCGGATCGGCCAGGGCGGCGCCGCCGATCTCGATCACGTGACTCGTGACGTCGATGTGATAGCGCGCCAGGAGCTTGCGCGCGATGGCGCCGGCGGCAACCCGCGCGGCCGTTTCGCGGGCGCTCGCGCGCTCGAGCACATCGCGCAGGTCCTCGCGCGAATACTTCAAGCCCCCGGCCAGGTCCGCGTGGCCAGGGCGCGGCCGCGTGACGGCCGCCCGGCGCGCTCCCGGAAGCGACTCGTCCGGCTGCGCATCGAGCGACATCGTGTGCTGCCAGTTGGTCCAGTCGCGATTCCGAATGACGAGCGCGATCGGCGCGCCCAGCGTTTCGCCGCGGCGAACGCCGGACAGGATCTCCGCGCGATCCTGCTCGATGGCCATGCGCCGTCCGCGGCCGTAGCCGAGCTGCCGGCGGGCGAGATCCGGCGAGAGGTCGTCGGCGCCGAGCGGCAATCCCGCCGGCACGCCTTCGACAATGACGACGAGCGCCTGGCCGTGCGACTCGCCAGCTGTCAGGAATCGCAGCATCGTTGCGTCATCTTATCGAACTTTTTGCAACGTCCTTCCCGCAAGCCCCGTGTTTTGCGGGTGCGGGCGGGACCGCATCTTGCAAAAGGACAGGCCGTGGCGAGCGACGAACGCGGCCCGGACGCGCACGCGCAGCGCCTCGCGGAGCACATCGCGGCTATCGCCACCGGACCGCTGATCGTGACGCGCGTTGTTTCGGTCGCGCTGGCGGACGACGTGGATCGGAGCGAAGTGGCGCGCCTGGCGGCGCCGCTGGTGCGAGCACTGGGGTTCGTGACCGTCCATGCCACGCAGGACGCGGACATGGCCGGGCTCGGGCACGCGCACGCGGCCGTGTTCTTGTCAGACGACCGCGACATGGAGCGCGCGTGCCGCATCGTGCGCCGGCTGGCGCGCGTGAGCGACCGCGCGCACCTCGTGATCGACCTGCGGCCCGCGTCTGGACGCCAGACGCACGGGAGCCGCATCGGCGATGTGGTGGTCGTGCGCGAGCGAGTCGCCTCGTATGGTGTTGACCGAGAGGCGGGCCCGCCGGACGCGCGCCTTGCACGTGCGGTGGCGTTCCTCGAACGCGGCCGGAGCGCAGCGGGAGAACGATGGCTGCGAGCGGCCGTCGAGAGCGCCCGCCGGCGCCAGGACGAAGCGGCGGAGGCGCATGCCGCGTGCCGCCTGCTCGAGGAGATGCGGGCGCGTGACGAGTGGCGCGAGGCGCGGCGAGTGGCCACCGGGCTCTGCGACCGGTTCACGAGCTGGCCGGCTCGCGTCGCGGTAGCCACCGAGCTGGCGGCGGTGCTCGTGGCGACCGGACATCTGGCGCGTGCGGAAGCGATCGTCGTCGCCATCGACGTCGAAGCGACGATTCGGCGGCTGGAGGTGCCGCGACCTGCGCGCGTGCACCGAGCGGAGATCTGTTTCTGGGCTGGACGTTTCGAAGAAGCGCGCGACCATCTGCCTGCCGGACCGGCGAAAACGGCTACCGAGCGAGCGATCGCCGCGCTCGTGAGGTGGGCCACAGGCGACGGAGGTTTGCCTGACGCAGGCGACCTTGCGTCCAGGCCGCGCCTCGCGCAGGCGTGTCTGGCCGAGGACCATCTCGCGCGCGGCCGGGTTGAGGAGGCCGTCGCGGTGCTGGGACGGCCGCCGGAGCGGGCGAGCGAGGCCGAGTTGGAAGAGGCACTGCTCGCGAGGCTGCGCGAGGCGTGCGCGCGGGCGCCGTCATCGTCGACATCGGCGAGCGCCGAGTTCATCCGGCGGCGAAGCGCGCGAGGGCTCGAGCGATGGGGAATGAGGAGGACGGGCGTGCACTTGATTCATGCCGTGCCGGCGCTGCTGCAGATCGTTCACGACGCGGAGGATGAGATCGCGGCGCTCGAGGGCGGATGCGCGTGGATCCGGACCCACGTCGGCGCGGACGGGGCCGCGCTCGTCGCGACCGATCCCGGGCCCCGGCTCGTTG
>DATEGZ010000114.1:0-9712 GCA_035279905.1 Vicinamibacterales bacterium
GGCGTGAGGCCGATGCCGCGCCCGCCGGCGCCGCGGCCGGCGCCGATCAGACCGCGGCCGCCTCGCCCGACGTCCCGAAGGACCTCGACGCGATGCTCCGGCAGAGCCGCCAGCCCGGCTTCATCGAGTCGGCCTACTTCCTGCGCTTCAAATTCGAGCAGGGCAAGTACGCGCTCGTCGGGCACGAGAGCTTCGACGGCAAGGACGTGCTGCGCATCGAGTACTACCCCGCGCGTCTCTTCTCGCACGAGAACGACAAACAGCAGCGAAAGGCGGCCGAAGAGAAGCCGCCGAGCAAGGACGACGACCTCGACGCGGCGATCGAGCGCATGATGAACAAAGTCTCGCTCGTGACGCTCTGGGTCGATCCGAAATCGTCGCAGATCGTGAAGTACACGTTCGACAACGTGAGCCTCGACTTCCTGCCGGTCGCGTGGCTGCTGCGCGTGAACGATCTGAAAGCGTCGATGACGATGAGCCAGCCGTTCCCGGACGTGTGGCTGCCGCGCGACGTAGACATGTTCTTTTCGGCGATGCTCGCGGTCGGCACGTTCGACGCGCGCTACCACCTCGACTACCACGACTACCGCCAGGCCACGACCAGCGGACGCATCAAGGCGCCGCTGGAACACTGAAGTGCTGGCCCTCGTCGCCGCCGGCGCGCTCGGCGTCAGGCTGATCGCGTGCGGCGTGATGGTGCAGACGCCCGCGGCGCAGGAAGTCGTCGCCGCGATCCAGGTCCACGGCAATCACATCTCGACCGACGACGAGGTCGTCAAGATCGCTGGCCTCGCGATCGGCGCGCCGTTCGGGCCATCGACGATCGCCGACGCGACATCGCGCCTGAAGGCGTCGAAGAAGTTCCAGGAAGTCACCGTGCTCAAGCGGTTCGCGTCGATTGCGGACGCCTCACAGATCGTCGTAGTCGTCATCGTCGACGAAGGGCCGATGCGGATCGAGCTGCCGGACGTGCCGGGCGGGCCCGTGCAGGTCGTCAAACGCCGCGGCTTTCACAACCTGATGTTCATGCCGATCCTCAGCGGCGAGGACGGCTACGGGATGACGTACGGCGTGCGTCTCGCCCGGCCGGACATCATCGGCGAGCGCAGCCGTCTGTCGTTTCCACTGACGTGGGGCGGCACGAAGCAGGCCGGCGCCGAGCTCGATCGTACGTTCGTCAGCGGCCCGCTCACGCGGTTTCAGATCGGCGGCTCGCTGCAGTCGGTGCACAACCCCGGATTCGACGCTGACGACGACCGTCGTCGCTTGTTTGGACGCGCGGAGAAGGCTTTCGGCGTGTTGCGCGTCGGCGGCAACGCGGCGTGGGAGCACGTGTCGTTCCTGGGCGAGGAAGATCAGGTCAAGTCATTCGGCGGCGATGTGACGCTCGACACGCGAATCGATCCGGTGCTGCCGCGCAACGCCATCTTCGCCCGCGCGGCCACCACGCGCTACTTCGTTGACGACGTGCCGAGCTTCAGGGCGTGGCAGCTCGAAGCCGAGGGCGACGTCGGGCTCTTCGGCCAGATGATCCTTGTGCTGCGCGCCGAGCGGCAGGCCGCCGATCATCCGCTGCCGTTCTATCTGAAGCCGCTGCTCGGCGGCAACTCGAGCCTGCGCGGGTTCGAGGCCGGATCCTTCATCGGCGACATCGTCGTCAACGGCTCGCTCGAGCTGCGCATTCCGCTCACGTCGCCCCTCGATATCGGCAAGCTCGGGGTGAGTGTGTTCGCGGACTCCGGCAAGGCCTACCTCTACGGCGAGCGGTTCGCGGACCAGCCGTACCACACCGGCATCGGCGGCAGCGTGTGGATCGCGGCCACGGCGTTCCGCATGAGCCTCGCCGTCGCGCATGGACTCGGGGCGAGTACCCGGGTCAACTTCGGTGTGGGCATCACCTTTTAAGGTTGGCGCTCAAACGATCCGATAGAACTCCAGGGACGCATAGGACAATAGTGATCATCGTGATTCAGGGCGAAAATTTACCTGACACGCATTAAACTTTCCTGCCCCCCCGGAAGTCTCTATGACCATGCGTTTGTTGCGCGGACTCTCAGGACGGGTGCTCTCGTGCGGGTGCCTCGTCGGCGTGTACGAAACGTACGAAGGCGAGGTCGTCGCGACGATCGACGCGCGCGGCAAGCAGTGCTCGTCACCCGACCACCGGCTCCACGCGGCGATCTCCGTCCAGGACCTCGACCACGAGGATGCCCTGACGAGCGCCGAGCAGCATCTGACGCCGTAACCCCCGGCCCGGTCCTCAGCGTTCCCCGTCCGATTACAGTTGTGTCCCCTCGTTCCCGTTTAGGAGGGGCGTTCCAGCGCTGATCCGCGCTCGTTGCGCGCGTTCCGGCAGGCGTACATCTTGCACAACTGACCAGGTGGAGGTGTGTATGAACCGCCGGGTCCTTTCTGTGATGGCTTGCGCGACCGTCGTGCTCGCAGGGGCGCAGCTGGCCGCGCAGAACGTGGACGACCTCGTCGCGAAGAACGTGCAGGCGAAGGGCGGGGCAGAGCGGCTCGAGGCCGTCCTGACCATGAAGCAGACCGCGCACGTCACCTTCCAGGGCATGACCGGGACGATCACCGTCTACGGGAAGCGGCCCAACCTCGTCCGGGAGGAGATCGAAATGGCCGGACAGAAGATCGTCAACGCGTTCGACGGCACGACCGCGTGGAGCATCAACCCGTTTGCCGGTTCGGGCCAGCCGGTCGCCATCTCCGGGCCGCAGGCCGACGAGATCAAGATGCAGTCGGATTTCGACAGCCCGCTCGTGAACTACAAGGCGAAGGGATACGAGCTGGAGCTGGTCGGCGTCGAGAACCTCGGCGGGCGCGAGGTGTATCACCTCAAGCTGACGTCGAAGGAGCACCGCGTGCAGCAGCTCTACCTCGACGCCAAGACGAGCCTCGAGATCAAGATCGTCGGCGACTCGCCGATGGGCGCCATCGAGAACGAGCTGTCGAATTACCGTGACATCCAGGGCTTGAAGCTGCCGTTCGCGATGAAGACCGTCTCGGCGGGCAACGTCGTGAGCCAGACCACGGTGGACGCGGTCGAGCTCAACCCGAAGATCGACGACGCGATGTTCAAGATGCCGAAGCCCGCGGCGGGCAAGTAGTCGCGGCTCGACGGCCCGGCTAGAGCGGCTTTCCCAGCTTCTCCTGCAGCCGCTCGCGGTAGCCGCGGCTCAGCGTCAGCTTCGTGCCGTTGCGGAGGATCACGACGTACTCTCCGTTGAACCAGGGCTGAAGCTCTTTGATCCGCTCGATGTTGACGATGTGCGAGCGGTGGATGCGGAAGAAGATCTCCGGATTGAGCCGCGACTCGATCGCGGTCATCGTTTCGCGCAGCAGGTGCCCTTCCGCCGCAACGTGCAGCCGCACGTAGTTGCCCGCCGCTTCGATCCAGTCGATTTCGTCCGTGCGCAGAAAGAACAGCCGGCCGCCGGACTTGACGACGAGCCGCTCGGCGCGCGGCTGGCGATCGCCCTTCAAATCGCGTACGAGCGCGAGCAGTTTCTGGCTGAGGTCGCCGGTCTCCGCGTTCTGCATCTGGCGCCGCACGCGCCGCAGCGTTCCCTGAAAACGCTCGCCATCAAACGGTTTCAAGAGGTAGTCGAGCGCCTGCACCTCGAACGCCCGCAGCGCGTGCTGGTCGTACGCCGTTACGAACACCACGGCCGGCATGCGGTCGGCGCCGACGGTCTCGATCACTTCGAAGCCGTCGAGCTTGGGCATGTGGACGTCGAGAAACACCAGGTCCGGCGATCGATCGAGGATCGCGTCGACGGCCTCGAGGCCGTTGCTCGCCTCGCCGACGACGTCGACGTCGGGCTCGACGCCGAGCAGCGAGCGCATCCGCTCACGCGCCAGCGGCTCATCGTCGACGATGAGCGCACGAATCTTGCGGGGCGCGACGGTCATGAGCACATCCTCAGGCCACGAACGCCGCGGCCGACGGCTCCCGGCGATAGGGGATCGCGACGAGCACGGCAAACCCGCCGGGCCGCCGCTTGAACTCGAATCGATAGTGCGCGCCGAACTGGTAGGTCAGGCGCGCGCGGGTGTTCGACAGGCCGATGCCCGTGAAGAGCGCCGCCATTGCGCGCTCGGACGGACCCGGGCCCGTGTCGTCCACCGTCATCACCAGCATGTCGTGCTCCCGCCTCGCCGACACCGTAACCCGGCCGGGGAGTCCCAGCGGCGCGATGCCGTGCTCGATCGCGTTCTCCACGAGCGGCTGCAGAATCAGCGTCGGCACGGCGGCGTCGAGCACCTCGGTTTCAATGTCGAACAACGTGGTAAGACGCTCGCCGAGGCGAACCTGTTCTATTTGGACGTATTTCTCGAGGAATTCGATCTCCTCGGCGAGACGAACTTCGGGCCGCGTCGACGATTCGAGGGTCAGCCGCAGCAAATCGCCCAGCTGCGCGAGCATGCGTTCGGCAGCGGACAGATCGCGGTGCATGAGCGTCGAGATCGCGTGCAGCGTGTTGAAGAGAAAGTGCGGGTGCAGCTGGTGCTGCAGGGTCTGGAGCTGTGCTTCGACCAGGCGGGTCTCGAGCTGCGCCTCGCGCAGCGCCTGCTGCTGCGTCTCGCGATAGTAGAACACCGCGTGAATCAGGCCGACGATGCCCGCGCCCGTCACGAGCTCCCAGTCGATCAGGCCGGTGAGCTGAATGGGAAACACGCGCTGAAACTCGCCCAGCCAGTCGTAGCCGGTGACCGCTTCCGGACGCTCGACCGCCAGCGCGTTCCGGAGGATGACGACCTGCGCCGCTGTCTGGAGCGCGAGGTGCACGGCGGCGGCGGTCACGACCGCCAGCGCCTGCACCGGAACGGCAATCCGCGGCGACCGATCGATCCGCAGCCGCCGGCAGAGCAGCGTCAGCGGAATGGCGAGCACGGCCCACCCGAACCAGAACGTCGAGTTGAGGAACGCCAGCCGCCCGATGACGGATTCGCCACCGCTCGCGCGCACGGCCTGGTCGGCCAGCACCGTCGAAAACACTGACGCGAGCGTCGCCGCCACGAAGATCATCAGCAGCACGCGTCTCGAGATCGTCATTGGTCCACTATCGAGGCGAGGGACGAAGCTGTCAACGAATGCGGGTGCGGCGTGGTCGGGCGACGTGGGACGAGCGGCCGCCCAGGAGTCGAGTGATCAACAGTGATCATTGTTGGGGGGAGGACACTCGGGCTGTATCCCGCGGGACACAGCGTCCTTCCACCCGAACGGGGAACAGGCTATACTCCAAATCTCACATCCCCGTATCTCACTGTACCAACGGACAATATCGGCCGATACTCCGGGTCTGAGTTCCTCAACTTTTCCAGAGTCGGACGGGTCTAAGACTTGCACGGGTAGCGCAACTGGCATGGGTCGTCCCCTTTTCCCAGCCGTGCTGGCACTGGCTCTGATGTGCCTGATCCCAGGCGGAGTCCTGCTCCGCGGGGACCAACGACTCATTCAGATTGACGAGTCGTACGTTGAAGCCGTCGACGGCGGCGGCTGGGCGGTCGGCAACTCGCTGGTGCGGTACACGCTGAGCCGGCAAGGGGCGACGGTCGGTCTCAGCGGCATCACCGACGTGGCCAGCGGCCGCGACTGGAGCCGCTCGAAGGCCCCCGAGGCGTTCATCACGATCAACGACCAGCGCATCACCATCGGATCGAGCGTCACGCCGCTCCTGAACGTGACGACGTCCGAGTGGTGGGGCGGCGTGCGGCTCGATCTGCACTATCGCATTGCGGCGTACGCGCTCGACATCACGCGCACCTACGCGGTGTACCCGGCGAGCTCCGTCATCGAAGTGTGGACGACGTATCAGGCCGGCGCGCGCCAGCTGACGCTTTCAGATCTCAACGACTACGCCTTCAGCGTCGAAAACGGCACGATGAAGTGGGTGTCGGGTCTGGGCGCGTCTGACGACGAAGGCGGGCCCTTCACGGTGAGAACCGCGGATCTCGACAACAACCAGACGTTCGAGATCGGCTCCACGAGCCGTGCGTCCGAAAACAACGTACCGTGGTATTCGATCGTGACGCCCGATCAGCAATTCTTCGGCGCGGTGGTGTGGTCCGGATCGTGGCAGGTTCGCGCGACGCGCCACGGTGACGCGATCGATCTGCAGGCGGGCCTGCCGACGTTCAAGACGACCCTCGGCGCGCGCGCGTCGCTCGAGACGCCGCACGCGATCTTCGGGATCACGACGGCGACGACGCCGGAAGTGTCGATGGCGCTCAAGGGGTACATCGACCACGCCCTGCGTCACGGCCGGCCGTACAACGCGTACGTCTCGTACAACACGTGGTACTCCTACGGCACGTTCCTCGATGCCGCGTCGCTCACGGCGGAAATGGATCTGGCTGCGGCCGCCGGCGCCGAGCAGTTCGTCGTCGACGCGGGCTGGTGGCCCAGCCCGGACGGCGATCCCGCGGTCGATTTCGTGTACGGGTGGGGCACCTATCAGGTCGACATGGATCGGTTTCCTGACGGGCTGAGCGCGCTGTCGGATCACGCGCACCAGCTCGGCATGCGGTTCGGTCTGTGGGTCGAGCCCGAGCGCGTCGATCTGAACACCATCAATCAGCCAGGCGGCGCCGCCGAGCGCTTCCTGGCCATGCGGGACGGGCGGTACGATCCCGCGACGCCCAATTCGCAGACCATCGCCGCGCAAGTGTGCTTTGTCGTGCCCGAGGCGCGCCAGTGGGTGACGGGCCGGCTCGTCGAGCTGATCGATGCGGTGCACCCTGACTACCTGAAGTGGGACAACAACTTCTGGATCAACTGCAACCGCACCAGCCACGGCCACACGGTCGAGGACGCCAACTTCCTGCACACGCGGGGCGTGGACATGGTGCGCGACGATCTCCGCGCCCGCTATCCCGACCTGGAGATCGAAGATTGCTCGAGCGGCGCCAATCGCCTGTCGCTCGACATGTTGATGTACAGCGACGCGTCGTGGCTGAGCGATCGCACCGCGCCCTCCGATCGCGTTCGCCACGATCTCGAGGGGCTCCTCGACATCTTCCCGGCGCCGTACCTGCTGACGTTTGCCGTGACAACGGACACCGAGCCGATGGCCGACAACGGCGACGGCTTGAGCGACGTCCCGGTCATCATGCGGAGCCGCCTGCCGGGCCGCATGGGGCTCAGCGTGCGGTTGGGCGACATGAGCGACGGATCGCGGGCGGCGATGGGCAAGCAAATCGACCTCTACAAGCGCGTCCGGCCGATTCTCGCCAACAGCGTCTCGTTCGTCCTGGGTCCCCAGCAGGTCTCCTTGCCGGACACGCCCTGGACGGGCTGGGACGTCATCGAGCATGTCTCGACCACGAGCGGCGACACGGTGTTGATGGCGTTCGAGACGGCGGATGCGCCGTCGAGCACCCTCGTGCGCCTGAAAGGGCTGAAACCGGACGTGATGTATCAGGTCGAGTCGGCCGACTACGGCGATTTGGGTGCCGTGAGCGGCTCGGATCTGATGCTGAAGGGCGTCGAGATCGCCGTTTCCGACCTCACGCGCAGCCACGTGATCATCCTCCACGCGCAGCCCGCCGCACCGCCCCGGCTGTTCGTGAAACGTTGAAAAACCGGTACGCTCACGCCGTTTTCCTTTTATGATTAGCGGTCTGTGAGCACGACGAGCCGCGTCACGAAAGCGTGGCGGCAGGGCGATCCCTGGACCGTCACCGATGCCACTGAACTCTACGAAATCGAACGCTGGGGCAAAGGCTACTTCTCCATCGGGCCGAACGGCCACGTGCGCGTCCACGCGACGCGCGACCCCGAGCGCTGGATCGATCTCAAACAGCTCGTCGATCACCTGCAGCTTCGCGGGATCGGCCTGCCGATTCTGATCCGCTTTCGCGACATCCTGCGGCAGCGCCTCGCGGACATCCACTCCGCGTTCGCCTCGGCGATCGCGCAGCACTCGTACGACGGCAAGTACTTCTGCGTCTATCCCATCAAAGTGAACCAGCAGCGGCAGGTGGTCGAGGAAGTGCTCGACTTCGGCCGGCCGTACGACTTCGGGCTCGAAGCCGGCTCGAAGCCCGAGCTGCTCGCCGTGGTCGCGATGGCGACCGGCGACACGCCGATCATCTGCAACGGGTTCAAGGACGCCGAATTCATCGAGATGGCGATGCTGGCCCACAAAATGGGCCGCCGCATCATTCCCGTCGTCGAGAAGTACACGGAACTGGGTTTGATCCTCGAGTACGCGAGAAAGGTCGGCGTGCGTCCTCAGATCGGGATGCGCGTCAAGCTGGCCTCGCGCGGCGGCGGGCGTTGGCAGTCCTCCGGCGGGTACCGATCGAAGTTCGGCCTGACCGTCGCGGAAGTGCGCCAGGGCCTCGATGAGCTGAAGTCGTACGGCATGCAGGACTGCTTCAAGCTCCTGCACTTCCACCTCGGCAGCCAGATTCCGAACATCCGCATCGTCAAGGGCGCGCTGAACGAAGCGGCCCGCGTGTATGTCGAGCTGGTCAGAGCGGGAGCCGGCCTGAAGTTCATGGACGTTGGCGGCGGCCTCGGCGTGGACTACGACGGCTCGCAGACCGACTTCGAGTCGAGCATGAACTACACGCTGCAGGAATACGCCAACGACGTCGTCTACCACCTGCAGCTGGTGTGCGACGAAGCCAAGGTGCCGCATCCGCACATCGTCACCGAGTGCGGTCGCGCCATCGTCGCGCACCACAGCCTGCTCGTCCTGAACGTGCTCGGCGTGGCGGATTTCGGCGACGAGTCGATTCCCCGGACCGCGACCCCCGACATGAAGCCGCCGATCGTCGATCTCATGGAGACGCTGGACGGCCTGACGGTGACCAACGCGCGCGAGAGCTATCACGACGCGCAGCAGGCGCTCGAGATGACGATGAACCTGTTCTCGTCGGGGCACCTGCCGCTGGCCCAGCGGTCGATGGCGGAGAACCTCTACTGGGTGATTTGCGTCAAGCTTCGCACGCTCATGAAGTCGATGGAGGATGTCCCCGAGGACCTGCAGAGCCTGGACGAGCTGCTGTCGGACACCTACTTCTGCAACTTCTCGCTGTTTCAGTCGATCCCGGACAGCTGGGCGATCAACCAGCTGTTCCCGATCATGCCGATTCACCGGCTGAACGAGCGGCCGACTCGCTATGCGGTCCTCGGCGACATCACGTGCGACTCGGACGGCAAGGTGGACCACTTCATCGATCGGAAGGACGTCAAGCACACGCTGCCGCTGCATCCGTTCGACGGATCGCCGTACTATCTGGGCGTGTTCCTGGTCGGCGCCTACCAGGAAATCCTCGGCGACCTGCACAACCTGCTGGGGGACACGCACGCGGTACACGTGAGCCTCGACGAGTCCAACGCGGTCGTGCTCGACGCGGTCATCAAGGGCGACACCGTTCGCGAAGTGCTCGACTACGTCGAGTTCGACGCCGACGAGCTCATCGCCAAGCTGCGATCCGACGTGGAGGCGGCGGTCCGCGCCGGACGCCTGAACTACGCGGAATGCGGGCGCCTGCTCGAGTTCTACGAGGACGGCTTCAACGGTTACACCTACCTCGAAGAGAAACAGCGCCGCTAGGCGGCTGACGGCGGTGCGGATCATCCTCGCCGCGACGGTGCTTTTTGCGGCGTCGGCCGCGGCCATCATGGCGCAACCGGGCGGCACCTCGCCAACCCTTGAACCCGGCGTCGCCGAAACGCTGGCTC
>DATEGZ010000115.1:0-24808 GCA_035279905.1 Vicinamibacterales bacterium
GTCGGAGTACATGGACCTGGTCCACCTTGAGCATCCTCCCAGCGGACCCGAAGCTCGACGCTTCGGCAAGCCCGCTATCAGGCCTCCGGGTGGATCACTTTCTGAACGGCGACTGGATCACTTTCCGAGCGGCGCGTCCACTAGGTGCCGCGAGATGTTCGAAGACTTGCGGGAGCGACACAAGACATCTGAGTTCGTGTTCTTGGAAATGTCTCTGTCTTTTGAAGACAAAGTTCGCTCAACTGAGCTTCTTGCAGATGCGCTCCAGCTCAGGTCTTAGACCTGCCACGCGTCAGTTGCCCGTCTACATGAGACTCCGCAAGGTTCGGTCCAGGGCGGCCTAGGTAGATCGCTGCGACGTTGATTCGCATGCGGGTGTTGGTGGCACACTCATTTTGGTCGGGGCCGGCACCTTCGATCGGCGGCGAAGACCAATGCGACACCTGAAAAGCTCTTCCCGGCGTCGAACAGCGACAACGAACGAACTCCACGAGCCGGGTCCAAGATGCGAACTCGCGAACGGGTAGCGCGTTGAAGCACTACAAAATGCTTGTTTTGCCAATGAAGAATCGAAAAGGGAGGCAGTGCAATCAGTTCATTCGCGTGGATCTGCCCACCGCGGCATCTGAGGCCATAGGATCGAGCCACTTCAAGGATAGCGGCCGCACTTGTGCCATCTGACGCCATTGGAAGCCGGCCGACTAGTTCATCGAGGGACACTTTGTAGCCCAAGTACTTGAGAACCATTGTCAAAGCAGCCGGCCCGCATTCGGTTCGATTCCTCTGTTGAACGAAGATCCGCGCGGTTGCTTCGCCAGGCATCAACCCTCCGATTTGTGACTAACCAACCACCCTGCTGAAGTAGCCAACCACCGGGAGTCGAGTGGCCTCGGCGCCAGCTCAGTTCGAAAACGTGACGCGGACCTTCTGGACAGGCTCGCCATTCAGGAAGCCTGCGGCCTATTTGCCAAGCCTCGATAGATCCTGCCAAGAAAATCGTAAATCAAGAATTCCTCAGCTGTCGAAGCTGCGCGCAACATCCGGTTCACGTGCATGTGAGCAAACGAAGACACGAGGTCTGGCAGAGACGCGGTCAGCGCACCACGTCGGTTCAATTCTGCCAGCCTACTTTGGGCCAACCGAAATGACAGCGACCGGCGCTCTAGAACCTGCTTCACGCTTGGGGAGCTTGAACTATCCGTGCGGTCCTCCAGGATACGATCGAGATCCGGCACCACCTCCCGAAACCTCAGTCCCAGCTTGCGTCCAAGGCCCGGCTGCACGGACAGTTTTGCCTCATAATTCTGCCGCATCCTTTCAATGAGGGACTGTCGGTCCTGCAGCGCGAGCGCGAAGTCAGACAATAGTGTATCGACACCGATCAGGGCGAGTTCCCAGCGCCGATCTAGGCCATCGGCAGTGAGGTCGCTCAGAAGGTCTACGACGGCCAGGCTATCCGCGGCAAAGACGTCCTCCGCCACTTCCATCGCTTCAAAACCACCGTATCTCTCGATTTCTCGATGGTAGGTGTCCAGTTCGAACTTCCACAACAGTCTTCTGTCGACTAGACGTGAACCGAGTTCTGTGACTGCCTCTGAAAGGGCCTGCTGCTGTCCACGACCCGGGCCTTGAAGCCGAACGCGGAGATGCACGTATGGATCTCCGTAGCGCACAAAGAACCACCGCGTGATTAGTCCAGTAGCCGTTTTCGCCTGGAGCCACAGGCGCAATTCCCCGGCTAGATATTCATCAAGGGTCGCGCTTCCACCATAGAGCTTCAGGAATTGCCAGGATCCTCCTGGAGGAACAAGCCTGTCAGCATAACGATTCACGAGAATTGTTGGGGGCCTTGTTGGTGTCGTCGCTGTCGATGCGGCCTCTCGATGCGGTAACTCAGAGTTCGCCTTAACAAAGGGCACAATGATCTCATGCGCAAAGAGTCCTTCCGGCCCGCGCACGACCAAGTCTTGAGGCGACGGATACATTTCGACGAGAGTACAGGCAGCGCCAGGCTTAAGAAGTGGTAAGAAGGCTGCAACGCTAAGTGGGTTGTCCAGATCAACCGGAAGCTCGTTGTCCCATTCAGAGAACAGTATCCAGCGCGGCAGCTTGCGCTGTTCTCGAAGTATCTGAAGCGACGAGAAGGCAGACTGCGCTGGCAACTTCCGCAAATGATCCGTCTCAGCCTCAGAGAGCCGCCATCTCGCTCGAGCTACGACCGTATTTCCTATGCGGATCCTCGGTAGCGCCTTCAGCGAAGTGAGCGAACCCCAGTGGAAGCGTGGCAATCCGATGCCCTCATGTTGCAAGAGACCGAGAAACCTGTAAGCTGGCGCCAATCGGGGGTTGTCGATGGAATGTGCTGACGTTAGACGCGGAATAACTCGGCATCCGAGGCGCTGGGATCGAACAATAATTCGTGACGCCTGATCCACGGTCACGATGAGATCTGAGATTGGCAGTTGACGGTCTACTGGTGCTCCGGACCTTCCCAGATACGGGATCTCATAGTTGCGGAGTGTCGGCCTGTACAAGACGTTTCCCAGCCTTCCCTCCGGCAGGTGCACGATCTCGGCGAACACCACATCAGGTGTCAGCGCTTCCTCCTGCTGCAAGTGCTTCTTGACCCACTTGTCGATCTCAGGGTCAACGGCGCAGAACCGGCCTAGCAGCCGAGCTCCAGAAGGACCATCGCATGAGCGCAGTAGGATGTGACAGGATCCTTGACGCAATGCGTCAGGGGAGTGGGCGACTAAGGTTGCATGAACCGCAAATGCGTCAGGCAGCGGAGCGCTTGCCAGTTGTTCGGGCAAATCGTCTTCGTCGATCACAAGCTCGCCACCAGGCCCGTGCGCCCACTCCACGACTTTCTCGAGCAGGTACGGACTTTCAGCATCGCCGCTCGATCGAGATTGCTTTGGCAAGAGATTGAGGCCACGAAGTACCGCGGATCCCCGGGAATAGCTCAAACTGCCAAACCCAATGCCCGCGTCTTCATCAACGGCCTCCAGCAACGGCACCCAGGCTCGCTCGTAGCGCGCAACAAAGGCGCTGCGGAAGTCCTCGAGCTCCGGTGACGGCGGCCGGCGCGGGAATCTCATGATGATTCTGACTGCGTCTTTCAGGGCCGCCACGATGCTTCCGTTGAGCACGCCAGCGTCCAAAGGCTTCACCATGTCGACCTGGATCAATTTCGATCGGTCAATTGCCGCAGGCAATGGCGTCAGCTCATCTGCCACCGCATCGAATTGGGACGGCAGCTGCTCGGGGTTCGCTGCGTCGATGGCGCACAGTCGCTTCTGAACGTTGCGAAGTGTTTTGCCTATCTCGGCCCCGAAAGGCGTGGGTGGAAGCGCGGACACAATATCTTCGATCGGATCGATTCCGGTGACTGGCGGAGCGATCGAAGGCACCAACACATCCGCGTCGATAAGGTCGGAGATGAACTCCTGCGCTTCACTCTTGGTGATTGCGTTTGGTGGCGAAGCGTCGAGAATCACCTGGACGAGCGAGTCGAAACTTGCTCCGACGCGAGCCGCTTGAATGGCTTCGTCGAGACATGCAGTGCGCACGACCTTGACGAGGTGGTGCGATCGCTTAGAAGCGGCAATGCGCGTTTCGATGAAATGACAAGCGTCTCCAGCGACGTGCAGGCTCGAGTTCGCGTAGTAGTGGACGTTTGTACGCAGCTCCGGCATGCGACAAAGCGCCGTCGTGAGCTCCGATAGATACTCAAAGTCTAGACGCAGTGATGTGCGGTATCGGTCTCTCCCCGCCAACAACAAGTCGTTCGCGACATTCGGTTGGTCGGTCAGAATTCCGATCGAGCAGCCTGAGAATAGCCCAAAGGGAGTTGCTCTAGATGACATGCGGGCGAGATACCGCACAAGGGCTGCTTCAATACGACGTCCTTTCCTTCCCTCGGGTTCGCGGTCCCACTCACTCAACGAGGCTGCAAGCGACGGCGACGCGACGAATAGAGCCAGTCGGATGTGCGGCTCGTCAATGATCGTTTTCAGGGAGGCACGAAGGACCTCAATTCGTGCACGCCACGCCTCAGTCGTGGTCAATTCAAGACTGCCCGGAGTTTGCGACAATCCACTAGCCCACTTCTCCAAGGTCTCAACAGGCAGCGTTGGCGTCCGAAGGACAAAGAACCCTGACGCTTCAAACTGATCGGCCGAACTGTCGAACGGCGGGTGAAGTTTCATCGCAGTCCCGAAACCTACTTCAGCCAGGCTTCACAACGGCCGACCGAACTTTGTTTGACGCATCGTGGAGACGCTGTGCGTGACCTTAGGAGCCCACGAGCAAGAGGCGATCCCATCCCGGCTCAAAGTCACTTGCTCCAGCCAAAAGAGCCAACCCAATGCCGACAGTGCCATTGAGAAACGTTGTGTCGGAATGATACGGTGGGTCCGAGTCTGTCCGATATTGAAAGAACCCGTCGATACCAACTCCAGGCCGCCTTAACGCTATGCTTCGCTCGTACCAGGCGTTCGCTGCTTGCCGAAACCTGAGGTCATGTGTGCTCTGATAGACGCGGTTGAAAATGTGCGCAACGCCGAGCGCACCATGACAGAGTGCAGAGTCGCGAACGCTGTAATGATCGACCGGCCATTCGAGACACCGTTCGAGTAGGCCCAACGCCCACGCGTGCGACCCGTGGTCGTTCGCACGCAAACTGGTGTTTAAGACAACAAGACCGATTCCCAGATCGCCGTAGCACCAACCCACCCGCGACTCCGGCTGGTATCCTCCGGGCTCGACCCACGATCCGAAACGCGTTTCCGCTGAAGCCGGACGCTCACTTGATCGCAGCCACGCCAGGGCTCCGTGCAGGAGCCGGGTTGCGATCTCGTTCTCAACATTCCTTTGATGAACGAGGCCCAGGAAGGCAATTACTCCCGGCACGCCGTGAGCAACGCCGAGATTGTAGTGGGCAGTCGACCGCTCCCCATGATTCTCCCTTGGGGGCGACAACCACGCAATTCCCTCGGGATGGGCCTCGGACATCTTTTCGAGGTGACGAACGATCAAACTGACGGCCCGACGCGACAGATCTCTGTCAGGTCGTTCGAGAAAATACACTCCGATCCCGACGAGGCCGTTGATCAGATCGAACGATCCTGACCAGTTCGTCTGTTCCAGGTAGTGGATAAGTACGGCATCAATTTCTTCTAGCTCATCTGCATCGGACTGTAGAGGATCACCGGCCCGTCGCGTCATGTCCATCACGTGTTGGATGGTCCACCCGACTCCTGCCAATCCGCCGAAGAGCCACGGGGCCCGCAGACCTTTCTCTGCGAGCTCACCTACGGCCATGTTGAGGTACTCCACGGCCCTCGCACTCCACTGGCTACGGCCATCCGCCACCCGAAGATAGCAGCACAGGAGCGCTAGATCTGACAGTACTAGAATTGACGAACTGCCGTTGCTTAGACGAGTAGAGTGCTCCGCGAGCCGTCGGACCCCGTCCAGAACCGTACCGCGCGCTGGCTGTTCGATCACCGCTTGCCACGCCATGAACGAGCACCGTTTCGTCAACCGCTTCAGACTTCGGCGAGTGTGGTTCGGTTCAGCGCCACGAGCCGAGAAGAGAACCTAGCGCAGAGGTTACCGGCTGCTAACCCACCGCCTCGTCCAATGGCGAGAAGTTGTTTCCCTCGTAGCGAGGATTCACGCGCGATTCATGAGACACCACTATGAGGCACCGCGGTTGGCGCCGGGCACCACGCATGATTGGTGCACTGTCGATCCGCGATGCCTCACACACAGCCCACTCTATCCGACCTGGGACACCCCCAGGCAGAACAACAGCTACGAAGCGATGCCTGCTGAAAGCCTTGTCATGGTGCAACCTAGGGGCAAGTGCACGGCTGCTTGTCGCAGGTCGTGAAACACGAGCACGTGGACTGACCGTCTGTACAAAGAACCGATGTACAGGTAAGGGTATCGCCACCTCTGACGCCCTCAAGGACTACGTCATCCAGGTCTCGAATAGCCACTTTCTTCAAACGCAGCTCTGGCTTTCGGGCTTTCGCTGCCGACTTGTTCTTATCTTCCATGTTGACCTCCGACTGGCGCATTGGATAGACAACAGCCGTTCACTGACGACTTACGAATTGGGGGGCTGTGCGAGACTACACGGTTAGGTCTCACGTGTCAACGTGGACAGACTGAAAGACCGAGCCTGCTAGAGCTTGAGACGCGTATGAGGATATGTTCAACGAAGAGTGAGACTTCTCTTTGCCGTGGCAAGCGAGCACGGAAGTATTTCAGCCACCCACCAGTTCGGTCTCGCGCTTCGGCGAAGGTCGGCGGCGCGCGGATTGGTGGCGCGGCCGTCGGGTGATCGAAGCCACCCGGGCCTCCATCTCACCGGCGAGGAAGTCAACTGCCCGGGGACTGCCGGCCGCCTTGGGTCTTGGCACCCGCGCCCCAATCATGACGCGACTGCCGAATGGCCTCGCAACGGGTGACCAGTCTCCGATGGAGAACGCTACTTGACCCCTGCGGCTGGTTCGCAACATTTGAGGATTCCTCCCACCAATAGGGATAGACTGTGGTAGTGCACGGGCGCGGCCTGGCCAGTCTTAGCCAACGCTACGCCTCCTTGCGTCCATCCTTGAGAGCAAAGACCGTATGGTGCGCCTGACGTTTTCGACCGCTGTGCTGACTCTTGTCGCAGGCTTGGCGTTTGCCCAGAATCCGCCGCCGCAGACTCCGCCTGGACAGGCAACTGCGCCGACGCAGACGCCGAAGCCGCCGGCGCTTCCAGTTGGGCAGGCACAACCGACTCCAGCACCCTTTCCCCCAGATGCCAAGATTGGGTTCATTGACATGCAGGTCATCGTTTCAGGCTCGAAGCTCGGCAAGGTCGCCTCGGAACGCATGAAGGCCCTGACCGACCAGCGAGACGCCGACCTGAGCTCGAAAAGCAAGCAGATGCAGGCACTCCAGCAGGAAATCCAAACGCAGGGGTCCGTCCTGAGCGCCGCTGCTCTGGCGCAGAAGAACAGCGACCTCGACAAACTCCAGCGCGCCGGCCAGTTCGCGCAGCAGGACTGGGCCGCGCAGGTCGACACGCTCGACAAACAGCTGCTCGAGGATTTTCAGGCCAAAGTCTTGCCGGTACTCGAAAACGTGCGCGCCGAGATGGGCCTCTTGGCGATCTTCACTTCGAACCAGTCCGGAGCCCTCGCGATTCATCCCGGCCTGAATCTTTCGGGCGAAGTTATCAAGCGGCTTGACGCGAAGTACCCGGGCGGCAAATAAGGCGCGACGCGCGGACGCCGCAGGTACCCGAATGTGGGTGTTCGACGACCGACGGAATGCTACCCCATTTTCTGCCCTTGAAATCCCCCTACGCCAAGACCGCTCCTGAAGGCGGGATCAACCCCTGTGGGTTCCCTGCCTCGGGCGCCGCGGCGCGAGTACCTTGTCACATCAATGCAGGAGCGGGTGGTCCGTCACGTTCTCCAGTCCGGGAGACGCAGTGAAGGCGAGAGTTCGCAAGGTGATCCGCAACCGGATCAGCTGGGAAAAGGGTGGTCATAAATTCGTGAGTGGCCGCAGTTTCGGTTCTCAAGGCCTACCGGCACGCCCCCCAGCCGAAAGATGGGATCTCCCGTCATAAGCAATCACAGCGATGGGGTGCCTCTGAACCGGGCGAGAATCTCATAGAATTGTCACTTCGGCATTGGAATGAAGCCCATCCGAGGACGTGGCGGCCAAGAGCGACAGAGAGGTAACGCCGAATGGGAACTCCGTCTACGGCGTCTCGCGTAACTCTTCCCTTGCCTACGGATCGTCGAGTGCTCGGCAGAAGTGGCCTTTCTGTCAGTCCGTTCTGCTTAGGCGCCGTCCGAGAGGCTCGAACAGTTCTTGAGGCCTTCGACGCCGGGATCAATTTCTTCATAGTCTCGCTTGATCTTCATTGGCCAGTGTACGAAGCGACCAGACAAGGGCTGACACATCTGCTAAGACGGCGTGGTGGCGTCAGGGACGAGATTGTCGTCGCCGTCGTCTCATATCTTGATGAGCCGCTGTTCCATTTCTTCCAAGTCCAGGAGTTTATCGATGCGGTTCCAAGAATGGGTCGAGCTGACTTGCTTGTAGCCGGCGCCGTTTCACATGACCTGGGCTTCATGCCTAGAATGAACTGTCTTTTAACGGCGCGTGGCAGTCGTCATGGAGGCGCGCGCGCGATTGGTGCGTCGTTCCATAGCATGAGGTTTGCTCGGGAAGCTCTAGAGAGAGCCCTTCCAGATATTCTCTATTGCCGCTATGGCACGAAGTTTCAGGAGCCTCGAGAGGAACTATTTCCGCATCTTCCGATGAAGCGAATGTGTTTGTTGTACTCCTTCAAGAGCACCTACTCGTTGGCCTCGATGAATCCGGAACAGATATCGGCCCGCAGGTTGCGGAAAGAGTGGATACCGGAAATACCGGACGGCTATCGCTTCGCCTTATCACGACCCGAAGTCGATGGGATAATGTGTGCTCCAAAAGACTCGGCTCAGTTGCGAGCGCTCTTTGACGCATTGAACCGAGGACCGCTAAGTGACGAAGAGCAAGAAATCATGATCGGCTTGTGCCGAGAGTGACCGCCTCACACTTCGTAGCGATACGCAGAGAGATGAGCTCGATGGACCGGAGGCTCAGTTGCCAGATCAAAGGTCGAGTGACGTTACGCCCTCAACCATGAATCGCTTCAAGTTCATTGCCGCTTGGCTGTCCGATGCCCGACTTGGAAGTCGGTTGCTCTTCGCCAAACCCGCTCACGTCATCATCGCGATCGTGACCTCCGCTCTTGGCATCACGGCGACGACGACGGTATTCAGCCTTGCATACGGTGTGTGGTTGAAGCCGCTGCCTTATCCGGAGTCAGATCGGCTTGTCCTGATCTATGACCGGTCCAGTGTCGGTAAACAATCGAGCGTGTCGATGCCGGAACTGGAAGACTACAAGGCAGCGGATGTTTTTACCGATATCGCGAGCTACGCCTACAATGCCGGTTTCGCGACCGTCGATGGCGAGCGCCAACGGATCGTTGCGTACTGGGTCGCTCCCCAGCTGTTCAGTGTGCTCGGGGTCTCGCCTACGATAGGCCGGCTGTTCGGAACTGCCGAAGCTGCGGGCCGCGCGCCCGGCGTCATCCTGAGTGACTCGTTCTGGCGTGCCAGATTTGGTGGGAACCTAAACGTGATCGGACGAACGCTGATGATGAACGACACTGCATACCCTATTGTCGGGGTGATGCCTCGCGGGTTCAGATTTCCGCAGCTGCTTGAAAGCGACGTATGGGTGCCTTTTGGTCTCCGAGACAACGATCGCGCTCGCCGGTCGTACAAGGCCATTGCACGCCTAAGAGCGGGCGTGACCGTTGAAGACGCGAACCTCAGACTCGCAGCTGTCGCAGAGCGTCTCGTACAAGCCTATCCGGCCACCAATACTGGTTGGTCCGCGCAAGCTGTGCCACTGATCGATAACACATTTGGTCCTTACCGGTCTGCATTCTCTGCCCTCCTCGGACTGGCGGGCCTTTTCTTCGCCATCGCATGTATCAATGTGGCGACGCTGTTGTTGACGCGTGCGGACGCGCGGCGGATTGACCTCGGAGTTCAGATCGCGCTTGGCGCGGACCGCAAGAGCCTTGCCCGCCAGTTTGTGACGCAAGGAATGCTGGTCTCTGCCATAGGCGGTCTGGTCGGGGTTGCTCTATCGGCGAGCTCCGTGCCCCTATTTGCTGCGGTCTTGCCGCCGAATACCCCGAGAGTCGCCGACGTTGGTGTGACGAGCTCCGCCTGCGTTGCGGCCGCGCTCCTTTCGCTTGCGGCGGGTGCGATCTTTGGCCTAGTTCCTACGCTTGCACTCGGTCGGATGACCGCGTTTGATGCGATTCGTCCGCCTCAAGCAAGGAGCGGCGGCTCGAGTCGCCTCCTAGGCAGTGGATTGATCCTTGCCGAGGTCGCACTGTCAGTCGTACTGCTTGTCGGTGCGACGATGATGGTCCGAAGCGTGATTGCGCTGCTCTCCGAAGATCGAGGGTTTCGGCCCGACCATCTCCTCACGCTGGATGTAGCGCTGCCATTTCCACGTCCGAGATATCAATCCGCCACGGCTCGCGCGGAGGCTTTCCGAGAGCTAGTCGATCGTCTCCAGGACGTACCGGGAGTCACCAGCGTCGGCTCGACGGCCTTTTTTCCTGGCAGCTCACTCGGAACCGGAATTGGGATTGCGACGTTCCGACTGCCTGGCGCACCAGAGACCAACCGTGTTAGTGTGACTGTCCACACCAGTAGCCCAGACTTTTTTCGAACGATGGGCGTTTCGCTCAAGCGTGGCCGCGTCTTCTCGCGTGGCGACCTCTTGGCGTCCGCCCGAGTCGCGATCGTCAATGAAACACTTGCGATGCGCTTGTGGCCAACAGAAGACCCAATCGGCCGCGAACTGGACTTACATGACGCTTCGCCGTTTGTACCAGGCGACAAGCCATTCGAAATCGTAGGAATAGTCCGGAACACCTACCTTCGCACTGAACCTTCTCCAGAGATCTTCGTTCCGGAACTCGGGGCCGGCTACGTCACGGACCTCCTCATTCGGACAGATCGCGATCCCCAGATGACGGTCGGCGCAGTGCGCCAAGTAATACGAGGCCTCGATCCAGAACTAGCGATTGAGTACGTCGCGACCATGGATAGCGTAGTGGACAAAACGTTCGGTCTCGAACGTGCTCAGAGCTACCTAGCGGGCTTCGTTGCGTTGCTGGCAGCCATTCTTTCGGGTGTGGGAGTGTACGGCGTTTTTTCGTACGCAGTGACGAGACGTCGACGCGAACTCGGAATCCGTTTGGCTCTGGGGGCCAATCCGAGGAGCCTTTTTACTCTCGTTCTAGGTCGAGCACTGTGGCTGACGATCACCGGACTCATTGTAGGTGTCCTGGCGGCCTTGGGAATGATCCGACTGCTTCGCGCATTGGTCTTCGGGCTATCGGGACCGAGCACTGTTGCTATTCTCGTCGTGGCGACCCTTCTGCTCGTGATCGCGCTGTGCGCCACTTGGGCGCCTGCCCGGCGGGCCTTCTTAACCGATCCACTACCAGCAATTCGGCAGGGTTAACGTTGGAGGGTCGAGAAACAGCGCCTTCTGAGCCACTCTCGAGGCTTGGCGCATGCCCTGCCCAGATAGAAGGCTAGGCTTCAGCAGCCGGCCACCGGCGATCCATGAGCCATAGCCACCAAGGCAATCCGAGACCATCCGCAGTCCATTTTTCGAAACAAACGTTCTTTGGCCGCCGTTCTATTCGCAGCCTGAGCGATTCGCCGGCGCTGGAAGGACCTCCGCGTCATCCGCGATCGGAAGTTTCAAGTGAACCGAGCGCGGAGGTGCTAAGCCGACAACCTGTCGTCACTAGCGCGACATCGCAAGGAACGTCAGGGCAGTGCGCTCGGTCGCCCTACGAGGCTCGCAGGTGAGATCAAGAGTGCTCAGTGATCCTAGTAGATCGGGAATTGAGGTATCCGGCTGGCGCGTCCTTCAGCTATCATCTCATGTTGAATCATCGTTCCAACCAGAGGAATCATGCGCCTGTCGGCATTGGACTTCTTCAGTAACCCGAGGGAGTCGCTCGCGCTAGCGGCCCTCGCTGAGGAACTTGGTTTCCACAGATATTGGATCGGCGAACACCATACGCGGTACCAGTGCGCGAACCCGTTGATGCTGGCGAGTCTAATAGCCGGTCGCACCAAGAGCATTCGTCTTGGCACCGGAGCCACTAGTGTCATGCTGCGAAATCCGTACCTGACTGCTGAAGACGCGCGCATGGCGCAATTTGTCTTGGGTGACAGACTGGACCTAGGCGTTGCGCCGGTCACAGCTCTCAAAGAAGACGTGTTTCGGGCAATTGTCGAGTCCCCGGAAACGCGTGGGAACTATGTTCGTCGGGCGCGGGAGTTGCACGGATACGTGACCGGCAAGCTTGACTCGGCGGCCCGAACAAACAGCCTTTACCTTGAGCAGGGCCCGCCAATGTGGATCCTCGGCATGAGTCGAGATAGTGCTGACCTGGCCGGCGAGCTCGGACTGGGATTCTGCACTTCGTTTCATCACGGAGCGACCGCAAGCTCCGTAATCGATGCATTCAGCCACTATGAGTCCTCGTTCAAGCGATCTGAGCGATTCGACCGGCCTACCAAGGTCATAGTAGTGAGTGGCGTCTGCGGGGATACTGAAGCACACTGCGCTCTGCGTCGCAAGGCGGTGGCCGCGGCAGCTGGCAATATGTGGACTCGGGAGTTCGAATTCTATGGAAGGCCGAATGAATGCGCTGATCAGATTCACGGCATTGCCACGCGTGTTCACGCAGACGAAGTCATGGTTTTGAGCCTCGCGATGAACGACATCGTCGAGACGAACGGTGAAATCTACCAGGGCCTTGCAGAAGCTTGGAAAGGCCGATCGGGCGCCAGGATCACTCGCCGGGCGCACGACCTCTCTTCGGGCTGAGGCGTTACCGTTTTCGGCTCACCAGGCGCTTGAGGAGCTGCCTGGTAGAACGTAACTTTGTCTAGGGCCCGCTTCAATCGGCGATTCTTGTCTTGTAACTCGCCTCATCCGCATCATCGCCTTCAGGGTCTAGCAATTGTCTGAAGGCTAGTTCTTTCCGGCTGCGGCTCGCCGCTTGGCCCAATACTCTTTCATGCCAGCGCTCATGGCCTTTCTGCCCTTCGGCGATATCGTTCGTCGCTTGCGAAGCACCAGCTCGGTCTCTGCGGGAAACGTAGACTGTCTACGTAGATCGGGGAATGCCGCCAAGATCGCGACGCGCTCTTGTTCGATTTGTTGCAATCGCGCCATCGCGCCCAGGCGGGCCCATTCGCGATGCGTTTGCGTCTTCCCGACTGGCATCAGAACTTCCCTCTCAAGGCCACGCACAACGGTGTGTCAATCTTGTGACACGCTCGACCAATATGACAATAGTGACACGTCCACGCCCAATATGCCAATAGTGACACGGACCCTTTCGCCGATCCTCGCTCCAAGACTCGAAACCTAAGTCTCGACCGCTCACCAAGCCGGTTGTCGGTCGCGCTCAAATCGGACTGATTCCAGGGGTTCGCTAGGGTTTCGCGGCGGACTCCGTCCCGCCTGCCGGCCGGAAGCGCGTTGCTGCTCGCTGCTCTGGTCTTGCTCTCATGTTGGGAAAGAGCCCCATCGACCTCATCAACAGGATTTGCGCCGCCAGTGTGCTCATCCAGGCTTCCGGGGACAGGTCGTGAAGTGTTGGCGTCGGATTCACAGCTTGGCGGTGACGATGTCGAACACGACGCCAGCCGGGTAACACCGGACACTACAACAGCGTCAACAACGCGTTGCCAGCCGGGTAACAGTCCCGGATCGGTTGCGGAAGCGCGTGTCTCGATAAGTCAAGTGGATAGCAGGAATGAGTGTCGTCCGACGGAATCGGGATCAGGGAGAACGAGCGTACTTGGCGAGATCTGCGAGGACGCTGAGCTGCATGGCCTGGTCCTGAGGCCCCGCTACAACGAGCGCGAACGCATGCTCGCCATCGGTCGGCGCCTCGACGATGCCTCGCAGGCAGTCGCGTATGAGCTTCCGCGTCCGTTCGTCGCCCTTTACGAAATCCGGTTACGTTCCGAGTCTTCTACTCAGCACGTGACCGAACCGACCAAGTGTAGACACAGTCGAATGCCCGGCAGATTTCGCGAGCGCGGTTCAGATCGTGTCCCGAGCAAACGTCGCAGGGAGTGCCCCATCATGCCACCCGCCCGAAGCCTGCGGAAAGTCTTGGGAAACCACAGCTAGTGCGTCGGCAGCGTCGCGGGCGTGACCATCGGCGCCGTGCAGTCACTTTTTCACTTTCGGAAGGGTACCAAGTTCGTGACTTCGGCCTCCTCCTCGGCGAAGATGCGAGCCAGTTCCCTGTCCCAGGCATCAAGGGCGCGGCGGGTCTCTGCCAAATAGTCGTGCTTGATGTAGTGGCGAGCCGTCACGGTGTGCTTCGCGTGATTCAATGCTCGACCAACAACCTCTTCTCCGAACCCGAGGGCCGCAAGTCGCGTACTTAGCGTGCGGCGAAGGTCCTTCCACTCATAAGCGCCTGAAGCGATTTCGGACAACGCGCGGTAGTCCGACGCCCAGGCGTTGAGGCCCGGGAACACTTGCGGCTCGCGTTTTGGAATCTCAGCCCGACGTCGCTCGAGAATCTGGACCGCTGTGGGCGAAAGCGGCACCGAGTGCGGACGGCTATTCTTGGTGCGGGCGCCGGGCAGATCCCAAGTCTTAGCCTTGAGGTCGATTTCGCTCCAGCGCATCCCGTTGATCTCTTCTCCGCGCTGACCAAGAAACAGTCGAAGTCGCAGCGCGTCTGCGGCGCGCCCAGGACATGCATCAAGGCCCTTCGACAACGCCCGTAATTCGTCATCCGTCAGAACCCGGTCTGAAGGCCGCTCCTTGAAGCGCTTGATCATCCGAGCGGCCGGATGAGCCTCAACTAAAGAGCGATCGAGCGCAACGGTGAACAGCCTAGAAATGACGGCCTGAACCCGGTTGACGCCGACCGTCATTCCCTTCGCGACGAGCGAGTCGAGCACTTCATGGACATGCCTGCGCGTGATGTGGCGGAGTGGGAGATTGCCCCACGCGGGCATGAGATGGCGCTTCACCTTGCCGATGTCGTCCTGCCAGGTCTTCTTCTTGCCTTTTGCGAAGGCCTCATAGACCTTCGCCATGTCGGCAAACGTGAAGACGGCGGGATCAGATTGGGGAACGGCTTTCGCCGCCTGACGCGCGGCCCGAAGCTCGGTTGCCGGGTCGCGTTTCTGCACGTCGATCGAGTGCCGCGAGTTGAGGGCGAGGACGCGAGCGTCCGCCAGAGTCACGGCCGGATACGCGCCCAACGTAATCCACGTCGGCTTGCCGCCGATGCGATAGACGAACGCCCACGTCTTGCTGCCACTGGGCGTGCCGCGCAGCGCGAGGCCTCTCGTCTTTGTATCGAAGTACACCACGCGGCCTGCAGGATGAAGGCTCGCAATGAAGCGATCGGTGAGCGCCAATCGAGGCATCTGGCCGCCGTTAGCCCAACGTTAGCCTAAGACCAGTTAGATTAGCAAGCAAGGAGGTCGCAGATCGAGAGACAATCAATGTTTATGGTGCCGGGGGTGGGGATCGAACCCACACGAGCCTTTTGGGCTCTCAGGATTTTAAGTCCTGTGCGTCTGCCAGTTTCGCCACCCCGGCGTGGCGTCAGTATGGCTCAGCTCTTCGCCGTGCCGCACTTCCAGCACGCCTGAAATTGCGCCTCGACGATCTCGCCGCACGACGAACACCGCCACGGCGGCGCGATGGCCGCCTCGCTCACGGCCGCGCCCTTGAGATGGCGCGTGACGATCTGCAGGGCCCGCTCCGCGACCGCGGGCGACACATACACCGCGCCGTGCAGCCGCGTCCGCGCGACGTTCGTCGTCGCCACGAAGCAGCGGATCCCCTCACGCTCGAGCGCCAGCTTGACGAGCACCGCGTCAGCCTCCGGCCCCTCGTAGACCTTCTGCGTGAGGATTTCAGGCGCCACTCAGGCAGTTTATCCAGCGAGGAGCTCCGAGTCAGGCCCAGGGCCCGGGCCCCAGCGCTGTCATTACCTGAGGCCTGAAGCCTCGGGCCTGTGGCCTGAAACTGTTTGTCTCCCCCCGGCGTCATTCAAGATGTGACCGTTGTCGCCGCCGCCACGTGGGGAGTGAGCACGGCCGCGCTCGCGATCGTGCTGACGACGTGCGCGACCGGCGCGCCCACTGGCCATCAGAACGTCACGCTCGACACCGACGTCCTCGTGCGCGCGCATCCGCTGACACTCCACCTGAGTCTCACGCCTCAACATCCCACCGACCCGCTCATCGTCTATGCGACCGGCGACGGCGGCTGGTTTGGCGACGACAAGGCGCTCTTCGACGAGCTCGTCGCGTGGGGCTACCCCGTCGCGGGGTTCAGCGCCCGCGACTACGTGAAGCACCTCGGCGACGGCGTGAATGCGATTTCCGTGTCCGAGATGGCCGCCGACTTCGCCGCCGTGATTCGCGCGGCCAAAGCGGCGCTGAACCTCCCGGCCGTCACACGGGTCGTCCTTGTCGGCAAGTCGCGCGGCGCGGGGCTCGAAGTCGCCGTCGCGAGTCAGGAGCCTGTGAAGTCGCGGCTGCGCGGCGTGATCGCGATCGCGCTCACACGCGAGGAAGAGTACGCGTCCATCCCGTCACCCGAAGACGGCAAGCCGACGATGCTCCTGACGTATCCGGCGCTGCCGCCGATCGGCGACGTGCCGGTCGCCGTCATTCAATCCACGCACGACGACTACATTCCGGCGGCCGAAGCGCGCGATCTCTTCGGCCCGGACACGGCCTCCCGCACGCTGCGGCCGGTGGAGTCGAGCGGCCACAACTTCGAGGGCGGCGTGCCCGCCCTCTATCGCGAGATGACGAAGTGCTTCGAATGGATTCTGCATCAGTGACACGCGCGGGCCTCACCGCGCTCCTCGCCTTCGCCGCCACACCAGCGATCGCCCACGAGAGCATCGCGATTCCGGTGCGCGGCCACACCGTCACCGTCGCCTACTACCGCTGCGCGGCGGGCGGCGCGCCCAAGGGCACGATCATCATCGGCAGCGGCGACGTCGGCTGGGTCGGCCTCGGGTCCGAGCTCGCGGAGTTCCTCTCGGACGAGGGTTACGTCACCGTCGGCATCAACGTGCGCGAGTACCTCGAGATGTTCAGCACGGGCGCGTCGCACGTGACGCCCGACGACGTCGGGAGCGACTACGCGACGATCGCGGCGTCGCTGCGCGATCGCGGGCTGCTGCCCTCGCCCGTGATCGTCTCCGGCGTGTCCGAAGGCGCGGCGATGGCCGTGCTCGCGGGCGCGGCGCCAGGAAATCATGCGTGGATTCGCGGCGTCATGACGCTCGGGCTGCCGCCCACGGCGGAGATGGCGTGGCACTGGCGGGACGCGGCCACGTGGTTCACGAAGAAGGATGCGGAAGAGCCCTCAATCGCGCCCAAGGACTTCGTCGCGCGGGTCGCGCCGCTGCCGCTGTGGATGATTCAGTCGACGAAAGACGAGTACGTCACGCCGGCCGACTACGCGCTCATCGATCGCATGGCGCAGTCACCGAAGCAGCTGACGCTCATCGCCGCGAGCAACCATCGCTTCACGGATCAGAAACCCGAGCTGCACAAGCAGGTGCTCGCGGGGCTCGCATGGATCAACTTAGAACTCAGAACTTCAAACTAAGAACTGCAGAAGATCGCGCAGGACAGCGTGATCGTCTGGAGTTCTAAGTTTTAAGTTTTAAGTTTTAAGTTCTAAGTTTTAACTAGTGCACGGTGCGCGGCGCCAGAGCCTGGCGCTCGGCGCGCAGCACGCGCGAGATCATCGCGTCGAGCTCGGCCTGGCCGATGGCGAACGGACCAGCGACCGCCGCGCCCATCGGAATCTCAATCGCGATCACCGACGCCTTCTCCGCGGGCTCGACGATCCAGCTGAAGCCCTGGAGCACGACGACGCGATCCGCTGACGCGTCGGGATTCTCGACGCGGCCGATGGCGCGCAGAATCTCGACCAGCACATCGCGCACCGCCTCGTCGTTCCACGACGAGGGCTCGCCGTGCGCAACCGAGATGGGCTTCGTGACCGCGAAGTCACGGCCCTTCAGAACGACTTCCACATCAAATGTCATTCGGGAGTTTCTACCTTCGGCTTCAAGTATAACTGCCCTAGAGAATGATCCTGGGCGTGACGTCCAGCTCGAGCGCCTGGCCGAGCGCGACCGCGTCGGTCACTGGCTCGCGGCAGACGAAATCCCGGCAGACGTACGCCGTCGCCTTGCCGTCGCGCATCGCCATCGCCGCAAGCCACGGCAGCGCCGCGCCCACGCGCGCCTGCGGCTCGACGGGCACGACGACGGCGGCGGGCAGCAGGCGCGACGCGACCGCGGACTCGAGCGCGCGGAAGTCCGCGCGGCCAGGCGGCCCGACGAGCACGACCTGCGACGCCGCGAGTCGCCACAGCGCGACGTTCGCGACCATGAACGGCATCACGCGGACCGCGCGCCCGATCTCCATGCCGTACCGCTGAAGCGTGCGCTCGGCGCGTGAGAGGAGCGTGGCGTCGCCGGTGAGGTGCCCGAGCGTGATCAGATTGCGGACCGTGACCGACGCGGCGGCGGGTTCGGCGCCGTCGTAGTCCTCTTTCAGCCGCAGCAACACGGTCGGATCGTCGCCGGTCGTCGCGAACCACCCGCCGTCGCGATCGTCGAAGAACTGTTCGATCTGCAACTGCGTGAGCTCAACGGCCCAGGTGAGCCAGCGCGCGTCGCCCGTCGCCTGGAACAACTCGGTCAGTCCGTACACGAGGCACGCGTAGTCTTCACAGAACGCGTCGATCGCAGCGTCGCCGTCGCGCGAGCGCCGGAAGAGACGCCGCGCATCCGGACGCCAGAGCGTCGCGTAGGCCGCCTCGGCCGCGCGCGTCGCGGCCTTGCGCCACTCGTCGCGGTGCGGGCTCGAGACGAGCACACGCGTCGCGCGCGCGAACGCCGCGATCATCAGGCCGTTCCACGCCGTGATCACTTTCTCGTCGCGGTGCGGCCGCGGCCGATCCTCGCGAATCGCGAACAGCGTGCCGCGCGCCTGCGCCAGCACGCCGATGACCTCGTCCACCGGGCGGCCCGATCGCGCGGCGACGTCTTCGACCGGCTGCGCCACGTAGAGGATGTTCTGGCTGATGAACTCGCCTTGAGGATCGGCGAGCGCGTTGCCGGCGTCCTCGACGCCGAAGTGCCGTCGCACGATCGGCGCGGCCGCGTCGAACACGCGATCGATCTCGGCCGCGGTCCACACGTAGAACGCGCCCTCTTTCTTTTCGTGCCCGTCGTGCCCGCCGGGCACCTCGGAGTCCGCGTCCTCGGCCGAGTAGAACGCGCCATCCGGCGCCGACAAATCGCGCACCACGTAGGCGAGCGTGTTCTCCGCCACGGCGGCGTAGAACGCTTCCCCGCTCATCTGAAAGCCGTCGAGGTAGGCAATCGCCAGCTGCGCCTGGTCGTAGAGCATCTTCTCGAAGTGCGGCACGCGCCATTCGGCGTCCACCGAGTAGCGGTGGAATCCACCGCCGACGTGATCGTGCAGGCCGCCGAGCGCCATCGCGTGCAGCGTCTCGATCGCCATGTGCTTCGCTTCGTCGCGGCCCGTCAGCGCGTAGGCGTCGCTCAGGAACCGCAGCTCCGAAGGACGAGGGAACTTTGGCGCCCCGCCGAATCCGCCGTGGCGGCGATCGAAGGCGTGCGTGAACGTCGCGATCCCGGCGTCAATCGCTTCCCGTCCCGCCACGGACCCTCGATCCGGCGCGGCCTCGTCCGCGCCTGTCATCTCGCGCAGCCGGCCGACGATGTCGTCGGCGGACTGGAGGAGACGCGGGCGCTCGTTGCGCCACGCGCGGGAGAGCTCCGTCAACACTTCGACGAATCCCGGCCGCCCCCACCGCGAGCTGGGCGGAAAGTACGTCCCGCCGAAGAACGGCCGGCGATCCGGCGTCAGCCACACGCTCATCGGCCAGCCGCCCGCCCCGGTCGTCGCCTGCACGAACGTCATGTACACGCGATCGATGTCCGGCCGCTCCTCGCGATCGACCTTCACGGAGATGAAATCGCGGTTGAGCACCGCGGCCACCCCGGCGTCCTCGAACGACTCGTGCGCCATCACGTGGCACCAGTGGCACGTCGAGTACCCGATCGACAGAAAGATCGGCTTGTCTTCGCGCGCGGCGGCCGCAAAGGCGTCGTCGCCCCACGGAAACCAGTTCACGGGATTGTCCGCGTGCTGCAGCAAATACGGACTGCGCTCGCGCGCCAGGAGATTAGGCATGAGTCGGCTCGGTTTCGGCCCTCAGTTTGGCATACGCCGCGGTGACTTCCACGCCGTAGAGCAGGATCACCGCCGAGAGATACACCCAGACCAGGAACGCGACGACCGCGGCAATCGAGCCGTCAACGCTGAATCGCGACAGGTCGCGCACGTACCAGGAAAACCCCAGGAACGCGAGGCGCCACAGCAGGCCGGCCAGGATCGCGCCAAACCACACATCGCGCAGCCGGACACGCACGTTCGGCGCGAAGTAGTAAATGAGGCCGACGACCACGACAAAGAACAGCGTCGGGAGCGCGCGATACAGCAGGCCGGTGAATCGAAACAACGACGGCCATTCCTGCATGACACCCGCAAACCACCGCGCCTGCGCCATCTCGAGGAAGCCGCTGAAGACGAGCGCCGCGAGCAGCAGCACGCCCGCCGCCAGCAGCATGATGAACGCGATCAGCTTGTGCTTCCAGAAGCCGTAGTTCCGCTCGACGCCCCACGCGTGATTGACGGCCGACGTGAGCGCGCCGAACACGCCCATGGACGCCCACAGCGTCACGATCGTGCCGAGCACGCTCAGCCGCAGCGGAGCGTTCGACAGCTCGTGGATGCGATCGACGACGAAGTCGAAGTGGCGCGGCAGCGCGTTGGCGATGATCTCCACGAGCACGGCCGGCCGGCTGCTGACCGCCAGCTTGCTGACGATCGAGAGCAACAGCAGGATGAACGGAAACAGCGAGAGGAGCGTGTAGTACGCGATTGACGCGGCAAACGTCAGGTTGCTGCTGTTGTAGAACTCGACGACACCGCGGCCCGCGGCGCGCCAGCCGAGGGAGAGAACGCGGCGAACACGGAAGACGAGGCTGACGGGCGGTTGAGCGGACGTGGAGGCCAGGCGCTGCTCCTCGGCGATTATAATCGCCGTATGCCAGACGTTCCGACGCCGCCGGCGCCGCACCCGCCGGCCACACCCGCGCCCTCTGCACCCACGTCGTCCGACAAAGTGCTCTGCGAGCGGTGCGGCACCGAGATGTTCCGGATGCACGCCGTCTGGCGCTGCCCGAAGTGCGGGTACAAGACGGACTGCTGCGGCTGGTGAGCTCGCCCATGGAGCAGCTCTCGAGCCAGGTCAAAACCGATTCAAACGAGTACCGCGCCAATCGCGACCGCATGGTCGCGCTCGTCGGCGAGCTGCGCGGGCATCTAGCGACCGCGCGTGAAGGCGGCGGCGAAAAGTACCTCGCGCGGCATCGCGCGCAGGGCAAGCGCCCGGTGCGCGAGCGCATCGATCAGCTCGTCGATCCGAGCACGCCGTTTCTCGAGCTGTCGCCGCTCGCCGCGTGGAAGATGTACGACGACGACGCGCCGGGCGCGGGGCTGGTGACGGGCATCGGGCGGATCGGCGGCCGCGAGATCATGATCGTCGCCAACGACGCGACGGTGAAGGGCGGCACCTACTACCCCATCACGGTCAAAAAGCACGTCCGGGCGCAGCAAATCGCCCTCGAAAACCGGCTGCCGTGCGTGTATCTGGTGGATTCCGGCGGCGCCTTCCTGCCGCTTCAGGCCGAAGTCTTTCCGGATCGCGAGCACTTCGGACGCATCTTCTTCAATCAGGCCCGGATGTCCGCCGAGCGGATTCCGCAGATCGCCGTCGTCATGGGCTCGTGCACGGCCGGCGGCGCCTACGTACCCGCGATGTCCGACGAAACGATCATCGTCAAGGGCACGGGCACGATCTTTCTTGGCGGGCCGCCGCTCGTGAAGGCGGCCACCGGCGAAGAGGTCACCGCCGAAGACCTGGGCGGCGCCGACGTGCACACTCGCATTTCCGGCGTCGCCGACTACATGGCGGAAGACGACGATGACGCGCTGCGGATGGCGCGGACGATCGTCTCGACGCTGCACACGTCGAAGCGGCTGCCGGCGGACATGACCTCCCCGGAGGCGCCGAAGTACGACCCGGAGGAGCTCTACGGCATCGTCAGCGTGGACCCGCGGCGGCCGTACGACGTGCACGAAGTGATCGCGCGGCTCGTGGACGGATCGCGGTTCGACGAGTTCAAGCAGCGGTACGGCACGACACTCGTGACCGGCTTCGCGCGGCTGCACGGGTTTCTCGTCGGCATCATCGCCAACAACGGCGTGCTCTTCTCCGAGTCGGCGCTCAAGGCGACGCACTTCATCGAGCTCTGTAATCTTCGCGGCATCCCGCTCGTGTTCCTGCAGAACATCACCGGGTTCATGGTCGGCAAGCAGTACGAGCGCGGCGGCATCGCGAAGGATGGCGCCAAGATGGTGCACGCGGTGGCGAACTCGGTGGTGCCGAAGTTCACGGTGATCCTCGGCGGATCATTTGGCGCGGGCAACTACGGCATGTGCGGGCGCGCGTACGAGCCGCGCCTGCTGTGGATGTGGCCGAACGCGCGCATCTCGGTGATGGGCGGCGAGCAGGCCGCGACGGTACTGACCACCGTCAAGCGCGATCAGCTCGCGCGCGAGGGCAAGACGCTGTCGGCGGATGAAGAGACGGCAATCCGCGCGCCGATTCTCGAGAAATACGACCTCGAGGGATCGCCGTACTACTCGACGGCGCGGCTGTGGGACGACGGCGTGCTCGACCCGGCGCGCACGCGCGACGCGCTCGCGCTCGGCATCTCCGCGTCGTACAACGCGCCGATTCCGGACGCGAAGTTCGGCATCTTCAGAATGTAGGCGCGCGTGTCGTCTTCCCTGATCATCACGCCGGGCCCGGTCATGACGGTCACGCTCAACCGGCCCGACGTCCGCAACGCGTTCAACGAGGAGCTGATCGACGCGCTCACCGCCTGGGCCGAGAGCGTGCCGGCCGACGGCAGCGTGCGCGCGGCCGTGCTGCAGGGCGCCGGATCGGTCTTCTGCGCGGGCGCCGACGTCCAGTGGATGTCGAAGATGGTGAACTTCACGCGCGAGGAGAACCTCGCGGACGCGCATCGGGCGGCGCGGATGCTCCACGCGATCGACTCGGTGCCCGTGCCCGTGATCGGACGCATCCAGGGCGCAGCGCTCGGCGGCGGCGCCGGTCTCGCCGCCGTCTGCGACGTCGTCGTCGCGACCGAGGACGCGGTGTTCGGCTTCACGGAGGTCGTGCTTGGAATTCTGCCGGCGATGATCTCGCCGTACGTCGTCAGCAAGATCGGACTGAGCTACGCGCGCGAGCTGTGCCTGAGCGGCGTGCGATTCTCCGCCGCGCGAGCGAAAGAGATCGGGCTCGCGCACGAGGTCGTGAGTGCCGATCGCCTCGACCTCACGGTGGACAAACACGTGCAGCAATTCCGCAAGGCCGCGCCGTCGGCCATTGCGGCGACGAAGAAGCTGCTCCGCGAGGTCGCGGGCCATCGTCCGGCGGACGTGATGTCGCTCACGGTCGACGCCATCGCGCGGCAGCGCGTCTCGCCCGAAGGGCAGGACGGGCTGCGCGCCTTCCTCGAGAAGCGCACGGCGGCGTGGGCCGCCGACACGCCCAAGCCCAAGCGCTGATGCGCCGGGTGCTCATCGCCAATCGCGGCGAGATCGCGCGTCGCATCATTCGCACCTGCCGCGAGATGGGACTCGCGACGGTGGCCGTCTACTCCGAAGTGGACGCGGACGCGCCATACGTGTCGGAAGCCGATCAGGCCCTGCCGATCGGACCGGCCGCTGCCGCCGAGAGCTATCTCAACATTCCACGAGTGATCGAGGCTGCCCGCCGATCGAAGGCGGACGCGGTGCATCCCGGGTACGGGTTTCTCTCCGAGAACCCGGCGTTTGCCGACGCGTGCGCGGAAGCCGGACTGACGTTCGTCGGGCCGCCCGGCGCCGTGATCAGACGGACGGGATCAAAAACGGCGGCGCGCGCGTCGGTGAGCGCCGCGGGCGTGCCGATCGTGCCCGGCGAAACGCCGGCGTCGCAGGAGGAGGACGAGATTCTCCGCGCGATGACGCGCGTGGGCTTCCCCGTGCTGCTCAAGGCGACGTCTGGCGGCGGCGGCCGCGGCATGCGGATCGTGCGGCAGGCGTCGGAGGCAACCGAGGCGATCGGCCTGGCGCGACGCGAAGCGCAGCGCGCGTTCGCGGACGGCACGCTGTACGTCGAGCGGCTGATCGAGCGGCCGCGGCACGTCGAAGTGCAGATCTTCGCGGATCAGCACGGGCACGTCGTCCACGTGCTCGAGCGCGACTGCACGCTGCAGCGGCGGCACCAGAAGGTCGTCGAGGAGACGCCGGCGCCGGCTCTTGCGCCATCTGTGCGCGAACGGCTGCTGTCCGCGGCGGTCGCGGCCGCGCGCGCGGTTGGCTACGTGAACGCCGGCACCGTGGAGTTCCTGGTCGAGGGCGAGGGCGACGCGGCCACGTTCTATTTCCTCGAGGTCAACACGCGGCTCCAGGTCGAGCATCCGATCACGGAAGCGATCACGGGGTTCGATCTGGTGCGCGCGCAGCTGCTCGTCGCCTCCGGCGAGCCGCTGCCGTTTGCGCAGGCGGACGTGCGCGCGAACGGCCATGCGATCGAGTGCCGCATCTACGCGGAAGATTCGATGCGGTTGCTGCCGCAGTCCGGGCGGCTGCTGCGGTACCGCGAGCCGAGCGGACCGGGGATTCGCGTGGATTCCGGCGTGCGCGAGGGACAGGGCGTGACGGTGCACTACGATCCGCTGCTCGCGAAGCTGATCGCGCATGGAGCGACGCGCGAGGAGGCGCTGGCGCGCATGATGGAGGCGCTCGCGCAGTACGAGATTCTGGGCGTGCGGCACAACCTCGCGTTTCTGCGCGCGCTGCTGGCGCGGCCCGAGGTCGTGGGGCACAACGTGCACACGCGATTCATCGAAGAGCATCTCGACGAGCTGACGCGCGCGCCGCGGGCG
>DATEGZ010000116.1:0-86311 GCA_035279905.1 Vicinamibacterales bacterium
GGTGGTGGTGGCGGCGCCTGTGGCGGAGCGGGCGGCGCCCCCGCCGGCGGCGGTGGCGGCGGCGGTGGTGGCGGAGGCGGCGGCGTGAAGTCGTCGTGTGTGAAGCCGGCCTTCGTCATCGGCAGACCGAACATCTCGAAGTAGCCCTCGGTCACGCCGTACACCCGCACGTGCTGCGGCGAGCCGTCCTCACGCAGCAGCGTGAAATCGGCCGGAAAGAACGAGGCCGCGCGCGCGATCGAGAGCTTCGGATCGTTCAGACGGTAGATCTCGCCGCCCGACAACAATCCCGTCGTCACGCGGCCGTCGGTCAGCGCCGTGCGCAGGCTGTAGAGGTCGTCGGCGTTGGGATACGGAAGCGGCTTGAGCAGGACCGCGTTGAGCGTGCTGAAAATCGCCGTCGTCGCGCCGATTCCCAGCGCGAGCGTGGCGATGGCCGCGAGAGGAAACGCCGGCGACTTGAGAAGGCTCCGCACGGCATACCGCAGGTCCTGTATGAAGGTGGCCATGAATGCTCCTGGAACTTGATTCTAGGACGAGAAGTCGCCTAATTCGGTTTCGAGATGGGCCAGAACTTCGCAATCCCAATAGCGAACAGTCCGAGGAACAGACCCGGAACGCCGGACGACAGCCCCATCGCGAGCCGCGGCGCCGACTGGAACAGCGGCAGCACGCCCTTGACGATCAGCGCCAGCCCCAGCAGGGACGTAATCGGCGATGTGAAACCGAGAATTGCCGCGGTGATGAGCGCCCGCTTCGTCGGCCAGCGCCGCCACGCCGGGCTCAAGGCCGTCGGGACGAGAAAACCGAGCGTCCGCAAGCCGTTCGTCGTGCCGTAGTAGATGAGGACCATCAGCAGGTCACCGGTCGGATCCGGACGATTTGCCGCGACGGGCGACGAGAGCATCGCCAGGATCGACAGCGCCATGCCCGGCACGAAGGCGATGAGCAGGAACGTGAGCGCGCCGAGCAGGACGTTCTTCATCAGGTCGTCCATCCCCGCGCGAGCACGATGAACGCGCCGACGTTGCACGCGAAGGCGAGCGCGTTGAGTGCCCAGAGCACGCCCACGCCGCGCGGTTGACCCGCGTCCGCTGCCGGCCGACGCCGCACCGTGAGCCAGAACGTGAGCACGAGCGCGACGAATCCGCAGAGCGGCGCGAGGAACACGCCGAAGAGGACGGTGTGACCGACGATTTGAGTGTACGGCGCGTTGAGCATCCGGTCGATCGCGGGCGTGCCCATCATCACGCCGGCCACGCCGACGATCCACGACGGAATCAGCAGGAGCTTGACTGCCTGTCGCACGCCTGGGCTCCTCACGGCCGCGCTGCGGCCGTCAGATCGAATCGCTTCGAAAACACGGACGCGAAGCCGAACCCCGCGACTTGCCAGAACCAGACGCTCGTGACGAGGAAGCCTACTCCGACAAGGAGCAACCCGAGAAACGAAATGGCGAGCGCCGCCAACGCGATCGCCCACGCGTCCCAGTACGCTCGCCCACCCTGCGCGACGCGCCGAAGCGCCTTGATGGGGTTGAAGACTTCCGCCGGATCGAACCGCAGGCAGTAGTGCGACATGAATCCCGGCACGGCGATGGTCGCGAGGATCCACAACACCGCCGCAACGATCTCGAGCGCCGTCGATCGCAGTCGCCACGCGAACGCACCGACGATGAACGCCGGCAGATGGTATTGCAGCATGCCGAGAAACGTCACCGTGCCGTGCTTGAGCAGACGGCCGTAGTTGCGCCAGGCAGGCCACGCCGGCGCGCCGGTCTGCATGTTGTGAACCATTTGAATGCGATGGCCCATGTTCAGCAGCCAGCCGACCACCGGCAGCAGCAGAAGCGCGGCGCCGATGAGGATTTCCTTTCGGCTCTCGCGCGTCTGGAGGGGAAAGCGAAACGCGGATCGCCAGCCAAGCGGCGTACGCAGATCGATCGCTCCCGGTGTGCTCACGCACCACCAAGCAGCGCGCCAACGGAATCGATTTCCTCGTCGAGGTTGTAGAAGTGCACGGAGAGACGCACGCGTCCGGCTCGCACGGCCGCGACGACGTTGGCGGACGCGAGCCGCTTCATCACGCCATCGGTGTCCTCGATCGGCACCGAGACGATATTGGAGCGATGGCCCGCCGGAAACGGACGGAATCCCGGACAGCTCGCGGCGAGCATGTCGTGGAGCCGTCGCGAGAGCTGAGCATTGCGATCGAGCACGGCCTGAATGCCAAGCTGACGAAAGATGCCGAGCGAGGCGCGCTCGGCGAGCGCCGCAAACCAGACCGACGACATGTCGAGCTTCGACGCCGTTGGTGAGAGGTCCATGCCCGGCCCGTAGAAGCTCTCCATCGGCTTCCGGGCGGCCTTCCATCCGGGAAACACGGGCCGGATGCGATCGAGGAGCCCGCGCCTGACGTACAGGTAACCCATCCCGCGCGCGCCGAGCAGGAACTTGTGGCTCGACACGGCGAGCAAGTCGATCTGGTCGCGCATGACGTCGATCGGCACGGACCCGGCGGCCTGGCACGCGTCGACGAACAGCCACGCGCCCGACCGGTTCGCCACCTGACGGATCGCGCCGAGATCCGCGCGGTAGCCGTTCGGCGAGTGCACGGCGCTGACGGCAACGAGCCGCGTGCCTCCGTCCGCGGACTTGCCCAGCGTCTCAGCCGTGATCCCGTCGCCCTCGGGTGCCACCGCGCGCACGTCGTAGCCGCGCTCGCGGAGCATCAGCCACGGAAAATAGTTCGAGCTGAACTCGTTCGCCGCGACGATGACGTTCTCGCCGCGCTGAGCGGGCGGCAGGTTGGCGGCGACGATGCCCGCGCCGGCGCTGACGGAGGGAACGATCGCGATGTCCTCGGCGCCCGCGCCAATCAGCTCCGCGAACATCGCCCGCGCGTCCTCTCCGGCCCGCTCGGCGTCCACCCAATCGAAGCGGCCCGCCGACCACCGCTCGGCCGCGCGCTCGTACGCCGCGCGCGCCGGCGCGCAGCCCACCGACATCGTCGCGGTGTTGAGGTAGATCGTGTCGGTGAGCCCGGGAAAGAGCGCGCGAATAGCGGCAATGTCCATGCGTGACTCTGAAACTCCTATGCCTGATTGCGCGATTTTTTGAGCTCACGCACGTACGCGCGATACCTCCGAAGCTCACGCCATGACCACGCGAAAAGCACGACGAGAACAATTGCGAATATCGGGAGCAACACAGGCTCGGGCACCACGTCGCCGAGCAACTTCAGCAACCCGGCCGCGATGGCCATCAATGCAGGTGGTATGAACGTGCGCGCGATCCGGTCGCGGACGCGCAGCGCGATCAGGAGCCACACGGTTCCGCCGACCAGGTTCACCCACCCCAGCCAGCGACCGAGCGTTTCGTCGTCAAGAATCGGCTGCATGGCTCGCCCTGGCGCCGCGTTCAATCAGGAACGCCACGATCGCCGCTTGCTGCTCGCGCGCCCGCGGTGAGCCGCTGCCGCCGCGGCCGGTCGTCCGGCCGGCGAGAAACAGCGGCGTGGAGCCGGATCGATTCGGCTGGTTCACGTCCGCGCCGCCCTCGACGAGCGCGCGCACGGCCGCGAGCGATCGCGTGCGCACCGCGCGGTGCAGCGGCGCGACGCCGGACTTGTCGACGGCGTTGGGATCCGCGCCGGCGGCGATGAGAAACGCGATCGTCTCTGCCTGAGCGGCCGGGTTCCAGCAATTCGCGTCCGCGGCGTAGTGCAGCGGCTCCGCGCCTCGCCGATTCTTCGCGCGGCTATCGGCGCCGTGCTCCGCGAGGAGCGCGGCGACGTCGCGGCGAAATGCGGCGGCCGCCATGTGGAGCGCGGTGTCACCGCGGTAGAGATAGTGCGCGATCTCCGGAAGGAAGAAGGTCGACGGGTCCTGTCGAGTCGCGCCCTCGTCGCACGGCGTCGTCGCGAGCGTCGGGTCGTCGGCCAGGTGCCTCGAGACAAGGTCCCGGTCGCCTGAGGCGATCGCGCGTACGAGATCGAGAAAGGCCGAAGTGGCGGCGGTCATGTTCTCGGCCCGATCACTTCGCCGCAGGTGATCCGGTGCCCGTCCGGCGTGCGCAGCCCGAACTCGCGCAGACCCCACGGCTTGTCGGCAGGCCTCGACGAGATCAGCGCGCCCCTGGCAGCGAACTCCGCGTGGAGCTCGTCCACGCCTTCGACGTTCCAGTACGCGAAGTACGAGTGATCGCCCAGCTCGCCCGCGGGCGTCGCGTCGGGGCACTCGCCGAGCATGACCCTGAACGCGTCGCGCGTGAGAAAGCTCCAGCCCTCGCCGCGAATCGGATCTTCGGTGAACCCGAGTACGTCCTTGTAGTACCGCGTCGACACTTTCAGATCGCGGACCGCGAGGACACATCGCGAGTTGGCAATGCGCGCCATGTCATGACTCCTTCAGGCTGGGCCCGATTCCGCGTTTCAGTCTTCGTCGCGCGAGCAGGAACAGCTTTTCCGGCGGGCGGAGGCCTTTCGCCCGTGGCGCCGCCTGGCGCAGCGCGCGAGTTGCGCCGGCGCGGTCACGATTGGACACGAGGTCCAACGCCTGAGCGGACAGCGCTGACACCAGCGCACGCTGGTGATATCGCAGCTTCGCTTCGTGATGACTCGCGAGTTGCCCAAGAATCCTGGCGGCACCTCGATGATCGCCGGCTTCGGATCGCATGGTGCTCGCGAGACTGAGCGTCTGCTCGACGTGCCAGTCGCTGACCACGTGATCCGACGCTGACGCAACCCTTTTGGCCAGGCGTTCCAACTGCTTGGCCGACGTCTGCGGCTTCGATTCGGCAAGCCTCATCGCCCGCTTTCGTAGGACGTTCCAACCGTGGTGGGTCATGCCGGCCTCTTGACGCGCTTCCAATACATTCGGCTCGTCGTCTCGCCGCTCGGCGTCTTTCTCGTCGTCTCGGTCACCATCCACTCGCCCTCGAGCCAGCGCGTTTCGGTCGCGAGCGTCGGGCCGTTCGCTCCGCGGCCGGACTTTGTCGTCACGAGCTTCGAGCTCTGCCAGACGCTCGCGTAGATCTCCTGGGTTCCCGGGCTGGGCAGGTCGGAAGTCGGCGAAGCGCCTCGTCTCGTGGCGGCCGGCAACACGGGGTTCGTGACCTTGCTGCCGTCGAACCGGTATGTGATCTTCTCGCCGCCGGGCGTCGTGATGACAAGGGCGTTCGCGTCCTGCGTGATCGTGAAGGACGGACCTGATCCGGACATCCCCACCGATCGTCCTTGCGCAGCCATCGTTTTCTCGACGTCAACGACCCAGCTGCCGGAGAAATCCGGGCGCGACTGCGCCGCGAGAGTCGTCGCGACCGCCACCGCGATCGCCGCCGCCGCGCTCACGAGTCGCCTCACGTTGGCTCCCTTCACGATTGCTGCGTCAGACATACGTCGGTGGTCAGAACCGCCCGCTCGATCGTCTCGCGAGCAGTTCCGGGAGAATCGAGCCCAGCATGCCGAACGCGAACAGCGACCACGCGACGAGCGAACTTGCGAGCGGCCACAATGGCCACGTCGATCTCACCTCGCGCCCCGTCGACGGGTGCGTGACAACGGCCTCGTACGCGGTCGGAGCGAAGGTGCCCTTGTCCACGAGAGTTCCGCTCGCGTCGTAGACGAGTCGCCGCTCTCCGCGCGCGGTGAACACCTCGATCTGATCCGAGGACGTCACCTGCAGCTTGAACGACCCGCCGCCAGCCTCGACGAACCAGCCGGTGACGAAGCGACCCTGCGGGTCGTACACCTGGACGCGGCCGGTCGAAGCGAGTCCGACAATCGTGCGGCCCTCGGAATCGACCGCCATGGTCTCCGGCCGCAGCACCGGCCACTCGAATGACGAGGGGATGAACCGGAGCCCGCCTGCGCCCGCGGCAAACTGCGCGACGAACCCCACGCAACCGTAGAGCCCAATCAGCCCGACGACGACGTGCGCGACACGCGCGCCGGCGCCCGCTGGGAGCCGCGAGACAATCTGGTAGGCGACGGTGACAACCATCGCCAGGCCAAACACGTCGATGAACGTGGCCATCCTCGGCCTCGAGACTCCTCAGTCCTCAGTCACGCCGGGCGTTCCATCTGCAGCTCGACTGCGCGGTCTCGCTCGCGTACCTGCGTCTTGCCCGTCGATCGAAAACCGTTCCGCTCGTAGAAGCGCCGCGCCCGCTGATTGCTGTCGATGACCAGCAATTGAATCACATCCGCGCCTTGCGCGCGGGCCCAGGCGACGACCTCGGCCACCAGCGCGTCGGCGCCGCCGGACGCGCGGACGTCGGGGTGCACCCACATCGCCATCAAGTGAACGATCCCTGGGCTGTGCTCATCGCGTTGCGCGGCGACGAGCCCCTGCGGCTGGCCGGCGACATCAAGAATGAACGTCGCGCCCGGCGAGAGCCATCGCTGCCAGTCGTCGGTCGTCCGCGCGAGCTCACGTTCGAGCGTCGATCCGAACGCCTCGGGAGCGTCGGTCAGCGCCTGAACACGAAGCGCTCGAAGAATCGGTTCGTCGCCGGGAACGGCGCGCCGGGTACGCACTACCGGCGCGCTGGACTGAAATCGACGAGCATCACCTCGGTGTCCAGGGCCTGCAGCCGCGCATGCTGGTGCGCCGGGACCATGATCACGCTGCCGGCTTTTGCGGTCTGCGGCGGGTTCGTGCCATCGATCTGCAAGCTGCCACGGATCACGTAGACCAGGAGCTCGGTGCCCTGGGCCTGGACATCGGCCGGCTTCGCACCTTGCCCGAGCCGATGCCACGTCATCGTGCACGTCTTGCCGGTGATGCCTTGGGCCGTTTCCGTGCGAGGAAGATCGAGTTTGACGATCATCGGCGAGTCCGGGACGGGGACCGCCTCCGGACTCGAGGGAAACGTCATCGCGGGGCGGGGCGGCACGAGATCCGGTCGAGGCACCGTGTGGAACTCGAGCACCGTCATCTCGCCCGCGGTCTTGTTCGCGATCGAATGCGCGACGTTCGACGGCACGATCACGCCCATGTCCGGCCCGAGCTTCTCGACATGCGTGCCGATCGTCATGTCGAACGTGCCGGTCAGCCCGACGTCAGCCTGCTCTCTCGTGTGGTGATGAAGGACCGCCGCCGAGCCTGGCTCGAATTCGCCGATCGATACCGATCCGGTCGGGCCGACGAGCGTGCGCACGTGCACGCCCGGCGCGACGTCAATCGGCGAGAGCTCGCTCATCACACGCACGCTGATCCGATCCGCCGGAGGAAAATGCAGCGGATCCTGGACGCCGACAGCGATCATTGCGATCCCGACGATTCCGGCGGGCTTCATACAGGCGCCTCGTGGCAGCTATGCGGCCGGTTTGTCTTGAGGAAGGCGAGGCCGGCCGGCGTCGCGCGAACGAGCGACCGGCCATTGAGAGAAGCGATCCCCACCAACCCCCGATCCGTGGCGTCCTCCCAGACAGGCAGTTCTGGACACGACGTCCGCCACGCGTCCATCGTCTCCTGGTAGGTTCGTTCCTTTCGCCCAACCCACTCGACAAGATCGAGAATGAGACTTTCGACGGTATCAGTCATCGCCCTTCCAGCAGGCTATCACCCCGCCTGACCCTCGGTGGCTTGCGCCGACATGTTCTGAAACGCGTCGTGGCGGGTGAACGACCAGTGCGAGTGGATCGTCTGCCACGTGCCGCCGCGCTGCTGATACACCACGGTCGAATTCCAGGAGCTGCCGACCGTCTCGCCGGCATTCTCGTCGCGCACGTAGTTCACGAGGTTGTAAGTCAGCAGTGCCATCGTGCCGTCCACGACAACATTCGGGTTCAGCATCTCGTAGCGCGAGATGAAAATCTTGCCGGTCCACGGCCGGTAGTAGTCGGCCATCGCGCTGTGCCCGTCGATGCGCGCGGCCGTCAGCGGATCGAAGTAGGTGACCTCGGGCCCATACAGATCGAGAAAGCCGCCGGGATCACCGTCGCCCCACCGATCGAGCGCGGCACGTTCGAGCATCAGGATCTGATCGGCCGTAGTCATTCGTCACGCAACGCGACGACGGGGTTCACACGCGTCGCACGCAAAGCCGGCACAGAGATCGCGACCACCGCCGTCGCGACGAGCACCAGCGGCACCGTCGAGAACGTGACGAGATCGGTCGCCGTCACGCCAAAGAGCAGGCTCGCCATCAATCGCGTCAGCGCGATCGCGCCCGCGAGCCCGACGACGACGCCCGCGGCCGTCAGCTCCAGGCCCTGGCGCAGCACCATCATCAGGATGCGGCTTCGCTCGGCGCCGAGCGCCATGCGCACGCCGATGTCGTGCGCGCCCTGCGTCACCAGGTGCGACATGACGCCGTAGACGCCGACCACCGCCAGAATCAACGCGAACGCCGCGAACGCGCCAAGCATCACCATCGCAAAGCGCTGCCGCGCCATCGACCCGCTCATCCGCTCCGTCATCGTCTGCACGTCGACGACGGTTACGGTCGGATCGAGCTCGTGAATCTTGCGAACCAGCGCGGCGCCGACCGTGGACGGATCGCCGGACGTTCGCGCGACGTGCCAGCCGGCGTTGACGCTCGGCCGGTAGACGACGATGCGGCCGTCGATGTCGAGGCCGTACTGCTTCACGGTGCCGACGACGCCGACGATCTCCATCTTTGGCGCCTTCGCGTCGCCGTTCCAGAGGTGCTTGCCGAGCGCATCACCACCAGGCCAGAACCGCTGCGCGAACTTCTCGTCGATGATGCACACGAGCGCGGCATTCTGCGCCAGATCGAAATCGGCGAAGAACCGGCCCTTGATCAGCGGAACGGCCATCGTCCGGAAGTAGTCGGGCGTCGCGCCTCGCTGATCGACCTGCAGCTCCTGGCCCGGCTCGGGCGTCCAGCCCTCGACGTTGATGCCGCCCCAGCCGACCGACGCCGTGAACGGCAGCGACGAGACCGCGCCGCGCATTGAGACGCCAGGCACCGCGGCCAGCGCGTCGTTGTACGGACGATAGAACGCGAGCGCCTCCTCGCGATTCTGAAACTGCCGCGCGCTCGGACCGAGACGCATCGAGATGACGCCGGACGGCTCGAAACCGGGCGACACGTTCTGCAGCCGAACGAAGCTGCGGATCAGCAGTCCGGCGCCGACGAGCAGCATCAGCGAGATCGCGATCTCGGCCACGACGAGCAGGCTGCGCAGACGGCGGCGCGAGCTCCCGAACCCGCCCTCGCCCTGCGTGTTTCTGCCGCCGGCCTTCATCGACGAGTTCAGATCGACCCGTGCGGCGCGCAGCGCCGGCGCCAGACCGAACAGCAGACCCGTGATGACGGAGATGGCGAACGTGAAGAGCATCACGTTGCCATCGAGGCCGATCGCCTCGAGTCTCGGAATGTTGCCGGGATTGATCGTCCGCACGACTCGCAGCGCGACCTGGGCCACGAGCAGGCCGGCCGCGCCGCCGAGGAGACCGAGCAGAAGGCTCTCGGTGAGCAGCTGCCGCACCAGCCGCTGCCAGCTCGCGCCGAGCGCCGTGCGCACCGCGACTTCCTTCTGCCGTCCGGTCGCGCGCGTCAGCAGCAGGTTGGCGACGTTCGCGCACGCGATGATGAGGACCAGCGTGACCGAGCCCATCACGACCAGCACCGCCAGGCGCACGCTGCCGACGACGGACTCGACGAGCGGGACGACGTCGATCGTGAACGTGCGATCGCGGTGATCCTTGTCACGGATTCTGCCGGCGATGGCGGCGACGTCGCTCTTCGCCAGCTCCGGCGTCACGCCGGGCTTCAGGCGCGCCATGATGTTGTAGTTCTCGTCGCCGCGGCGCTTGACCTGTGTCTCCGGTCCAAATGGCAACGACAGAAAGACGTCCATCTGCTGAATGCCGGCCACGGTCGGCATGATCTCGCCGTTCAGCAGAAAGTCGGGCCCGAGCACGCCGACGACCTCGTACTGGTTGCCAGGCATGTCAGGATTCTGAAATCCGTTCAACGTGATGACTTTGCCCACGACGTTCGGATCGGCGCCGAACGCGCGGCGCCAGAAGCCGTGACTCAGGACGACGACGGGCGAGTGTCCCAGCCAGTCTTCTTCCGGACGCAGTACTCGTCCATACAGCGGCTTCGCGCCAAGCAAGTGAAACAGGCTCGACGACGCCTCGAGGCCTTCGACCCGCTGCGGCCCCTCTTGCATGGCCGCCGAATCACCTCCGCTCAGCAGCGCGCCGACGCGGCCGTGCGCGATCGCCATCTCCGCGAACGAGCGGTTCTCCTGCTGGATGTCGATGTACTGACCGGGCGAGGGCCAGTCCTGCGGGATGTTGATGCCCGGGGATCGCAGCCACAGCACGACGAGCCGATCGGCCTCCGGATACGGGAGCGGCTTCAGCAGCAGCGCGTTGACGACGCTGAAGATCGCGGTGTTGGCGCCGATCCCGATCGCGAGCGACGCGACGATCAAAAGCGTCAGGCCCGCGCTTCGTCTCAGCGTGCGAATGGCGTACCGGAGGTCATGCATCGTTTACCTCATTCGTTTCGAAGATCCGGTCCGAACAGATCCCACAGATTGCCGTACAAGTCCTTGAAGACGGCCACCATGCCGTACGGCGCGGCTTTCGGCGGCCGCGCGAACTCGACGCCGCGCGATCGCAACGTGTCGTAATCGCGCCAGAAATCGTCGGTGCGCAGGAAAAACGTCACGCGGCCGCCGGTCTGATTGCCGATGAACGCTTCCTGCCCCGGCTGCGACGGCCGTGCGAGCAGCACGCTGGTGCCGGCCGAGCCGCGCGGCGCGACGAGCACCCACCGCTTGTCCTGCTCGGCCTGGTAAATGTCTTCGACGAGCGTGAAGTCGAGGACGTTAGTGAAAAACGCGATGGCCTCGTCGTAGTCACGAACGACCAGCGCGACATGGGCAATGGACTGCGTCATCGCGGGGTACGAGTGACCTCATCGCCGGCGACGCCAATGCGGCGTCGAACGATCTGGTTCGCTTGTGTTTCGACGAACTCCAGCCAGACCCGGTTCTGTTCGTCGAGGTACAGCCGCGCCGGCACTGAAGTCATGCGATCGAGAAACCTGACGTAGCTGCCCCCGTTTTCATCGGCGACGACTGTGATGCGCTCACGATTGCGGTCATCGCCCTTCCCCACCGGCGCGTCGAACCCCATCACGACCCGTCCCGACTCCTGCAGTCCCAGGCCGAATCGTTCGGCGCCCGCCGCGTCCTGGATGACGATGCCGGTTCTCGGATTCCCGCCGACGTTTCGATCCGCGATCGGCGATCCCATCAGAATCCTGGGCCGGCCCTGCGCATCCTCGACGATGAGGCCCCGGACGCGCAGCGGTTCGTCCGCCGAACGCGCCTGCGAAAACGCCATGAGCAGGCCGGAGCCGAGCATGAGGAACGTCCCGGCCAGGACCACAGTCAGCCTGCGGCTTTGCCGTTCGAGGTAGACCACGCGCTTCTCGAGGCGATCGTCGTGATTCACCATGCGCTGCCTCCGTGAAAACCCGGAATCGATTTGATGTGCTTGTCGACGGCGTTGAAACATTCGGTCGTCGAGTTGGCCCGCACGACGACGACCACTGCGCCGAGGGTCACGCGATCGCTCACGTCGTGCGGCTCATGCGTATCCGGCAGCGTTCGCGTCGTCGTCACGAGGGTGGCGTCATCGAATTTGATCGCGGTGACGTCGACGGTGGTGTTGTCGGCCGAGAGATACCCGGCGTGGTAGCCCTCGCGCACGTTGGCGACCCACGCGCCTTCCATCTTCGTCCGCTCGGCCAGCATCGGCGGCGGCCCGTCCGGCACGCCGAACGGATCGATGCGCTTGCGTGACTCGACGACGAGTCGACGATCGGTGCCTGTCCAGGGATTGCTGGGATACGGAAAATACGGCGCTGGAGCCAGCTTGATCGTCGTCGTGTCGCCGTGCGTGATGCGCGTTGGCGGCGGTGTCGGCGGGTGCAACCGGCAGCCGGCCGGCAACTTCGCGTCGGGCACGGTGAGCGCATCGAGCGTCACGCTGGTCTGTGGCATGCCGGCGCTCACTGGCGCCGCCAGCATCGAGACGAGCAGCGGAGCAATCAACTTCATTCCGGTGACCAGATCATAGCGCGCTCAACCAGCGCAGCGTCCCTGGATCGCGCTCGCCGCCGAAGAATCGATCGAGCACCTGTTCGAATACGGAACGCGGTGGGGACACGGACGCAAACAGCGTCGCGCACGATCGCAGCTTGAGGTCGTCCGGTGACCCGAAGATGTCGTGGGCGGACCGTGCGTCGACGCTCAACGCGGCCTGACAACAGGCCATCAGGCGCTGGCCGAGCACGGGATGACGCAGGTACGCTTCGGCCTCGGCGAGGCTCTTGATGGCGTAGCGCCTCGACATGGAGCTCGACCCGAGCCCATCGCACTGCGGAAAGATGAACCACATCCAATGCGAGCGCTTCCGGCCGAGCCGCACTTCGGTCAACGCCTGTTCGTAGTGAAGGGCCTGTGCCTCGACGAATCGCGCCAGGTCGAACGGGTCGTCGTCGTTCACGGGCTGAAGGTTCCGACCAACACGAAGTGGGCAACGATCGCCGCGAACGTGCATCCGATCGTCCACAGAATCGGTCGCCCGATGCGCGTGGCGATCTCAAGGCCGGAGAACTGAAGGAACATGTCGGCGACGTAGGCCGAGCAATACAGAATGTTGGCGATCACGGCAAGCACAAAGCAGACCAACACGAGGTCGACCGACAGCTTGTCGCGCGAGGCCGGCCACGCCGACCAGACGTGCCCCAGGACGACGAGCGCGAGGACCGCGTTGTAGATCACGCGGCGCGGCTCCCAGTATCGGAGTCCGCTGGCCACGTACGCACCCGCCCGCGACCAGAAGCCGCGCGTTTGAGTCTGTTCCTCGGCGGCAATCACGTCGGTCATGATACCGGCGAATTCGCTGTCCGGGTCACGCCCCACCCAACCAGGGGTACATGTTCCAGTCATCGAGCTGCAGGCCCGTGAAAGGGAAGCGCGAAGGCAGGTGCTGATTCTGCAACACGACTTCGCGCGTCTTGCCAAGCGGTAGAACACCTTCCCGATGTTTCTCGAAGACGCGCCAGCCATCTGCTGTTCGCAGCTCGATTGCGCTGGCCGCCAGATGTTGACGCCGGTACATCAGCCGAAGCCTCGCGTCCGGCGAGACCAGAGCTCGCACGAAACCGCAGTAGGAATCGCACAATTGCTCGATCGAACCACCGACCGGTTCCCACGGCGCACCATGCCAGTCGCCTGCGTATGGATAGAGGCCGTAGGTCTCACACCTCGCACCGACGTCGAACCCGTCTGAAGAGCGAGCGGCGAGTGAAAACTCACATTGGCGGTCCTGCCTTGCAATTGACCATCGGCCTTCGAGACCAGTGCAACGCGAGAAGTGCGTGACGATCGCACGCTCGAAGATCTCGAGAAACAACGGCCTGTCGGTCACTGCTCGATCGTCGCGTCGACTTTCAGATTGATGCTGTACCGATCGTCCGTGAACCGCTGCTCGCCGTCGGTGCGCACGGTGACGGTGAGCTGATCGCCCGTGACCTTGAAGCCGGACGTTTTCACTTCGCTCACGACGCCGAAGCGGCCGCTCTTCGCAGCGGCGTGCCCGAGCTCGGCGACCCACACGGCACCGCTCGGATCGAGGACCAGGACGATGAAGCTGCCGCGTTCGGAGGGCTCGGCGGTCCGCCACCGCTCGATGTCACCGGTGGCGGTGCGCGCGGAGAGCAGCAGCACAAATCCCATCGTTCCCTTCTCGTCGAGCTTCGTGCGCACCGCGCGCGCGTACTTCAGCTGCGCATCCTTACCCGCGACGACGAACGTGCCCTCGACGTTGCCGGCGGCTGCGGCCGTGAACGCCGCGACACCCGAAACAACGAACAGCACCGCGGCAAGCGCAACAACGCGTCGGATCATGTCTGGCTCCTCTTCTGCCGTCGCGCCTGTCTCGCCGCGGTTCTACGCGCGGCGTCTTTTGCCTGGAACTTCGCGATGCGCGCGATCATCGCGGCCGGCACCGGCTCCGACATCGGAAAGCGCAGCGTGCCCCTGCCCGCCCGATACGGCTCGAGCGCGCCTTTGAACGCCGCCATCAACGCATCGCTGGCCGGATAGAGCGAGTAGTGCGATTTCCATGCGCCAAGGCTGAGGAATGCTCCACCGGCGACCTTGTAGGCGGGCATCTGGTAGCTGATGAACTCGACGGCCGACGGCACGCCCTCGCGAATCGCGCGTCGAACTCGCCGCAGGGTTGGCTGGACGCTCGTCGGCTGCGCCGCAATGTACTCGTTGACGTTCTTGAAGTCGGTCTTCGCCATCGCGTCATCCTGCTAGTCGAGCTCGTAGCTCAGCGTGAACGGATGCTCCATCCCGTGCCCGACGGCGGTCGTGCCCTCGCCGCGGAGATTCTCGAGCTCTCCGGTGCCGGACCCGGCGACGACGGAATAGGATTCGCTCGCGATTCCGTTCTCGAAGACGCCCGTGCGCTGCAGCACGAACGTGCCGGCTTTCCCGGCAAGCCGCGCGGTGACCCGCTCGAAGCCGATGAACGTGGCCGAGCCGCCGCCGCGGTACATCATCAGATATTCGACGTGCGCTTCGCCTTCGATGTCGCCCGTGAGCGTCTTGCTCACTGTGGCGCGAGTCAGCTTCGGCAGGTCCTGGCCTTCGCTGTACGGCTGCTCGTCCCAGCCTTTGATCGCGAATCTGGCGTTGGCGACGTGCTTCATGTCGTGTGTGCTCCTCACAAACAACGGCGAAGGAACGCGGCCGCGGCGTCCGAGATGCCGACGATCTTGTTCGTCGCCTGACGATAGAACTTGAAGTTGAGCTCCGTCTCGGCCCGGCCGTCGTTCCATCTGGAAAACGGCTTCAGCTCCGCTCGCCCGAGCCGACGCGTCGCCAGCGTCGCGCGCTTGACGGTGATGCTCACGCGCGGCGTGTGCCGCGCGATCCCTGGCTTTCTCGGCGTCGCGTGGGCGGAGGTCACGATGCCGCTCGCGATGAGGCCTGGCCCACCTTCGTTCTCGCTCGCGAAGACGAAGATCTCGTCGCCCGCGGCGATCCGCTTGCCGCCGTACATGGTCTTCTGTGCGCGGAACGCGAACGTTCTGGCACGGAGATCGGTCACGCGAGCTTTGATCGCGTACGTCACGTCGATGGCACAACAATGGTGCCACACTCGGTCCGAACCGAGTTGCACGGCGGCTGAGCTGTGAGCACGCCGACAATCTTACCCGCGCGGCACAACAGTTGTGCCAATGCGCATCCGTGTTGTCGTCACCTCGCGCGTCGCCCGAGCACGACAACCACATCCAGCAGCGCAGCGACCGCGACGCCGATCGCGTACGCCGCGAGGTCGCGCGCGTCGAAGCCGCTGCCGAGCACGAGCTGGCCAGGCGTGGTGGCCCGTAGCGCGTCGAGCGCCGGTGCGTGGAATAGCTGACTGCCTTCGACGGCCACGCAGATCGAGTACGCGATTGCGCTTCGCGCCGCGAATCCCACCCGTGGCACAAGCGCGCCGACCCACCACGCGATCATCGCCGCCCACAGCGCGTCGCTGAGCACGTCGCGTACGACCGGACCCAGGCCCGCTCCTTGCTCGTGGACGAGCAGCCCGATCCCGATCGTGGCCAGCGCGAGCGCGACGTAGGTCAGGCGAAGGCGGACCACCGCGTCACTGACCAAGCACTTTCGCGATCGTCGTCATCGTATTCCAGTTGCGCGTCGTCACCGGCACGTCGAAGAGGCGATCGATCTTCCCGAGGTGGCTGATCGTTTTCATGTGGCGGCGGTACATGCCGACGACGAACAGTCGATCTTGCGCGAGAACCTTCACGAGCCACATGCCGCCGGGAGGAAATGTCGCAGGGATCGACGGCGTCGATCGTGGGCGCCGCGCCAGCACGGTGACGAAGCGCACGATGTCCTTGCGCTCCGGCTGATTCGCGAAGTGACCCGCGGACATCAGCCGCAGGATCTCGCGGCCGTCGCAGACGATGATCTCGGTGTTGGGGGGAAGCTTCGAGACCAGTTCGGCATGAAGCTTCGCACGCGTCACCGGCCGCCGGATCACGAACGTCCCCGCCGCGCCGATGTTGACCGCGTCGAGGTGCCGGAGCCGCTTGGCGAGCGCCGCCGGCCGGAACACGCGGTGACCGCCGACGTTGACGCCTCTCAAGAGGACAACGAGTGCCATGTGATTTCAGCGCCCCTCGACGCTCACGCGCGACTCGATCGCGAGCAACACGACGACCGTGACGATCAGCAGCACGACTTCAGCGAAGGCAGACACGGCGACACCCGCAACCGCCGTCGCCGCAGCGACGCCCGCAGCCACGAGCCGCGTCGACACCGGCCGAATTCCGAACACCAGCCTGAACGCCATCGTCCCGAGAAGATAGAGCGCGGTGCCCGCGCCGAGAAGCATCGCGTACTCCGGCGACAGTGGCGCTCCGATGTGGCGCAACGCGCGGCCGAGGCCGGCGGCGAGCACCACGATGCCAAAGAGGATGGGAATGTACGCGTAGAAGTAGCCCCCGATCGCCAGCCGCACGCGTGACGCGACCGGCGCCGCGACGAGCGCGTCCTCGGATCGAACCGGGTCGGTGATGAAGTACACCCACCAGAGCGCCGCGGCAAGCGCGAGCCCCAGGATCGCCGCGCCGTAGATCTCGAGCGTCGGCTCCGCTTCCGCCAGCGCGATCCCGATGGCGACGACGGACTCACCGAAGGCGATGAGCAGCAGGAGGCTGTGACGCTCGACGAAATGGTCCGCGCGCACTTCGTAGCCGGCGCTCTGCGACTCGCGCACGCGTCCGGCCAAACGCGCGACGGCGTACTGCAGCACCAGCGTCGCCAGCCAGAGGCCGTACCGCGTCCACCCGGTGACGAAGGCCGCGGCCACGAGGCACCCGGCGCCGAGGAGGTTCATCGGCACGAATCTCCAGACCGATGAGCCGTGGGCCTCGGCGTACAGCCCGGAGTGGACGAGGACCACGAGCACCACGCCGATTGCGAAGGCCAGGGCCGATTGATCGAACGCTCGAGGAATCGCCAGCGCGCAGATCAGAAATGCCGCCATGCCGCACACGAGCAGCAGCCGTCGCGGGGTCGTCGTCGGCGGCACCTGGTTCGTGAGCCACGCATACGCCCCGTACATCCAGAACAGCACCACGAAGATCAAGGCGGCGCTGGCGACGCCGTGGAGCGACAAATCGTGCTCGATGAGCGCCGTGAGCTGCGTGATCGTGAAAACGAACACGAGGTCGAAGAAGGCTTCGAGCGTGGACACGCGGAGCTCGCGCGGCTCCATCAGCGGCGGCATGAGAGTGCACGCCTAATCTCTCATGACTTCGGCCGGGCGTGCAGCCGGCGCTACTCGCCGCGAAGGGCGATGAGGGGATCGACTCGCGCGGCCCTGGAGGCAGGCACCAAACAGGCGAGAATCGCAATCGCGACGAGCGTCGCTGCGGCCGCAGCGAGGACGACCGGATCCTGCGGCGTCACGCCGAAGAGCAGGCTCTTGACGACGCGCACCGCTGCGAGCGCCGCCGCGAGCCCGACGGTGAGACCGGCGATTGTGACCGCGAGACCGTCGAAGACGACGTCCCGGACGACGCGGCGGCGGTTGGCGCCGAGCGCCATGCGGATGCCGATCTCCCTCCGCCGTTGGGCCACCGCGTACGACATCAGTGCGAAGAGCCCCACGCCTGCCAGCAGCATCACGATCGCGCCGAAGACGCTCGACATCATCGCGGTCAATCGTTCGGCGAGGAGCGAGCGGTCGGTGATGTACTGCAGCGTCACCATGCGGCCGACGCGCTCGCGGCCGAGGCTCTCGACCGCCTCCTTGACGGACGCCAGCGACACGCGATCGCCGCGGATCACGAAGCACTTGTAGCTGGCATCCGGATCCTGGAGCGCAGGCGTGTAGGCGGCGAACACGTCGGCGCTCTTGAGATCGTAGAGCCGCGCGTCGGCGGCGACGCCGATGACCTCGAGCGCGGCGCGCGCGGGATCGGCGCCCACGCGCACGCGCTGGCCGATCGGATCGTCTTCTCCAAACAGCCGGCGCGCAAGGCTCTGACTGAGCACCGTGACGCTCGGGCCGCGCGAGTTGTCGCGCCAGTCGAAGTCGCGGCCCTTCACGACGGGAATGCCGACCGCCGCCAAGAACCCCGGCGCCACGGGGCTGCGCGTGGCGAGCGTGCCGCTCGCGTCCGGTCGATCGCCTCGATCGCCCAGCCGGACAACCGCCTCGCGAAACCCGCCGCCGGTGCCGGGCTTGAGCAGCGAGGCGCTGGCGCGTCGCACGCCGGGGATCGCCTCGAGGCGTCGCAGCACGTCCGGATAGTACGCGTCGTTGTCGAGCCCGGCGTACGCGCCCGGGTGTGACTCGCCCGGATACGCGACGAACACCTCGTCGCTTCGCTCGATGCCGGTGCGCACCGCGCGCAATTCGGACAGGCTGCGGATGAGAAGACCCGCCGTGGTGAGCAGTACGAGCGAGAGCGCCAGCTGCGCGCCGACGAGGATTCTGCCCGCGCGGCCGCTGACGGCGAGCGTGCGTCCGTTGGTGCGCAGGGCCTCAGTCGCCGTGCCGCGCGTTCCGCGCCAGGCGGGGAACACGCTGCACGCGATGCCCGCCACGATCGCGACGGCCGTCGAGAGCGCGATCACCCTCAGGTCGGGCCGGCCGTCGAACGCGACCGGCACGGTGAATTCCTCGAACACCAATGTGGCGATCCTGGCGCACGCCGAGAACGAGAGCAGCACGCCAAAGAAGGCGCCCGCCATCGACAACAGCACGCCTTCGGCGACGAGTTGCCGTCCTACGCGCCATCTCGTCGCGCCGAGCGCGAGCCGCACGCCGATCTCGTGACGCCGGACGCTCGCGCGCGACAGCAGCAGGCTCGCCACGTTGGTGCACGCAATGACGAGCACGAGGCTCGCGATCCCAAGGAGAATCACGAGCGGCTGCACGTAGCGCGCCCTCAGCGACCGCTCGTTGCCTTTGGACGCTGACGTCACGTTCAAGGCGATCGAGAGAAAGTCGTCGCGGCGCGGGCCCGTGTAGCCCGGCGGAAGCGCGGCCTCGCGCGCGGCGGGCCAGAGCGCGGCCAGCTGCGCGCGCGCCTGATCGATCGTCCCGCCCGTTTTCAGCCGGCCGATCATCCGCACCGATCGCGACGCGCTCGTGGCGAGCGACGCCGCGGTCCGGCCATTCAAGAGCGGAGTCGCGGCGAGCGGAATCACGATCTCCGGCTCGGTCGCGACCGCGAAACCCGTGAAGCCTGATGGCGCGACGCCGATCACTGTGAACGGTGCACCGTCGAGCTGGATCGTCCGGCCAATCACGGACGCGTCGCCGCCATAGTGTTGCTGCCAGTACGCGTAGCCGAGCACGGCGACCGGTTCAGCCGCGGGCGGATCGACGGTCATGTCGCGAGCCGCGAGCAACCGCCCCGCCGCGGGCTGAACTCCAAGTTCCTCGAAGACATTGCCCGTGGCCGCCCAAAGGAGCCCTCGCGAGACGGTGCCCGCGTCGTTCACGGTGACCACCGTGTTGCCCCACGTGCCGACAACGCCCGTGAACACCTGCTGCCGCGCGGACAGTTCGCGGAACATCGGAAACGTCAGGTCCGAGTCGCCGTCGACCTGCGTCACCATCGAGATCTGCACGAGCGTGGCAGGATCGCGGACCGCGAGATCGCGCAGGGCGAGCGCGTTCAGCAGGCTGAAGATCGCGGCGTTGGCGCCAATCGCCAGGCCGAGCGTCACGACCACGACCAGCGCCACTCCGGGCGTGCGTCGATAGGCGCGCACGGCATCGCGAACATCCCGCCAGAGCATGTCCTCTAGACGACGCGGACCGGGCGCAGGTTGGGCGGGCGGTAACCTTTCCGGGCCTCGTGAGTATATTCAGCAGCGGCGATGATCGCGGATGCCCACGTCATCTACGAACGGTATGCGCGAGACGTCCACCGGTTCGTCCTGTATCTCTCCGGTGACCCGGCGCTGGCCGATGACATCACGGCGGAAGCGTTCGTCCGGCTGTGGACCGCGCCCGGCGAGATCCGCACGTCGACGGTGAAGTCGTACCTCTTTACGATCGCGCGCAATCTCTATCTCACGGGTCAACGGCGCGTGCGCCGCGAGACGGATCTCGACGAGGTCACGCTGCCGGCAGCATCGCCGAGTCCCGAGAGCCGGGCGATCGCGAGGGACGAAGCGCGTCACGTCTTCAACGCAATCGGCCGCTTGCCCGAGATCGACCGCACGGCGCTGCTGCTGCACGCGCGCGAGCAGATGCCCTACCAGGAGATCGCGTCGATCCTGGGACTCTCGGTCACGGCCGTCAAAGTCAAAGTTCACCGCGCCCGCGTGCGACTGCTCGCGTGGCGCACCACACCGGAGCCGCAATCATGACCATCACGCAAGATGTCATCACCGATCTCCTGCCGGCCTACTTGTCCGGCGAGGCCAGCGCGGACACGAAGGCGATCGTCGACGAGTTTCTGAGCGGGCACCCGCAATTCGCGACGGTCGTACAAGCCGCGCGACGAGGGCTCGGCGAGGCGCCGCGCTTCGACCAGCGCCCGCTCGCACCCGACGTCGAGCGCGAGGCCGTGAGCCGCACGCGCGCCGTGATCCGCCGCCAGCGCCGGATCCTCGCGTTTGCGATCGTGCTGACGCTGATGCCGCTGTCGTTCAGCTTCAGCGCCGAAGGCGTGCACTTCCTGCTGAGCGACGAGCCGCTCGCGGCGGTGATGTGGATGCCCGCCGCGTTTCTCTGGTTCACCTACCTGCGCATGCAGCACCGGCTGAAGACGGCCGGGCTGTGAGCACTCATCGCGTCACGATGTACGCCGCGGCGAGACTGAGACCGTTGATGACGACGCACGCCCACGCCAGCCGGGGAAACTCGCGGCGTCGTACGCCGGCGAAGCCAAGCACGACCCCCGCAACACCGAAGATGATCGCCGTGACGAACGTCGACCACGCCCAGATGGGACCGACGATCGGATTGCCGACCGACGCACGCATCCACAACTCCACCCCCACGCCGATCGTCCCGAAGCTGCTCAAGAGCAGAAAAGTGCCGGGGCCTTCGGAGAGATCTGGCAGCAGGCCGCCAAGGAGCTCGACCAGCAGGTCGTCCAGCACGAAGATCGAGACGGAATTACGCAGGCTCAGGTTTCGTCAGCCGGCGCGGGCAGGGGAAACACTGCGCGTATCATAAGACCCTGCCATGCGCCTCCGCCGGGTCTTCGTCGGCTGGATCCTCGCGCTTGCCTGCCTGACCGGACGCGCGCAGCCCGCGCCCGATCGCTTCAGCGATGAGGACTTCGCGGCGTTGATCCCGCGCTTGTCCGGGGACGCCGGCGCGTTCCCCGTCGAGAACTTCGTCTCGAACGAACGCAGCTTTCAGGTCGTCATCCCCCGGCTGCGCGAGCAGGTGCGGCCCGGCGGCGTGTACATCGGCGTGGGACCCGAACAAAACTTCACCTTCATCAACGCGGTCCGCCCCGCGCTCGTGTTCATCATCGACATTCGGCGCCAGAATCTGCTCGAGCACCTGATGTACAAGCTGGCGTTCGAAGCATCCGCGACGCGCGCGGATTTTCTGTCCTACATCTTCGCGCGCCCGCGTCCTCCGAATCTCGCCGCGAACACCGACGTGACGACGATGCTGCGGGCGTACCTGCCGATCGATCCCAGCAAGTCGCTCCGAATCAGTCACGAGGACGCGGCGATCGCGTCGTTGCACGCGCGGTTCCCCGGGCTCTTGAACGACAAAGACGACACCACGCTCAAACACCTCTACTCCACCTTCTACGAAGGCGGACCGCTCCTGACCTACGTGGGGCCCAGACCGCCCGTCACCGATCCCGGCCGGCGCGGCTGGGCGACGATGGCCACGCTGCTCTCGGCCACGGACGACGATGGACGCCAGCAGAGCTACCTCGCGTCGGAGGACCGCTTTCTCTTCGTCAAACATCTCCAGGAACGCAACCTCATCGTCCCGGTCGTCGGAGATTTCGCGGGCCCGAAAGCGATTCGTGCGGTCGGCGAGTACCTCAGGAGCCGGCACTTGAGCGTGACCGCGTTCTATTGCTCGAACGTCGAGCAGTACCTGTTCCGCGACAGCAAGTACAAAGCGTTCTACGACAGCGTCACGACGCTGCCGCTCGACGACACGAGCGTGTTCATCCGGGCCTTCGACAAGATGACGGTGCGGATGTCTGCGGCCGCCTCGCCGAGCAGCCAGGCGATTCCCGAGATCGACGAGATGCTCGCGCCCATGAAAGAATTTCTCGCCGCGTACGCTGCGGGCAAGATCAAGACGTACGACGATATCAAGGCTCTATCGAAGTAGCCTCACCAGGAGCGACTGCCTCATGTCGATTGTGACCGTCTCTGCGAGCGTGCCCAGGGTCGCGCCCGCGCTCCTCGACGCGTTCAAGCACGCGCCGACGTCCGTGATCAGCGACAACCTCGAGCGGCTTGCCGGTGTGGTCGGGCTCCAGCCGTTTCATCGATCCGGGCGCATGGCCGGCACGGCGCTCACCGTGCGAACGCGCCCAGGCGACAACCTCGCGATTCATCAGGCGCTCGAGCTGGCCGGACCCGGCGACGTGATCGTCGTCGACGGCGGCGGTGACGAGACGCGGGCGCTCATCGGCGAGATCATGCGGGACATCGCCGAGCGGCGGGGCGCCGCGGGGTTTGTCATCGACGGAGCCATTCGCGACGTCGCCGCCTTCCGCGCGTCCGACTTTCCGTGTTTCGCGCGCGCCGTGATTCATCGCGGCCCGTACAAGAACGGCCCTGGCGTCATCAACGCGCCCGTATCGGTTGGCGGCGCGGTGATTTCTCCGGGCGACATCGTCGTCGGTGACGACGACGGCGTCGTATCATTTCCGGCGTCGGCGGCAGGGACGTTGATCGCCGCCGTTCGCGCCCAGCTCGCGCGTGAGGACGAGATGCTCAAGGCGATCCGCGAAGGACGCTACGAGAGCCCGTACGGGCCGCGCGCCACACAGGATTCGAGGACGAAGTGACGGATCAGAAAAAGGAGTTTCACAATTTCAACCATCCCGAGGATGGGCTGTTTCGCGAGCTCGCCCCCGGGCTCACGACGCGCATCTTTCCCGGCGAGCACGCGATGTTGTCCGTGGTGATTCTCGAGCCGAACGCTGTGGGACGGCTGCACCATCATCCCGAAGAACAGTGGGGCGTGCTGCTCGAAGGATCGGCCGTCAGAGTGCAGGGCGACGAGGAGATTCCGGTGCGCAAGGGCGACTTCTGGCGCACGCCGGGCAACGTGCCGCACATGATGCGCGCGGGCGCGGAAGGCGCGCGCGTGCTCGACATCTTTGCGCCGCCTCGCAAGGAATACGAGAAGCCGGGCTCGGGCTTCGGCGGCAGGTAACCGCGCTACCACTCGGCCGCGTCGATGAACGCGCTGGCCGGTTCACCCAGCCACTGGACGATGCGCATCGCGAGCGTCATGCCGATGGCGTAGCGCGCGGTCCGGATGCCGGTGAGCTGGCTCGGCCCGCAGCGGATCACGCGGGCGAGCTCCGTCCAGGACAAGCCGCGCTCGCGCCGGCGCGCGTCAACTGCGGCGTACAGCGCCGTGAGATTCCATCGCAGGCGCCGGTCGGATCCTGCCGCCGGCAGTGGCGCGTCGATCGCCGTGCCCGCGATGAAGCTCTCCGGCGATCTTCCGAGCCACCGGAGGATGAACAGCGCGTGCTGGCACGTCGTGTCGCGGCGCTTGGCGATGCCGGTGAGCGTGGACGGGCTGATCGGATGATCCTGCCGGCGCTGGTTGAGGACCGCCGACTGATCCCACAACTGGTCCGCGACCTGGCGCCAGCTGAGCCCGCGCGCGATTCGCTGCGCGTCCATCGCGTCGAAGAGGGCCATCGCGTCGAAGTCAGCGCGGGACATCGCGCGGAATATTACGAAACAGGTTTGACGCCGGTGCACACGATCCAGCCTCTGCGTGGTTCCTCGACGACGCGAACGTCGGTGAAGCCGGCGTTCGCGAACAACGCACGGTGCTGGTCGACATCGAGAATCGCCATCGTGCTGACCTGCGCGAGCTTCGCGACATACTTGACGTGCTTTCCACCGTTGTAGAACTCCGCGATGATCGCCAGCCGGCCGCCCGGCTTCAACACGCGGCAGATCTCGCGCATGCCAGCGTTCGCGTCCTGCCACCAGAAATGCGTCTCGACCGCGGTGACGAGATCGAACGTCCCGTCGGCGAACGGCAGGCTCGAGACCGACGCCTCCTGCACACGCACGCGCCCCCGCTCGATCAACTCCCGGTTCGTGCGCCGCGCTTCGTCCACGCTTTCCGCGGAGTAGTCGATGCCATGGACCATGCCGCCGCTCGCCGCAGCCGCCAGCTTGGTCAGTGTCCGGCCGCCGCCGCAGCCCACGTCGAGGATCGTGTCGCGGGCGCCGATCGAGATCTGCGCGAGACCCCAGTCGGTGACGCCCGAGTGCCGGCGGTTCATCGACCACAGCACCAGCCTCCCGACCCATCCCGTCGGCTTCTGGCACTGTGACAGCGAGTTCTTCGACCCGCCGCCGATGGCTACGAACGGCATGAAAACTCCAGCAGCTCCACCGGCGCGCCATCGTCGAGGATGAACGCCACACGGACGCCGGGCGACGGCTCATTCGGCGCGATCAAGATCTCCCGGCCTTTCAGGGCCTCGTCCAAATCGTCCACGGTAAAGGCGAGATGCGGCACGCGCCTGACGATCTCGGGCACCTGGCAATGCGGCTCGAACCGCATCCACTCGATCCCGAACGGGCTGGTCTCAAACCCCGTGACGTGCACGCCGAGGTGCGCGACGTGATGCTCCCCGGCACGCGGCTGCGCGTGCGGAATCCCGAGGTGGTGGTACCGCCAGCCGAGCTTCGCGGTCACGGCCGGTGGCTCATGGTTCAGCCGTTTTGTGCGGGTCACGACCTCACTCTACGCGATACATCGGCATCCCGGACACGAGCACCCGCAATGCACGGCCTTCGACGATCGAGTCGAACACGTAGCGCTCGGGATTGTAATCGGGCGTCTCGGGCCGGAAGGTGGCCGCGCCGACGCGCACGAGCTTTCGGCCCCCGTCGTTGACGCCGCCGGCGATCATCAGCGATCCACCGCGGATGAACACGCGCAACGGGCCGTCTTCGGGGTTGTGATTCTTGTAGCGGCCGGCGTAGGCGGCGTACTCGGGCGGCACGTCGAACGACGCCGGCCCGGTGTAGGTGCCGCGTGTGTACCAGTCGCTGCCGTGCGCGACCGCGACGACCTTGCCGTCGCCGCGCTCGAACGTGTAAGGAAACTCAGTTGCTTCCTCGTCGGACGCGCGGAACGCGTCGGCGCCCACGCGCGTGAGCGGCACCTGGCGCTCGCCGCGCTTGAGCATGAGCCTGGCTCGATCCGACGAGTCGACCGAGAACTCCAGCACGCGCCGGTCGCGGGCGACGTACGTGCCCGCCCATGCGTCCACCGGCGCCGCGGGCGGCGCTTTCAACTCCGACACGGGCTGATTCCGAACGGTCGCTCTCATGGCGCTCACGATCCACTGCCCGACCGCAACGTCGATCCCGGCCGTGCCCAGCATCACCACGCCGAATCCGTCGTCCATGCGCACAGCGAGCACGCTACCGAAGCCCGCAATCGACCCGCTGTGCTGGATTTCCGTGTCGCCGTCGACCGTGCGCACACGCAGCCCGTACGCGTAGTTCTCGAGCGCCGGCATCGTCAGCTGATCGAACGCCCGCTCGGAGAGCAGCCTGCCCTGCGGGACCGCGCCGCGATTGAGCAACACGCGAGCGTACGCGGCCATGTCGGCGGCCGTCGAGACGACGCTGCCGTCAGCGGCGGAGTACTCGAACCAGGGTTCCTCGACGAACTCATTGGTGAACGGCCAGCGTTCGTAGCTGACCGGCAGCTTCGCGCGAAGGCGATCGTCGATCGCGGCCACGCTCGATCGCATGCCCACGCGATCGAAGATGCGGCGCTGAATGATCGACGGATAGGGTGCGCCTTCGATTCGCTCGAGCGCGTAGCCGAGCATCTGATACCCGAGATTCGAATACCAGAAGTGCGCGCCGGGTGCGTACGACGGCTCGAAATCGCGCAGCGAGTACACGGCAAATGGCATCGACGCCAGATCCGCTCGATAGTTCGGCAGCCCGGCGGTGTGCGTGAGCACGTGATGCCCCGTGATCGGACCAAACGGCGACTTGATCTCGAACCACGGCAGGTACGTGGCGATCGGCGCCTGCGGATCGAACCGCCCTTCGTCGGCGAGCTGCATCATGGCGATGGCCGTGAACGATTTCGAAATCGATCCGATCTCGAAGAGCGAATCCGCCGTGATCGGCTTCTGCGTCTTGAGGTCGGCGTAGCCGTGCGTGAACACGCCCAGCGTTTTCTCGCGATCGGTCACCGCCACGGCCAGCCCCGGCACTTTCGACGTCGCTACGGCACGGTCGATGGCCTCCAGCGTCTTCGTCCATGGCGTTTGCGGCCGGCCCTGCGCCGCGACGGCGAGGGCCAGGGGCAGAACAAGAAGAGCGACACCGCTCAGGATTCGTCGGTCGTTACCGTTTCGGCTCATACCGCAGCACCACCGCTCCCGAGCCGAACTCGAGCCGGCTCACGAGCCTCAAGTCGACCTGCCTCGAGAGCCCGGCGAACAACGTCGGTCCGCGGCCCACGAGCCTCGGGTGCACGACGAACTCGTACTCATCGATCAATTCCAGCTCGGTCAACGCGAGCGCAAGCTTCACGCCTCCGACAAACAGTCCCCGGCCCGGCTGACGCTTGAGCTCCAGCACCGCTTTTCCCAGATCCCCGCGCACGAGCTCCGCGTTCCAGTCGACCCGATCAAGCGTGCTCGACACGACGTATTTCTTTGCCGCATCGATCGTCCGGGCGAAAGGTTCCGTCCACTCGGGCATCGTGATGGTCCGAGTTTCCAGCCGCCACGCCGCTTCCATCATTTGATACGTCACGCGGCCGAAGATGAGGGCGTCGGCCTGCGCGAGGTTTTCGACCGCGTGACGATGGAGCTCTTCGTCCGCGATCCCGACGCGGTGATCGCAGCACCCGTCCAGGGTGACGTTGATGGAATAGCGAAGCGGTCGCATGGCGCTAGGACGATCCGGAAGCAGATGCCAACACTCGTTCGAGGAGCCGACTGTGAAGCCTGGAGTCGAGTTGGAACAGCCCGTTCGACGAAAACAGCCTGTGGTTCGCGTTCGGCTCGTAGGACTGCGGAACGACCGCTCCGTGTCTCACTCCGAATCTGCCAAGAATGTCGTGCGGTGGAACGTCGCCTGCCGGCGTGGGTGTCCGCGCATCAATGACGTACACCCAACCCGAGTGTTGCCGGCGCGCCTCCGCCTGCAGCTCGGGCAACCCGGGCGCGTGGGTCGCGATCACGTGATGAAGAAGATCCACAAAACGCCTGTTGGGTTGAAAGTTGTCGGCAGTGATCGACACTCCGTTTCCGAGCAACTCGGTGCAACGGCCGATGATCGCGTCTGCGGCGAGACCCAAGTTGAACACGATGTCTTCCGGAAGATATGAGACGACATCCGTGAGACCTTCCGGCAAGTTCACGCGGTACACGTGGAACGGTGGGCGGTTCATCTCTCGCGAACGATGACAAATGAACCAGATCGCGCGGCCGGACGCACGACCCATCCCGCGTTCAGCGTGACGCTCCAGCCGTCGCCCTGCAGCGTGGCGCCTTCGAGCGGCCTTGTCACCGGGACGGACAACGCCGTCCCATCGGCCGAACGCAAGACGCCGTTGTTTGCGGTGAAGCGACCCCACTGCGCGGACAGGGTGAAATTGTGAAAGAGCACCGTGCCCACCCCCGCAATACCGACGGAGTCCATGGTGTTGCTGGTCCCGCTGCCCGCGGCGGGCATCGTCAGCACGGGCCCGTCGACGAAACGCCGACGCAACTCGGCGACGCGGGCCTGCTGCGCCCGATCGCGGGCCTCCTCTTTCGTTCGCAGCGCGGCCCCATCGTAGCGCGCCGCGGCCGCGGCAAGTTCCGTCGTCGGTGGCCGGTTGACTGCGGAGGCGAGCAAGTCACCAAGGTCCGAAGTCGCACGAACCTGCCGGCGCCATCCCGGCAGGAGATCGTCCAGCAGCACACCGTAGCCGGGTCCGGACGCGGCTTCGAAATTTCCGACGAAGGACGTCTGCAATTCGCCTCCTGCGAGTGCTGACGCGGCGGCACGGTGGGCATCCGCGGGCGAACTGGCCCAGGCAGCAATGCCGGTGTAGGAGGCCAGCCCCTCGCGAATCTCCTCGCGCCGCTCGTTGTCCGCCGCGCCGGGAAAGAGCCGGCGGCGCTCGCGCCTGAAGGCTAGCGCGTCGGCGATCGCCTCGGCCCGATCACTCCCGCTCGACTGGACCGCCCGGCGGAGCGCCCGCCATTCGAGCTGCATCCAGACTCGGCCTTCGAGCGTATCGAGATGCTCGTTATAGCCGTCGCTCGTGACGAGCCCCAGCTCGGGCTGAATGCGATGAAACAGCCCGTGGAGCAATATCTGCTGGCGTGCCTCGGCATCGTTCGCCGGAAGCATGGACAGGGGATATGCGAACCATCGCACCCCGCCCCACGAGACGGGACCGTCCGCAAATCCTGAAAAGCGTGGTGGCGGCCCCTCCGGTTCCGGCTGGCTCGTGGCGCGGGTTCCGGTCGCCTGGTCAACGATCACCAGCGGACCGCAGAGCGACACGCCCCACAGCCGGCCCGCGTCTCGCTCGCAGAGCTTCGTGACTTCCTCGAAGTAGCGCTTGGCGATCTCTGGTTTGACTTGCGCCTCGAGGGCCATCGCGGCGCTGAGCGGCACGAGGAGCAATGGCGCGCGAATGAAAAATCGAAGGGGTCGCATGGCGCTAGGACGATCCGGAAGCAGATGTCATGACTCGTTCGAGGAGCTGTTTGTAAAGTCTGGAGTCGAGTTGGAACAGCCCGTTCGACGAACACAGTGTGTGGTTCGGGTTCGGCTGATAAGACCGCGGAACGATCGCTCCGTCTCTCCCTTCGAACCTGCCAAGGATGTCCCAGGGCGGAACGTCGCCTGCAGGCGTCGGTGTCCGCGCGTCAATGACGTACACCCAACCCGAGTGTTGCCTGCGCGCCTCCGCCTGCAGCTCGGGCAACTCGGGCGCGTGTGTCGCGATCATCGCCTCTCCGGCGAGACCCGAGTTGAACACGATGTCTTCCGGAAGATATGAGACGACGTCCGTGAGACCTTCCGGCAGGTTCACGCGGTACACGTGGAACGGTTGGCTCACGCCGGTATCCTAGCGCCGTTCGAGAACAAGGCGGTGATGGTCAGCAAAACATCTGTCGTGTGCGACCAGGTTGGCGGCCGGGACGAACTCGCAGAACCGGATGTCGAGCGACCCGGATCTCAAGGCGCAATACTCAAACGTGCCGGGGAACTGAATGGAAATCCCGGACCCGGTCGCTCCTGAGAGCGTCGTCTGGATGGCGAAGTCGATCCCCAAGTACGTGGACTGAGGGAGGGGCTCGAAAATGGTCGGGTAGCTATCGTCTTCGGTGGCGAGATAGTTGCCGCTGATTCCGATCACGAACCAGCCGTGCTCGTACAACATGCCGGCCACACGGACGTCCAATCCGCCCGGAAACCCGGAAGATTTAGTGACGGTCGCCGCGTAGGTTCGCGTCCGCAATTCGCCCGGAATGCCAGTGCAGGCGTCGTCGGCCACGAAGGTCAGCGTGTAGTCGCCGGGCTCGATTCGCAGGACCGTGTCGGCAGCCTCCATTCCGAACGCGATGCGCGCATCACACGGACCGCAGAGCGACTGCACGTCCAGGGCTTGAGTCGCTGGCAGGTATCCGTCCTTCGTCGCACGAAATGTGACGACTCCGGCGAACGTTCCTGCAAACGACAACGCGCCGTTGCTGTCGCTGATGGCAAACACTCCGGCGTTCGGGCCATCTACGATCTCCACCTTCACGCCAGCCAGCCGCCTGAACGCCGAGTCCGCGACTGTGCCACGAATCTGCGTCACGATCCGTTGCCCCGTCTGGACGGTCGTTGGGACGGTCGGTTGCTGAGGTCCCCTGCCGCACGCTGCCGCCAGCAGGGCTACGACGATCGTGAGCACCGAGACGTCACCCCGACCGAAGCCAGGCCGACGAGCGAGTCCGTCGACGCGAGCCGGACCAGCGACCAGACGCATCGTTCCGTGCCCGACGATCCCCAAACACACATAGGCCGCGGACACCGCCAGCACGGTCGCCATCCCCCATCTATACGTTCCCCACTCCGGGAAATGCGCCATGTTCCAATAGTCCCGCGGTGGCCCGATTCTCGGCCTCTAGTTCTTTCGAATCCTGATCGCGTCGGCAAGGATCCTGGCGCGCCGATCGAGTTCGGGACCCATGCGGGCTCTGAAGATATCCATGTCCGCCGGGACGACGCGATCGAGAACGTCGCCGTGATACACGATGGCATCGTAGACCTGGCCCATGCGGAAACGGGCCAGCGCTGGCAACAGGAGATCGTCAACGGGTGTGGCTTCCCAGCGCGATCCGGCGATAAGGACGTAAGCGGGCTCCGCACCCAGACCGAAGAGGACGCGGCCCTTCTCCACACCCGTCGTCCTGATGAGCGGCGAGATCGACCAGAACTTCTCCTTGCCGTACCGACCCGCGAGCTCTCCGGGAAAACCCGTGCCGAGCTTGTTGCAGTGACCGGCTCCGTAAATCGCCAGGGCCTTGAGATGCGCGTCGAGGACCTGAGTCGCGATGATCTCCCGGATGTTGCCGCCACGATTCATGAACGGGACGAGGTCTTCGCCGCGGGCGATCTTCGACCAGTCCACCTTGCTGTCGCCAGCCAGAATCCTGACGCGCTGACTGCGTGGCAGCTTCGCATTCACGTCGTGAATGGCCCGGAGGAGCTGTTCGTAAATCGGACTCTCCCAGACTTCGGGATTGGTCGCATCTCGCCAGATCGGCGCCAACTCTTCCCGAGACATTTCCGCGCCGTCGAGCGCAAAGCGATCGAGTAGATCCTGATGTATCGGATTCGCCATCTCGACGACGACCGCCCCCACGATTTGCGGGAACGCCGGATGCCTGACGACCGCAATCCGGAGCTCGTTATCGTAGAAGCGATCGTGGTCCTCGCCGAGGCAGACGACGTCAGCAGTCTTCCACGCCTCGACGATTCGATCGACGACACCACCGTAACGCTGCTGGCTGCGTGCCGTGCCGCCGACGAGAAGCGCAAGAACCGCCACGATCGAAGCTCGTCGAACAAGCACACCCATCGGTCACCTCAATCGGTACTAGACCCGGAGCACGGGCCGACGTGTCACGGTCTTCACGCGGCCTCCTTGGGGGGCGGATTGTCAGTGACCACAATGATGAACGTGGCGATCGGACCGAGGAGAAGCGAGGCGAGGAACCACGCAAGACGGCTCCGTCCCTTGGCCTGCGCAAGTCCGGCGTTGATGAGTGCCAGCGTGCCCCAACCAACCACGTAACCGCGGCCAAACATTCCGATATCCATTCGAATCACCTCACCCAACTCACTTGGCGGCTCAGCATCGCATCAGGCGGCGCCGGCTGCAAGCTGGTCAGACCGCACGACCGTCGGGGCATTGTGCCGCCATCGAGGACTTTAATATTTAACAAGTTTGTTTACAATTGAACGGTCATGGCCGTTCAACCCGCCGCGCGCGTGTCCGGCGACGATCGCCTCGATCTGCTGTTTCACGCCCTGGCCGATCGGACCCGCCGGTCGCTGCTGGCGCATCTCGCCCGGAAACCGGCGAAGATCACCGACCTCGCCGCACCGTTCAACATGTCTCTGCCGGCCGTCTCCCGGCACATCCGGGTGCTCGAGCAGGCGCGATTGGTTCGACGAACCGTCGACGGCCGCGTCCATCACTGCTCGCTGGACGTGAGACCGCTCAAGACGGTGGATGCGTGGCTCGAGCACTATCGGGGCTTCTGGCAGGGCACGCTGGAGGCCCTCGCGAAGTACGTCGAAACGCCATGATCACGCTGGTCGTTCGCCGAACGATTCGCGCGTCTCCCGAGCGTCTGTTCGACGCGTGGACGCAGCCGGCTCACCTCTTGAAATGGTGGGGGCCGGCAGGCGTCGAGTGTCTCGATGCGCAAGTCGATGCCCGAGTCGGCGGCCGGTATCGAATCGCCAATCGGCTGCCGGACGGTCGCGTTCTGTGGATCGCCGGAGAGTTCGAGCGCGTCGAGCCCCCATCCCTGCTGGTCTACACGTGGCGCGTCGAACCACAGGAGACCGCCGAGCGCGTGACCGTGCGATTCGAAAGCCGTGACAACGCGACCGACGTCGTGGTCGTTCACGAGCGAATCGCCGATGCGGCCACGCGCGACATGCACGACCGCGGATGGCGGGAATGCCTCGAAGGTCTCGAGGCATTCATGAGTGCTCCAACGCCGCGCTGAAGTCATCGTTCAAGGAGCCGGAACCATCATGTCCAGATCACTGTCACGCCGCGAACTCCCGCTCTGCCTCGCTTCGCTCTATCTCGGCAGCGACTTGCTGCCGCGCGCGCTTGCCCACGGAAGCGACGACGTGACGCGCAACGACGAAGCGATCCATCAAGTCGTCACGTTCAACGCCACCGCAAAGCGCGTCTACGACGCGCTGACCGATCCGGTCCAGTTCACCAGGATGACCACGTTCAGCACGGTCAAGAACGCGCCGCCGGCGATCATCGGCAAGGCCGCCGGCGACAGCTTCTCGCTCTTTGCCGGACACATCGTCGGACGTCACCTCGACCTCGTGCCGTCCCAACGGATCGTGCAGGCCTGGCGCGTGGCCAACTGGGACGCCGGCGTGTACTCGATCGCTCGATTCGAGCTCGCCGAGCGCGGCGGGCAGACGACGATCTCGTTCGAGCACCGGGCATTTCCGAATGGCGAGGCACAGCACCTCGCCGAGGGATGGACAGCGAACTACTGGGATCCGCTCAAGAAGCACCTGGGATGAGCGGCAGCGCTCAGCCGCGATAGATCGCGCTGATCACGACGCCGACGACCACCCATTCGATGGAGTACGCGACCGCCTGGAACAGCGTCAGCCGGCTCCCGATGTTCAAATTGACGTGATTGTGGAGGACGAACGAGCCGAGCGCGTACGCGGCGATCAGGAGCCCGTACTCCCCACCCGCCGACAGGCCGGCGCCCGTCGGGTGAATCATGGCGAAGATCACGGCGAGCGCCAGCATCGAGATCAGCATGCCCAGCATGCCGAGCGGCATGACGCCTTTCATGGCCTCCTGCGATCGGTAGACCGCTGTGTACTTCATGAACTCCGCCCGCATCGCGGGATTGGTGAAGAAAAGACCACCCAGGGCAAAGTAGGCGATGAATGCGCCGAGTGCTGCGACGATGACGCGTGCAATGTTCATGTTCGCTCAGGCTCCTGGGCAAACCACTCAATCCGGCCGCACTCCGCGCAGATGAGCGTCGTCGCCGACGGATCCGCCCAGTCGAGATTGAGAAACGTGGCGCCCGCCGAATTCATGAGCGCGCGCCCCAGGATGAACTTCTGATGCTCGCAATGCGGACATCGGATCGTTCTGCCGGCGATCTGGTACTCACCCGGGCCAGTGGCCTCTTTGTAGCTCGCGACGCCAACCTTTAACGCGTTCAAGAAACGGCCCATCGTGCCTCCTGGGAAATCCTACCCGCCGCACTCACATCGATTCTCTTTCATCTCCACGGTCGCGCAGACGGACGGAGCGAACCATGTCTCGCGCCACTGGCCGTTCGATTGATCGAGCTTCACGACGTAGTGCCGCAAGCCGACGTAAATGCCGCCATCAGGGGCGCGGACCATCGCGCTCGCCGACAATTCGCCGATGCGGCTTTGATGGAGCTGGGTGACGACGCCTCCTGGCTCTACGGACCACAACGCGGACTCAGTCAGGATCAGCAGCCGATTTCCGTCGATGAGCCAGACGTCAGGCTCTGCATCGAGCACCGCCACCGGCTCGAGCGTCCAGTCAGTCTTGCTTTGAACCAACCGGAAGACTCGCCCGGAACGCCCCGTGAGGTGGTCCAAACCCATCAGCACGAGTTGCTCACCGCCGACGGTGGGCAGACCCAGGACATTCTCCGCCCGGAACGGATCGGCCGGATTCGCTGGCGCGGTCGGACCGGGTCGAATCCGCCGGCTCGTGGTGCCGTTCCGGTTGAACCACCAGAGGCCTCCACCGAACTCACCGAGGCTGAAACCCACGATCCATCCGTCAGAAACGGGCACGGCCCAGCGATCGCCCGCACGATCGCGACCGGGCGAGACTCGGAACGGGAGAGGATCAAGATGTTCGCGCATCCCGATTCTTGTTGCGTACGGGACCCCGTCTTTTACTGACGTGGACCAGAACAAATAACTGAAGCTTGTGCACTCGAGCTCCCTGGCCGATGGCGGGCCGGGACGCGTGGTCCATGCCGGAGACGCCAACGGCCCGCTCAGCACGTCGCGGACCTGCACGCCCCGCGCGGCAGCGTCGAGAAACGTCGGACTGTTCACACTGATCATCCGGAAGTCGTACTGCCGGCAGTCCGGGTCGCGGCAGACCCCAGCCATCCAGATCTCGATCTCGTCGTCGCCGATTCTCACGCCCTGCCAGCTGACGAAGAGGTCTTCAAACCGCTGCTTCGCCACGGCGGACACGACCTCGCCGCTGAAGATGCGCGAGTACTGGCTGACACAGCGAGCCGCGCTCGGGATCTCGCGTTCTGCGAGTGGAAGGACGCGAAGAGGGTACGTCGCGAGCGCACACACGGCCTTCCGGTCGCCAGCCGCAACACTCTGCTTCAACGAGGCGAGGAGATGCTTGACGTCCTCGACTCTGACGCCAGCGAGGTGTTCGATCCGCCACTCGACAGTTCCGCGCTGCGGCGCTGCGCTGCCGGGACTGGCCTGCCGGATATCGGGAGCGGCCGTGGCGACCAGGATCGCCAAGGCACTCAACAACGAAATGCTCGCGGGCTTCATACCGCCGCCGGCCTCAGTCAACGAAACGTCGTGAACGTCGCACGCACGCCGCCAAGTGTCGGCTCGGACTTGAACACTCGAGCCAGGGCATGATGAGCCAACTCCACCGTCTGCTCGTCGATCCATCGGACGCGCAACTCTGGGCCTCCACCGTCGCCCGGCGGCGCGCTGCCGTGATCCGCGTCGGCAATGAACAGATTGCCGCTGCCGCCTGGCATTCCCGCCCGTGTTGGAACGATCGACGCCTGAGTGCTGAAACTCGTGGTCGCGCCACAGTCGCGCTCGAAGACGATGACCTTGAGCTTGCCGTCCGGCGATGGATACTCGGCGAGCTTCTCGTTGCCGCAAGGATTGACCAGGCTTGGAAGCGCGAACAACAACAGAATCAACAGTCCGCAAGCTGCAAAGAGCCAGGTCCACCAACGACGATCGAGCCGTCGCCAGAACTCACGAGCACTGCCTTCTAAATCCCTGCCCACCACGCGTACCCGTAGTTCGCCGCTGACTGCCCGCTGCCGTCGCCAAATCCATCGAGCGAGTCCGTCACGACGATGCGGTCGACGAACTTGACGCTCTTGTAGCCAAGCTGGCGCGGCACGCGCAGGCGCAGCGGGCCGCCGAACGGCACGGGCAGATCGGCGCCGTTCATTTCCCAGGCGAGCAACGTCTGCGGGTGCATCGCTTCGTCGAGGTCGATGCTCTCCCACCAATCGGGATCAGACGAGTAGTAGACGATCCAGCGCGCGTCCGGGCGCACGCCGATTGAATTGAGTACCGCGGCGAGCGGCGTGCCGGTCCACTCCGCGACGTACGACCAGCCCTCCTCGCAGACCACCTCGGTGATCTGCGACCGCCGCTCCATCGCGCGCAGGTCGGCGATCGAGAGCGAGGTCTTGCGCGCGACGTGACCATCGACCTCGAGCCGCCAGTTGATGAAGTTCTCCGATTGATGACGCGTGAAGGCTTCGGTCGGCTTCGCGATGCTGTTCGCGAACGGCTTCGCCGAGATCATGCTGCGCGGGAACTCGCGCGCGTGGGCGTTGCGGCCGAACAGACGATGGGCCGCGTAGGACAGCGTCTCGCCCGGGCCGTAGATCGAGCGCCAGTCGGGCGGAATCAAGCCGAAGCGGCGGCCGGTCGAGGCGAGCGCCGCGCCCGCGACTCCAGTACCGGCGACGAGGCCTCCAAGCAGGAGCGAGCGGCGGGTGATCGTTTTCACGAGGGCGTCTCCGAGGCGCCGGTGATCATGGCGCGGACGCGCGGGCCGAATCCCGCAAGGATGACCATCACGACGTGAACGAGCGTAAAGAGCACGAGCGCAATCGTGACGAAGAAGTGAATCGTTCGTGCCGATTGGCGCCCGCCGAGGCTCGTCACGGTCCACGGAAACACGGCGGTAAACGCCGGCGCCATCGCGAGACCGGTCCAGATGACGAGCGGGAACAGCACGAAGACGACGAGCAGATACGAGAGGCGCTGCAGCGCGTTGTACGACGAGAGATCGCCGAACGCGGACCGTTTCAGGCGCACGTGTTCGACGAGGCTCGAGCCGAGCGCGCGCCAGGAACGATCCGGCTTCGTAGGCACGAGATTGCGCCCGAAGTGACCAGTGCGCAAGCCTGCGATCAGGTACCAGACGCCCGTTATCAGCGCGAGCCACGCGGCCTGGAAGTGAAGGAAGCGACTCCACCCGTTCTGGTCCGGCAAGACGTACTTGTAGCCCGTCGGCACCGTCCCGCGCGACGAGGGCACGGGAATCGTGAACAGCGGGGCCGTGTTGACGTTGCCGGTTTCGCCCCAGTAGAAGCGCGGGTGGGAGAGGAGCACTTCGACGCCGGTGATGAGCAGCGCAAGAAATGCAATCGCCGTGAGCCAGTGCGTCACGCGCACGAAACGCGCGTGGCGCGGCGTTGCCGTCGTCCGGGTCATGGTCATCGCGCTCGTGTATGCGCGACTCTACCGCAGTTCGGCTGTCACGCCTCGGCGATGACCGCGATGGACACCTTGAGCCCAGGAACCTTCACGGGCAGTTTCGCGCCCTGCCGGGCGGGCGGATCGACAGGAAACCACCGCAGCCATTCCTCGTTCATGCCGGCGAAGTCCTCCTCGTCTGCCAGGACAATCGTCGCGCTCACGATCTTGTCGAGCGCGCTGCCCGCCTCCTCGAGGATGGCCGCGATGTTCGTCAAGCACTGACGAGTCTGCTCCTGAATCGTGGCGCCCTTGATCTGCCCGCTCGCGGGATCGACCGGGGCTGTGCCGGACACGAAGATCAGTCCTGCCGCTCTGACCGCCTGACTGTAGGTGGCGGGCGGTTTGGCGGCTTTGGGTGTGTAGATGATGTGGCGAGGCATGGTCTCTCTGATTAGGCCTCGAAGCCCGCGCTCATTTCGCTTGCTCAGGGAAGATCGACCACGAGAACGCGCCGCCGGTGCATGTGTTCGCGGCGGCGTCCGTCAGCGTCAACGTTCCGCTGCCGCTGCCGTCGAGTCCGGGCGCCGTCGTGCCGAACACTCCAGCCACGAACGCGGTGCCTTGCAGCGATGCCTGCCCGTTGAACGTCACCCGCAGATTCCACGCCGGGCCCGAAAACAGTTCCGGAAGATGAATGGCGGTTCCGGTGATGGTCCCGGCAACCGAGATCGCGCCGGCAATCACGTTCGCGCCGGACTGGTGAAACCGCGCCTCGACGTCGCCTGATGCGCTGCCGGCGGCCGTCGCGACCCATTCGTTCGCGCTCGCCGCGACATTGATGCGCGTGTAGACGAGCGGAAGCACGCCCTGCCCGAGTCCGGCGCATGGCCCCTGAAAAACGATCCTGAGGACCTGCGGCCCGGTCTGAACGATGTTGGCGGCGTTGTTCTCCGGCGAGGCCGGACTCGAGCCGCACCCCGCAAGCAGGCTGCACGCCACGAAGAGCAGGATGACTGGCCGAAGGTAAGGCCAAATGTTCATGACCAGACCCCTCGTTATCGAGCTGGACGACGCATTCTCCAGCCAGCAAACAGCGGGATCGCGAACGTCAGCGCGTAGTAGAGATAGACGTCCAACTTGTAATAGCCGTCGGGCGGCTTGAACGCTTTGACGATGAAGAGGTAGTCGCCGGCAACCGCGATCAGCAGCCACACCAGAAGCCCCAGCCAAAAGCGTCCTTCACAAACTGTCTGCTCATCGAATGACCTCCTAACACTGTGCGACCATGTCTCTGCTCGCGGTGAGGACGTACCCCAGGAGAATCGCGCCGGCCACCGGCAACGCCAGGTCGGGCGGAATGCCGAGGATGAACGCCGCAGAGCCGCCTATCGCGGCCCAGAGGATCGGGATCAGGCCGAGGACGCGTGCCTCGTTCCGAGGAGCCAGGAGCAATAGGCCTGCGGTGAGCAGGGTCGTCGGGCAAGGGACACCGAAGCTCGGAAATCGAGGAGCGTGAAGACCGAACATCAGGCCGGCGGCGGGATACGCAAGTGAATAGAAGATGAGGATCGTGCCGGCGATTCCCCAAATGGAACGTTGCGGACTGAACGTGAGCCGAGACCGACCCACGCCGCGCCAGACCAACAACGCCGCCTGGATGAGGAACACGGTTCCGAAGAGAACCGCCGCCGGATTGATTCGGCGGAAATAGATCAGGTGATACACGGTTCCAGACCACGCCCAGTGAACGGCGAGGAGTCCGGCGAGGAGCCGCGATGTGCTTCCAGACGGGCGATAGAGCCGGACGACTGCGAAGGTGGTGGCGATCCACAGCGCAACAAGGACAGGCCAAAGGGCGCGATTGTATTCGCCAAAGAGGTCGAGAAACTGTTCCTGCGTGAAGGGCAGAGTCACGTTAGGCCGGAGGACGAATGCTCGACCGTGTTCGCAGCATGAGCGCCAGCATCAACATGAACAACGGCGCGGTGATCGCCCACGGAAAACCGAGCAGCAGGAGCCTGGTCGAGAAGGTCGGCGAGAAGTAGACGATGCAGATGAGCGGGGTGACGAGCGCGTGGGCAATGAGCGATCGTCTGACCCAGCGCTCAAAGCCGACGCCGCTGATCGCCGGCACGACCAGGAGACATGCCAGGCCCATCGCGAGATAACCCACGGCGTCATAGTCCCAGAACAACGAATGTGGCGTTTGTTCCAGGACTCGAACGACGTCAGATTCCCCGCGCAGTTTTGCGGGGATGACGGTGGCGAGCTGGACAACGTAATTCGAACTGACGAAGACCGCATAGATGATCGTGAAGATCAGTGACGCATGCGTCCAGAACTGCTTGTCCGGCGGCGTCAGGTGATGCAGCGCGAGCATCTCCAGGACGAACGGCACGACGATGCAGAGGGATGTCGCGTAGATCAGAATCTCGTCCGCAGGAAACCGGAGCACGCCGGCGACCTGCAGGACCTGGACGAGACCGTACGCCGCGGTCGCCGCGAACGCCGCGAGGCCAGACCAGTACCCGACGTTGTTAATGTTCGTGGCCAACGGACTTGTCCCGTAGCAATCGAAGCCTCCGCCGAATTCATCTCTGGTTACGCCGCCAGGTTGGTGGAGCGTCGGCCCGATATCCGTCGAATAGCGGCCCGCCGGCCTCTTTCAGGATTTCTTCCGCCAATCGAATCACGGCTCCCGGATCGCCCTGCACAAACAGCGCCGCGAATGCGTCGTTGTAGCTGGCGCACAGAGTGGGATCCACCTGCCGAAGCACCCGAGGAATCGCCTTGCCTTTCGCCGACCACGACCCGCATCGGCGAAAGTGGTAGTCCGCGAGTTGCTCGTAGAGCACAGTGCCTGTAGCGATGAGTTCGTCGCGGGATCGTGGGGCTCGCAAGTCGTCCAGGAGGTCGGACACGAAGTAGCGCCTTTGCCGTTCGCTGTCCGTGTCGAGGACGGGCGGCCCCGCCGCGATGACTGCGGCCGCGCGCTGCTTCAATTCACGCGACAGGTCGGTGGGCCCGGGAATCTCGATGCCTTCCACCACCATTTGCGGCAAGGTGGGAATGCCGCTCGGCCGGTCCACGTCCAGGAAGAAATACTCGAGTGTGGACGGGTCATGGACAAACGCCTCGACAGGATACCCATCGAACCTGAATGACTCGCGGTACGCGGACGCGAGCTGCGGGTACACCACGACCAGGTCCAGATCGGAAAACGGCGTGCCCTCACCTCGAACGAGTGAGCCAGCGGCAAAGATCGCGTCCGCGTCACGATATCGGTCTGACCGAATCGCCGACGCTACACGGATGATGCGATCATCCATTGGACCTGACTACCTCGGGCTAACCTCACCCCGCCTGACGATGACGACGAACAAAGATCGGCGTTGTCCGAAGGCTCTGGCTCACGCCGTCTAACGGCCGACGAGGCGTGTGCCAGCGTCTGATTCGGCCAACTGCTTCAGAGCCTGCGCCCGCCGGCGGAGAAACCGCGACAAATATTCCCTGAGAAGCAACCTGTCGGCCAGCGTCCCGAGAAACCCCAACGGCGCGGTGAAGTCGAAGGCGTCCACCATTCGAGTGCCGGCGGGCACGTCGTCGAAATGATGATCGTGGACCAGGCGACGGAACGCACCTTTCACCATTTCGTCACGAAAGTGGCGCGGACGATCGAAAGCCGTGATCCGGCTCGTCAGTTCCTGGGTGATGCCGAGGTGCCGCGCGCGCCACGTGACCTCGTCACCAAGCGCGAGCAGTCCGGTCGTGACGCCCGCCACCGCGCGCTCGCTCGTCCCGCGCGTCGATTCGACGTGCGCGTCCACACTGCGCGCCAGATCGAAGCAGACCGTCGGCGGCGCGCTGATGTCGATGCTGACTCGAATGATAGACATGCGTATGTGTCACACGGCGTGGCTCATCGTTCGGTGACCGTCAGGGTGCCCAGGAGCTTCCGCAGCCGGCTCCGTCCTTCTTCTTCCGTTTGCCGGCCGGTGACCGACAGATGCAGATCGATCCACGTGCCGGCCTGCACGAGCTCGGCGCGCATGTTCGAGCTGCGGCCGCCGCCGGGCAGCGCGATGTCGTAGAGCACGACCTGCCAGCTGCCGACGCGCTCCTGGGCGACGCTCGCCGGGCGGAAGCCTTGCCTGATCAGATTGCTCTCCTCGCCGCTCCAGAACGCCGACATGCCCTTGAACGACTGCTCCGGCTCGAACCAGCCGGATGCCGCGACCAGCTTTGTCGCGGCCTCGAAATAGAAATAGCGCGGGCTGCCCTGGTCCGCCGCCAGCTTCGCCGGCGCGAGCTCGTCCTTCGGGATCGTCAGGACGAGCCGGCTCGTGGGAACCGTGAGCTCGTAGCTCGTGCTCTTCTCGGTCACCACGAGACTCGCGTTCGACGAGGCCTGCGGTACGAACGCGGCAGACAGCAGCAACGTGACGAGGACGATCCAGTGAGACATCAACCCTCCGCCGCGGTCAGGTCGTGGCCCTCGTCGATGGCGCGCCGTAACGAGTCCAGATCCACCGCGAGCGCGCGCCTGTTGAAGAGAGCGAGAACGGGAACGAGGATCGCCCATGGAAATCGAAACGCCACGGCGATGTCGTGCGTGATCCGTACCGCATGCTCGACGGGCGCCAGAGTGAACGTGAGCTGTGCCGTGCGAAACCACCGGGAACGCAAGAGGCTGAACCGCAGCACGTGGGGCGCGGACATCTCGTCCACGCGAAATACTTGCTTCATCCCCGACGGCGCGGTGGTTTCCACGATCGAGCCCAGCCGAAGCGGCGGGGGTGAGACCAGGTTCGCCCGCGCGACGCTTCGGTCCCATCGGGGCGCGTTCCTCTCGTCCGCGAGAAACGCCCACGCGCTCTCGAGGTTGCTCTTCACGAGGATTGACGACGTCATGTTCATTTGCGAAATCCGTTGGGGGCACTGTCATTCTACCGATGGTCTCGTGCCACCTGAACGAAAGGTCGGGGCGAACCTACGCCATCAGGCTGCGCGCATACTCTTCCACGGTCCTCAACTTCAGAGGGAAGGTCTTCAGCGTGGCGGTCATGTCAATCGCCGTCGCACCGGCATAGCCGAGCATGAGGCCGACGAAGGACTTCTGCATCGGATCGGTCGCGCCAGCCAGCTGCTGTTGCAGCGCATCGACAGGGACATGTGACACATCAAAGGGCTGACCGCCGCAATGCTCGAAGATCTTGACGACGTTCGTGGGGCTGATGGCTTGCGGCCCGCCCAATGGCAGCGTGGCGTTTCGCGCCGAAGGATTGGTCAGGCTGGCGACCGCGAACTGGGCGACATCCTTGAACGAAATCCAGCTCATCGGGTTGTCCCCGGTGCCGTAGATGACGGCCTTGCGGCCGCCGTAGTCGAACCCCACCGCCGGGCTGAGCCAGATCTCGGAAAAGTAGGTCGGTTGCAGGATCGTGTAGGTGAGGCCGCTCTCGCGCATCGCCGCTTCCACGGCGCGCTTCGCATCCTGCAGCGGGAACGAAGCCGCCATCGAGGGAAAGGACGTGTACACGATCTGCCGAACGCCTGCCTCACGCGCGGCCGCGATCAAGCTCAAATAGCCGTCCGCGTCGGTCGTGGCCGGCGTGTTGTCCGCGGGATTGTAGGCGAAGGGCATGCACGAGGCGGTCGCAACGATCGACGTGACCCCGCGGCACGCGGACGCGAGCGACGCCCGGTCACGCAGATCGCCCGGCACGACCTGGGCGCCCAGCGCCTTGATCTTGTCGACCTTGGCCGGGGCGGAGCCGGCTCGGATCATGGCGGTGAATGGCTTCCGATCCGAGGCCAGCAACCGGCAGACTTCCGTGCCGACCATGCCCGTCGCACCAACGACCAGGGTCATTCACGCCTCCACTAGTTGAGTGGGCGCATCTTAGCAGAGACCTTGGACCTCCACGAGCTCGTAGGTCCCGCCGCTGGACCGCCGCGGCGACATCCCGTAACATCCGGGTCTCAAGGAGCCTCTCATGGCGCTGTCACGTCGGTCGTTCATCACGGCAGTCGGCGCTGGAAGTGTCAGCGCATTCACTGCGCCGCTGATCCACGCGCGCGGCCTCGAGGCCTCGCGCGGCCTCGCCCCGGTCCTTCAAGGTATCGATGAGCGCAAGGCCGATCGCCGGCTGGCGGCTCAGCCGGGGATGATCCGGATCGACAGCAACGAAAACCCGGTCGGGCCCGGCGAGAAGGCGCTCGCGGCGATCCGCGCAGCGCTCGACGCGTCCAATCGCTACCCGGTCCTCGGCGAAGACGACGTCAAAGAAGCGATCGCGAAGATCCAGGGCGTGCCGGCCGACCTCGTCATGCTCGGATGCGGGTCCGGCGAGATTCTCCGATCGGCGGTCCAGGCGTTCACGTCGAAGGATCGCGGCTACGTCGCGCCGGCGCCGACGTTCGAAGCGCCCGGCAACTACGCGAAGTTCATCGGCTCGCCGGTCGTGGACGTCCCCGTGGACGCGAAGCTCGCGGCCGATCTCGACGCGCTCGCGTCCGCCGCTCGTGGCGCCGGGCTCGTGTACCTGTGCAACCCGAACAATCCGACCGCGACCGCGCACACGAAAGCCGACGTCACGGCGTTCATCAAGGCAGTGAACGCCGCGTCGCCGGACACGACCATCCTCGTCGATGAGGCCTACTTCGAGTACGTCGATCTGCCGGGCTATGGCACCGTGATTCCGCTCGCTCTCCAAAACCCGCGCGTCATCGTCGCGCGCACGTTCTCGAAGGTGTACGGCATGGCCGGTCTGCGACTGGGCTATGCGATCGGGACGAAGGAGACGCTCGCGAAAATGGCGGGGGTCCAGCTTGGCTCGAACACGAACCAGCTGGTGCTCTCGGCCGCGGCGGCCTCGCTCGCGGATCCGGCGCACATTGCGGCCGAGGTCAAACGCAATGAGGAGGTCCGCGCGTTCACGCGAAAGTTCTTTGCCGGCCTTGGGTTGAAGATGAGCGCGGGTCAGGCCAACTTCATGATGGTGGATGTCGGCCGCGAGGCCAAGGCGTTCAAGGCCGCGTGCCTCGCGCAGAAGGTAGCCATCGGCCGGCCGTTCCCGCCGCTCACCAACCAGGCACGGCTGTCGTTCGGCACGATGCCCGAGATGCAGAAGGCCGTCGAGGTCTTCAGAGCTGTGCTGGCGCAACGACCCTGACGGATCGCCGGTTCGAGCGGCCTGACGCTGCGCTTCAGCCGCGGCGCTCTCGTCCTTTGGATCTCTGGCTCGTAGGCCGCACGCGCTTGTTAGCCGGGCGTTGGCGAGAGGCCCGCCACTGCTGCAACGAGGCCGCGCTCTCGTTCGAGCCGTGACCGAGCAGGAGCGCCTCGATGGAAATGTCCTCGTCCAAGTCTGGCCAGTGGATGCCCACGCCCGGACCGATGAGTTGCCATCGGCGTCGTTCGTTGGGTCGCCCCTCGGCGAGTCGCGGGTACCACTTGACGGGTACCGACACGGTGCGACCGTCCTCTAGCTCGACGATGAGCGCCGAGTCAGTGACGCGAACGCGCTTGGCCGCCGCTGTTTCCGTTGCCGGGCTTGAAGAAGTCATGCCATGCCCAGAAGCGCGGTCTGGTGTTCCTGCACCAGCGCCGCAATCTTGTTGAGTTCATTCTGCGGGAATCCGCCGTCTGATGCCACTGCCACCGGATCGAGCCAGAACTTCGCCACCATACGTTCACGCGCGATGTGAACGTGCGGCGGTTCGGGCCGATCGCTCGAGTAAGAGAAGAACCGTCGGGCTCACGACGCCGATTCTGCCAGCTTCCGGAGAAAGCTGCCACGCCTGCTTGCCTGAAAGGCGTTCTACAGAAAGCGATGCATGATGTAAAGGTCAACGGGCCCCAGAGATCGGTGTTTGTAGCCTTTCGGAACGGTTCCGATGATCGCGAAGCCATGACGCTTCCACAGCGCCACCGCGCGATGGTTGGTGCTGACCACGGCATTGAACTGCATGGCCTCGAAGCCTTTGGATCGGGCTTCCTCTAACGAGTGCTCGCACATCCGGCTTCCGATTCCGCGACCCGACGCGGCGGGAGCGACCATGTAGCCGGCGTTGGCCACGTGGGACCCGAGACCTGGAAGGTTCGTGCGCAGGCAATAGGTTCCGACGACCTGACCGTCCTCCTCGGCGACATACACCGCAATCGCTCGATCCATCCAGTAGGCACGGCCTTCCGGCTCGGTTGTTTCGGGCGGGACGGTGTAGGTGTCTCCGGTGGAAACGACGGTCGAGAAGAGCGGCCAGATGCGTGGCCAGTCGTCGGCAGTTGCCAGTCGGATCGTGAGCATCTGTGTGGAGGGCATCGCAAGGAATCTAGCGCACCCGTGACACAGCGGTCTAACGCCCGCGCTTCAGCCGCGAGCGGCACAGCCGATTCTCACTCTACCTCGACCTGCGCGCCGCTCGTGGGTTGCAAGACTCATCGGAAGGTCCAGAGGAGTTCATCTGGCGCCCGAACCAGTTGTCCCTCCGAGGTTAGAAGCAGACCCGCCACTGTCATTCGCCCAGAAAACGACGAGCTGCCCCCGCTGAGCGGAATGTAGTTGGCTCGAAGAAGTGTTCGGAAGAACGCCTGAACAACAATTAGCGTCCCGCCTCCGTCGGCGGACGTCCGGTATGTCGCAAATCTGACGACTCGATCCCGGATGGTCACGTTTTCGGAGTGTTCTTCAGGAAGCGCCCTGAGCTGATCTGGAGTCAGTGCGTTGAGGCGCTCGAGACGAACACCGATCTCGCGACAGACATCCTTTAGAAGCGGCCAACGATCGGCTAGGCGCGTTCCGCAACTTGCGGAACCAAACGACATTCGTTGGATGACTTCCAAGACTCGTAGCTCCCTAACGCCCGCATCAGCCGCGGCGCCCAAACGCCCGAATTGTGCCACAACGCATGGCACCGTCGGCTGCATGCGGATGTCGGACCGCACGTTTCGCATCGAGTCGTGTCAGCAAAGCCAAGAACTCCCGCGTTGGTTGGCTCGCGCACGTGACGTATCACTTTCCGACGCGGCCCAGATGGCAGCCTGCCTACATCCTCACTTGAAGACGCCGGCGAGCACGTCGATCACCACGCCGCTCTTCGTCGCGACGACGACGTTGCCGACGATGGAGAACGAGACGCCCTGCTCGACTCTGGGACCGACGGCGATGAGCTCCGCGGGCACAGCGCGCTTGGCGATTCCCGGGGGCAGCGGTTTGCCGCGCGCGACGTTCTTGGCGATGCCGGGCGGCAGCGGCTGCGCGGTGATGCTGTGCGCGACGAAGTAGTCGTGAAACGTGACGCGATCGCTGTCGCGAAACACCACGGTCACCGAGGCCGTCGTTGACGTTGACGAGGTGACCTCTTTGGCGTGGCCGCGTCCGCGGCCCTGAGAGTTTCCTTGCGCGATGAGATCGGCGGCTGCGATCAGAGACAGCGCCGTCGCGAAGACGATGGCTCGTGTGGTCATGATGCAGATTGAGGTGCAAGATGTGTGCCGGTGCCCTCATGCGCCACGGCCGTCGATTTCCTACGACGTCAGATTCAGACGTCGAGCTCTTCTGCCTCTTCTGCCCGCTCCATGATGAACTTGAACCGCGCGCTCGGATCCTTCCCCATCAGCTCGTTGATCACGCGATCCGTCACGATCTGATCCGAAATCTCCACGCGCAGCAACCTCCGCGTCTTCGGATTGAGCGTCGTCTCCCACAACACCTTCGGCATCATCTCGCCGAGGCCCTTGAATCGCGTGATCTCGGTCTTGCCTTTGCCGTTGAGCCGCTTGACGAGATCGTCCTTCTGCTTGTCGTCGAGCGCCCAGTGCGTGTCCTTGCCGACGTCGATGCGGTAGAGCGGCGGCTGCGCGAGGTAGACCTTGCCGTCGCGGATGAGCTGCGGCATGTGGCGGTAGATGAACGTGAGGAGCAGCGTGGCGATGTGATGACCGTCCGAGTCCGCGTCGGCCAGGATGATCACGCGGCCGTAGCGCAGCTTCGAGATCTCGAAGCCCTTGCCGATGCCGCAGCCGAGCGCCGTGACGAGATCCGAGAGCTCCTTGTTCTCGAGCACCTTCGAGATCGACGCGGACTCCGCGTTCAACACTTTGCCGCGCAGCGGCAGAATCGCCTGGCGCACGCGATCGCGCCCCTGCTTCGCCGATCCGCCGGCCGAGTCGCCCTCGACGATGAAGATTTCGCTTTCGCCGCGGCCGGGCGACGTGCAGTCGCTGAGCTTGCCGGGCAAGGTCAGGCGTGACGACGTCGCGCTCTTGCGGGTGACCTCGGCCTGCGCCGCGCGGGACGCCTCGCGCGCGCGCGCCGCGAGGATGATGCGCGCGACAATCGCTTCGGCCGTGCTCTTGGTGTGGTTGAGCCAGTGCTCGAGCGCCGGCCGCACCATGTTGTCGAGGATGCCCGCGACCTCCGGGTTGTTGAGGCGATCTTTCGTCTGGCCCTGGAACTGCGGCTCCTTGATGAAGATGCTGAGCACGCCGACGAGGCCCTCGCGGATGTCCTCGGCCGTGAGCGTAACGCCCTTCGGCGACAGATTGTGCGTGTCGATGAAATTCCGGATCGCCTTGCCGACGCCGGCGCGCATGCCGTTCTCGTGCGTGCCGCCCGATCCTGTCGGGATGCCGTTCGCGTAGCTGCGGACGTGCTCGTCGGTGGACTCCGTCCACTGCAGGAGCATGTCGAGCTTGAGCCCCGTTTCGTCGTGCTCGCGCGTGAGCGTGAACGGCGCGTCGTGCACCGGCCGCGCTTTGCGATCGGCGAGAATCTTTTTCTGGTACTCGACGAGCCCTTCCGGATGCTCGAAGACCTCGCGCTTGGCCTGCCCCGCCGTCGCGGCCTCGTTCTCGAAGACGACCTTCAGCCCCTTGTGCAGGTAGCTCGCGACCTCGAGCCGCTCGCGAATGACGTCGGCATCGAACTGCACTTTCGGAAATATTTGCGGGTCCGGCCTGAAGAACACCGTCGTCCCGCTTCCGCGCGCGGCGCCGAGCTTCTTCACGCCGCCGACCGGCTCGCCCTGCTTGTACTTCTGCTCCCAGGTGTAGCCCTCGCGCTTGACGGTGGCGACGAGCTCGCGCGACAGAGCGTTCACCACCGAGGCGCCGACGCCGTGCAGTCCGCCAGCGGTTTTGTAGTTGGTCGCTTCGAACTTGCCGCCGGCGTGGAGCGTCGTGAAGATGACTTCGAGCGCGCTCGTCTTCGTCTGCGGGTGCTTGTCCACCGGAATCCCGCGCCCGTCGTCTTCCACCGTGAGCGACGACCCGTCCTTGTGGAGCGTGACGGTAATGTTCGCGGCGTGCCCGTTCATCGCCTCGTCGACGGAGTTGTCGAGGATTTCCCAGACGAGGTGATGCAGGCCGCTCGACCCGACCCCGCCGATGTACATACCGGGACGCCGGCGAACAGGCTCGAGACCTTCGAGGACGGTGATGTCTTTGGCGGTGTAGTTAGCCACTCAGTGGACAGAATAGTACAGGTTCCGGGGTTCCGCCCTTCGACGAGCTCAGGGCGCCCCGAGCTGGTCGAGGGGCGAGGTTCCGGAGTTCCGGGGTTCTAGGGACGGAGTGGTCGTTATCGTCGTGGTATGCGGCTGCGAAGCCAGCGAATCTGGCCTCGATGGTTGAGCTCGTGCCCAAAGACATGAAACCACTTGAAGTAGTTGTTGACTCGCTGGCCGCTGCCGAACGTCGCCTCCGTTTCGAGCCACGCGTCATCGCGTCGACTGAGCTGCAGCAACGTGGCGGCGCCCAGGGCGATGGCGGCATCCCACGCCTGCTTCTCTGCGGCCGTCATCTCGTGATCTGGGCGGTGAATCCCTCCGGATCGCCGATCAGATAGAGGCTCTGCATCGTGTGGCGCTGAGCTTACACCCTCACGATGACGTTGCCCTTCTTGTGTCCCTCATCCACGTACCGATGGGCATCGACGATGTCGGCGAGCGGGTAGGTGCGATCGATGACCGGCCGGATCGCACCTTGTTCGGCGAGCTGACGGAGCCTCTCCAGATCCTCGCGCTTCGGCCGGGGGAGCACGTCGTCCACCGAGAGCACCTTCCCTTCCGGCGCGAGCACGACCCGAGCGTTCGCCATCGCGCTCGCGCTCTTTCGTCGCCCGACCGCGTCGAAGACGAGATCGTACCGCTCTGAACGTCGAGTGAAGTCCTCGCGCGTGTAGTCGATGGCCGCCTCGGCGCCAAGCGTCCGCACGAGCTCAAGATTTGTAGTGCTGCACACGCCCGTGACGCGCAGGCCAGCGTGTCGCGCGAGCTGAACGGCGGCCGTGCCGATTGCGCCGGACGCGCCGTAGATCAAGATGCGCTTCCCCGGTTGAAGGCCGGCGCGTTTGAGAAAGAACATCGCGAGCAAGCCGCCGTATGGAAGGGCCGCGGCTTCTTCGACGCTCAGATTCGCCGGCCGCCGCGCGATCAGGCTCTTCGCCGACCAGCAGACGTACTCGGCGCAGGCCCCGCCGGCCCAGCCGTTCATGCCGAACACCGGATCGCCCGCGCGAAACGCGGTGACGCCCGGGCCGACGAAATCGATCTCGCCCGCCAGCACCATGCCCATGATCCTGCGAGGCGCGCGGTAACCGAAAACCAAACGGATCAGGATGCGAGAGCGACGCGCCCCTTTGAGCGCGCGTATGATGCCGTCGCTGGCGGTCACGGCCGACGCGCGGATCCGAATGCGTACCTGTCCGCGCCTCGGCACCGGCGTCGCGACCTCCACCACGCGCAGGACCTCCGGCGGTCCGTACGCCGCGCAGATGACCGCCTTCACCAGGTCCTCAGCTCACGGCCTTCTTGACGAGCGCGGCGATCTTCGCCTCGTCGGCCGCGGAGAGCGCGGTCAGCGCGAACGCGACCGGCCACACGGCGCCGTCGTCGAGGTTTGCCTGGTCGCTGAAACCCAGCGACGAGTACCTCGTCTTGAACTTCTGCGCGCCTTGAAAGAAGCAGACGACCTTGCCGTCCTTCGCATACGCCGGCATGCCGTACCAGAGCCTCGGCGAGAGGCCCGGCGCGCTGGTCGTGACGATGGCGTGGATTCGTTCGGCCATGGCGCGATCCGCCGGCGCCATCTCGGCGATCTTCGCGAGCACCGCGCGCTCGTCGTCCGCCCGCGAGCCGCGCGATTTCATTTCCTGGACGCGGTCCCGCATTGCGGCGCGTTCTTCGTCCGTGAATCCTTCCGCGCGTTTGGCCGGAGCTTTGTTCTTCGCCATCAGTGATGCCCGTCCAATGGTGCCGCTACTTCGCCGGCCTGACGAATCTTGCGGAACTCGATCGGCCCGTGATCGCCCTGCAACATGAGTGGCCCCGGCGCTCCTTCGTCGCTGTCGAGCGCGCCGCCGGTGATGCCGGGGATCTCCTGATTTGCGATGATCGTCGTCCCGTTCAGGATGACCTCGACCATGCGGCCCTTGAGCAGGACGTCGAAGGCCTGCCAGGCGCCGGGCTTCATCGAGACGTCGTCGGCGGGCGCGAGGAAACCGTAGATCGCGCCGGGGCCCTCGGCGTCGAGGCCCGGGGCATCCGCGATCTGCACCTCGTAGCGGCCGCGCAGGTAAACGCCGCTGTTCGAGCCTTTCGGACATCGGAACTCGACGTGCAGCGTGAAATCGGTGAATCGCTGATCGCTGACGAGATTCGCGCCGCTCTTCGGGCTCGTGAGCGTGTGATCGACCACGACCCATTGGCTCGTGCCGCGATCGGCGTGCCAGCCGCTCGTGTCGCGGCCGTTGAAGATCTCGATGGGATCGCCCCACTCGACGGGCGCGTCGCGGTGAAGCGACGGCGCGCGAGCCGCCGTCCACGTCGCGTGCGTGCCCGACGGGTTGGTCAGCGATCCGGCGAGATGGTCGCCCTCGACTCTGCCTTCGACGCGCAGATCCTTGTCGCCAGATTCCCACTGCGGCGGGATCGAGAAACTAAACGTCTCGCCGGTGACGTCAATCTTCGAGATCGGCCTCGCGCTACCGACGATCCCGACGAATCGACCGACGAGCGTGCGCGGACCGGACGTCTGGATCTCGAGCCACGACGGGCGCGGGCCGTTCGCAGTCGCGACCGTCAGATCCCAACGGCCCAGGAATGGTGAGGCCTGCTGCGCCCTCCCTGTCGAACAAAAGAGGGCCAGGAGCACAACGACCAGTCGGGCGGGGGTCACGAGTAACAGGATACTTGTGGTTCCGAGGTTCCGGAGTTCCGGGGTTCCGGGGTTCTGGAGTCGCGACTACAAGCGGATCGCGGAAACCGGATCGACCCGCGATGCGCGGATCGCAGGCAACAGGCTGCCGGCCAGCTCGAATGCGACGGCGGCGGCGATTGCGACCGCGAACGTCCAGCCGTCCCCCGGGGAGATGCCGGCCAGCAGGGCCTGCATCGCGCGGCCGGCGGCGTACGCCAGCGCGCAACCTGCGACGATGCCGGCGATCACGAGGACCGCGGCTTCGCGCGTGACCATCGCGAGAATCGCGCGGGGCGCGGCGCCCAATGCGATGCGCACGCCAATCTCCTGCGTGCGCTGCGAGACCGTGAACGAGAGCAGGCCGTGAATCCCGACCGCCGCGAGCAGCAGCGCGAGCATCGCGAAGGCCGCAATCACGCGGAGCTGCACGCCGCGCGACGCCGTCTTGAGCGAGACGACCTGATCGATCGTCCGCACGTCCGAGATGGGCTGCTCGGGATCGACGCGTCGGATAATCTCGCGGATCGGCTGCGCGAGCGCCGACGGATCGCCGCTCGCCACGTGCACCGCCAGATCGTTCGGAAAGTACCCGATCAGCGATCCATCGCCAACCTGCTGGTAGGCCGCGTAGACCTGCGGCTCGCTCGCCTTCTCGAGGCCGCGCACGTGCACGTCGGCGGCAACGCCGACGACGATGCGCTCGGAGAACGCCTGCGTGAACGTGCGGCCAATCGGATCGAGGTCCGGCCACATGCGCTGCGCGAGCGACTCGCTGACGATCGCCGACGCCTGGCGGTCCGCGGTGTCCGAGGCGTTGAAATCGCGTCCCCGCCGCAGCGGAATCCCCATCGTCTTGAAATAGTCAGGCGTCACGAACCGCAGGCTGGCCGTGTCGCCGCCGCCGCGCATCGCGGCCTGGCCCTTCAGCGTCACGGGCCAGATGCCGCCGCCGCGCACGAGCGGCAGACCGCCGATGTAGGCCGCGTCGGTCACGCCCGGCAGCGCGCGCACTTCGGCGAGCACGCGGTCGTAGAACGCTACGCGCTTCGCGGGCGCTTCGTACCGCGGCCGCGGCAAATCCGTCCGAAGCGTGAGCACGCCCGACGTCCGGAACCCCGGATCGACATGCTGCACCGTCCAGAGCGCACGCAGGAGCAGCCCCGCCGACACGAGCAGCACGACCGAGAGCGCGACTTCCGCGACGACGAGCGCGCCACGCACGCGCTCTCTGGCGCCGCTGCCGGCACGCGCGCCCTCGCGCAAGCCGGCGACGTCCACGCGCCCCATCCGCAGTACGGGAATCAGACCGAAGACGAGCCCGGTCGCGATCGTGAGCAGGAACGCGAAGCCGAGAACGCGGACGTCAATCGACGGCGGATGCGCGATGGGCAGATCCGTCGGCACGAGCTCGGTGAGCAGCGGCACTCCCGCCGTCGCGATCGCGATGCCGAGCACGCCGCCGAGTGTCGCGAGCACAAGGCTCTCCGTCACGAGCTGCCGGACGATGCGCTCGCGTCCGGCGCCGAGCGCGGCCCGCACAGCCAGCTCGCGGCGGCGGCCCATCGCGCGCGCGATCAGAAGATTCGCGAGATTCGCGCAGACGATCAGCAGCACGCAGATCGCCGCGCCGCCGAGCGCGAGGATGAGCGACCGCGGCTGCGACGAAATGTCGTCGCGCATCCACGTGATGACGGCGCCGGTGCGCTCGTTCTCGCGAGGAAACTGCTGCTCGAGCACCGCCGCGACGCGCGTGAACTCCGCCTGCGCCTGCTCGAGCCCGACGCCGGGCCGCAGGCGCGCCACGCCGTTCAGGAAATTGTCGGCGCGATCGACGTACACCTCTTCAGGGAAGCGCTGCGGCACCCACGCGTCGATGGATCGGTCCGGAAACCTGAAGTCCGGGGGCATGACGCCGAGCACGGTGTACGGCGCGTCGTTGAACGTCAGCGTCTGGCCGACGATGCTCGTGTCGCCGGCGAAGCGCGCCTGCCAGTACGCGTGGCTCAGGATCACGGTGCCGGGCGCCCCGGGCGCGTCGTTCGCCGGCGAGAAATCGCGGCCGATGCGCGGCGACACGCCGAGCACGCCGAACAGATCCGCTGACACGAGCCCGACCTCGACGCGCTCGGGCGCGCCGTGGCCCGACTGATTGAGCGAGAACGTCGTGTAGGTAGCCATCGCGCTCGCGACCGTGTTCATGCGCTTCCAGTCGCGGTAGTTCGCGGGCGAGAGCTCCATCCCCGAATAGCCGGGCGTCGTCTCCAGCACGTTCACGAGCCGGCCGGGATCGTGGAACGGCAGCGGCCGAAGCAGCATGAAGTCGGCGACGGAAAACACGGCCGTGTTCGCCCCGATGCCAAGCGCGACGATGGCGAGCGCGGTGGCGGCGAAGCCCGGCGACGCGCGCAGCCAGCGGAACGCGTAGCGCAGGTCCTGACGCGTGAGCTCCCAGTGCGCGAGCGCGGCGTTCAGGGCGATCTCGGGAATCGCGGCGCACCAGAGCCAGAGGCGGCCGGGCACGCCGGCGTCGCGCCAGCGATCGCCGAAGATCGCCGCCATCTCGCCGCCGTACTCGTGGCGAAACGACTTCGGGTAGAGGTGCAGGAGCGCGCGATACAGGCGCATCAGGCGCGCTCCGGGCGCAGGCCGACGGACCGCGCGATCTTGACGAGCGCGTCGAGCCGGCGCATTTCCGCTTCGGCGACGCGCCGCCCGTACGGCGTCAGCCGGTAATACCGGCGCCGCTCGTCATCGTCCTTCGCCGCCGGCCGCTCGCGCGGCTCGACGATCAGCCCCTGGTCGAGCATCCGCTGGATCGACCGATACAGCGTCCCGGCGCTCAGCCGAAGCTGCCCGCCGGTTCGCGCCGCGACTTCCTGGATCATCGCGTAGCCGTGCCGATCTTCGTCGGCGAGGGCCATCAGGATGTGAAAGGTGGCAGAAGGCAGAGGCAGAAGCGTGTCGGGGGACGGGTCAGCTGATCGCACCATGTCAGTGTATCCACAGTGGCTATATTGTCAATGGACACAGACGAGAAACGGGTTCGTTGGGTTCGTTGGGTTCGTTGGGTTCGTTGGGTTGGGTGCACGCAGAACCGCGGAACCCCGGAGCCTCGGAACCCCGGAACCCCGGAACCTATTTCAGTCTTTTAATAGCCGCGTCCGATCTTGCCGCCAGGCCGTTCACGTCGTTCTTCGCGACGGCTTCGTGCAGCGCCTGCCAGGTCTTGAGCGCTTCGGCGCGGTCGCCGGCCGCTTCGAGCAGCGTGGCGAGGCAGGCGTCGCGGCTCGTCGGTGGCTCGCCGCCGCCGGGCTGGTGTGCCGGATCGTAGAAGAGGGCGCGAAACGTCGCGACCTGCTCGGCGGCTGGCGCCGCGGCGAGGATCGCCTGCATGCCGCGATCGTTCTGCTCGAATCCGCAGGCGAATGTGTACGCGCTGAACAGATCATGGCGCGTGACGTCACCGATTGGATCGCCCTGCTTTCGCATGTCGTTGACGACGGCGACGAGCGCCGGGTGGCCATCCCACTGGCGATTGTCGGCAGCCGCGATCTGGAGCTGCCGGACGAACGGGCGCGCGCGTTTCGCCGCGACCGCGGCGGCGAACTCCGCCATCACCTGGTCCATCGGCGCGTTCTGCCGCTCGAGGAAATGGCCGAGGAATGCGTGCGCGTACGGATTGGCCGGATCGACGGCCAGCGCCGCGCGGTACTGCGCCATCGGGTCCCCCGATCGCCGTCCGTCGCGCGATTCGAGGTAGCTGGCCCATCCGAGATGCGCGATGAGGTCGGCCTTGCGCGCGCCGCTCGCGTCGGCCGCGCCACGCGTCATGATCGGCGTGAGCTTTTCGGTCACCTCGGAAAACGTCTTGCCCTCGCCGTGGCTCAGATTCTCGACCCACGCCATCGCGACGTCTTCCTGCGCCTCGCGCACCTTGCGCGCGTCGGCGCTGAGCTGGCCGGTGAGCTTCGACAGCATCCCGCCGGACTCGGCGATCTTGAGCGCCTGCTCGAGACTCGCCCACGCACCGGGATAGTCGCCCGCCTGCGCCTGCATCTGCTCCACGCGCGTGAGCTCGCCGATCTGCCGCTGGCGCTCGCGCGTATCACCGACGAGCCGCACGAGCTGGATCACCGCGAACAGCAGCGCCAGCACGGCGGAGCCGCGGGTCACCCACTTTATGATGGTGTCGCCCGACGAGGGCGGAGGCGGGGGCGGGTGTTTCATTGGATCAACTTAGAACTTAGAACTCAAAACTTCAAACTTCGGAGGATCACGGGGGCTCCTCAGTTCTAAGTTCTAAGTTTTAAGTTCTAACTTGATCCCTGCTTGCCTCGGTATTGCAGGGCAAGCAGCGTGAGATCATCCTCCGGCGGCGCGCCCGCCTCGAACCGTTCCACCGTCGCCGCTACGTGATTCACGAGCGCCTCCGGGGCAAGACCGGACGAGAAGGCAAACGCCCGATCGAGCCGTTCGCTGCCGAACTGCTCGCCGGCGGCGTTGCGCGCGTCCGTCGCGCCATCGGTGTAGAGCACGAGCGTCGTGCCGGGCTCGAGTTGCAGGTGGGTCTCCGCGTACGCGCAGTCCTCGACGACGCCGAGGGCCATGCACTTGGTGAGATCGGGCGTCGACATGCGGCCGCCGGGCGAGAGGAGCACCGCGGGATTGTGGCCGGCATCGACAATCGCGAGCCGGCCCGAGGCCAGCTCGAGGCAGCCGACGATCGCCGTGACGAACGTCAGCCGTTCGTTGTCGCGGCTGAGCTCGCGGTTCATGCGCGACACGACGTCTGCAACGCTGGCGCTGCCGGCGATCGTCGCGCGGAACAGCGTCTTCGCCACCGCCATGTACAACGCCGCCGCGACGCTCTTGCCGGCGACGTCCGCCACGATGAACCACAGCCGCCCGGCGTCTTCGACGAAGTCGTACAGGTCGCCGCCGACCGAGCGCGCGGGCTGCAGCCGCGCGGCGAGCGCGACCTCGGGACGCGCGGGCAGATCGCGCGGCAGCATCGACATCTGCAGGTCATGCGCGATCGAGAGCTCGTGCTCGAACACCTTCCGGGCCGCCGACTCTTCGGCGAGCGCGACGTTGCGCACGCGCAGCGCGGCCGCCGACGCCAGCGAGACGAGCAGTTCGAGATCGTTCTCCGAAAACCGGCGGACGCTCGCGCGCGAGCAGAGCGCGATCAGCCCGAGCGTGCCCGTTGCGTCCACGAGCGGCGCGGCCAGCACGCTCCGGATACCCGACGCCATGATCGAGTCGGATCCTGAAAAGCGATCGTCAATCGCCGCGTCGATGACGAGCGCGGGCTTCGACTTGCCCGCCACCTCGTCGATCAACCGGCGCGAAATCACCATCGCCGTCTTCACGCTCGGCAGCCGGCGGCTGGCGGCCGGCTCGAACTGCCCGGACGGCGTGCGAAGCAGGATGATCCCTTCCTCGGGCCGCAGCACGTCGAACGACCGATCGAGAATCAGCTGGAGGAGCTCGGGCAGCGAGATCGCCGTCGCGAGCGCGCGATGGATCTCGTTGAGCGTGCGGAGCCGCGCGGCCTGCCGCGGGCCGGCGCTGTCGATGCTCGAGACCGGCTCGGGCTCCTCCGCGGTGGCGCCGGACGCGGCGTCGTCCAGGACGTGCACGACCGTCCCGCCCATCTTGAGGCGATCGCCGGGATGGATGGCCGTCGCGCCCTCGATCGTGCTGCCGTTGAGCTGCGTGCGATTGGTCGCGCCGAGATCTTCGATCCACCAGACGTCCTGCCGGAACACGAAGCGCGCGTGCTGCCGCGAGACGCTCGAGTCGTTGATGACGACCCCGGCCGTGCTCGCGCGGCCGATGATGGTCTCGCCGCCCTGCAGGTCGTGCGTGAACGGATCGCCCCCCGGCGGCTCGACGCGCAGACGCACGATCATGGACCCGCCACGCGCGCGACCGCCGCGTCGCGCGTTCCGTCCACGGCAAAGAGCGGCAGAAATCCCGCCAGGCTGAACACCATCTTCACCGGCTCGCCCATCGCGCAGAGCGCGACGTGACCGCGCGCGTCCTTCATCTTCTTGGCGAGCGCGAGCATCACGCGCAGGCCCGCGCTGCTGATGTACTCGACGCCCGCGAAATCGACGACGACTTTGCGCTCGCCCGCGGCGACGAGCGTCTGGAGATGCTGCTCGAGCCGATCCGACGAGGTGCTGTCGATCCGTCCGACCGGCGCGACCACCACGACTCCGCGTTCGCGTGTTTCAGCAATCTCCATGTCCATCCTTGGTCCGGCGCCCCGCGCCCGGCTCGTCGCGGCGCATCCGCCACGTCAGCTTCAGGTGATTGTGCTCGTCCCGCCGCTCGTACGCCAACTCGTCGAGCAGCTCCTCGGCGAGGACGATCCCGAGCCCGCCAGGCCGCCGCGATTCGAGCGGCGAGGAGGTGTCGGGCGGCGGCGCCTGCCGCGGATCGAACGCCGGTCCGCTGTCGACGACCTCCACCGACACCGCGCGGCCGTCATGCGTGAAGGTCAGCGCGATCGTCCCGCCCGCGTCCTTGTAGCCGTGCCGGACGATGTTCGAGAGGATCTCGTCGAGGGCGACTTGAAAGCGCCAGCGGGCCTCCGGCGGCACGCCGCGATCCCGGCAAAACTCGTCGAACGCGGCCGCCGCACGGCCGACGCCGGCGCTCGTGCCCGGCACGGAGACGGTCTCGTGAGCCGTCATAGGCCTCGGGCGCGAATCATATATTTCCTCGGGGATTGGTGGTAAAACCGTCCCGCCCGCCAACTTTCCCGGGGTTGGCGTGTAATTCATGCTGGAGCCCAATGACGACGCCAGCCTGGTGGCCCGCTGTCTTAGAGGGGACCAGGGGGCGTTCGAGCCGCTCGTCACGAAGTACGAGCGCGTGCTGTTTTCAGTCGCCCTTCGACTCGTGGGCAACTACGAAGACGCCCGCGACGCGACGCAGAACGCGTTCGTTCGCGCGTACGAGCACCTCGACACGTTCGATCCGGCCCGCAAGTTCTTCAGCTGGATCTACCGGATCGTCGTCAATGAGTGCCTGAACCTGCGGCGGGCGCGGCACCCGAACGAGCCGCTCGCCGATACGCTCGAATCACCAGGCGGCGCGTTCGATGCGCTGGCCGCGGCCGAGGCGAGCGATCGGATTCAGGCCGCGTTGATGGCTCTGACGCCGGAGTACCGCGTCGTCGTGGTGCTCCGGCACTTTGTGGATATGTCGTACGAGGAGATCAGCGACGTGCTCGGCGTGCCGGACAAGACTGTGAAATCCCGGCTGTTTTCGGCCCGCAAGCGCCTCGCCGAGCTCCTCGGGACGACCGTTAAACAAGGACTCGACCGATGAATTCACCCGACCAGCCTGACCGGCACGACCAGGACGCCGATGACGCCCTGGATCGCGCGATCGAGGCCGCCCGCAAACGGGAGCCCGCGCCGCCGCCAGGGTTTGCCGCCTCGATCATGCGCCGGGTGGCCGCCGCGGATGCGGGATTTTCCGCACTTCGCCGCTGGCGCCGGTCCCGATCGGCCGCCACCAACTTTTCGCGAGCTCACGGTGTAGATCAAGCTGTTGACAGACGGACATCCGGAACGGGGCGCTTGGCCCGAGAGGGGGTTGTCGTGACGAAAAAGGTGCTTTGGGCGATTGCCGCGGTGGGAGCCGTCGCGCTCGTGCTCTCCCTGTGGTTGGGTTCTCCATCGGTCGGACCCGGCACGGAAGCGACCGTCGGGGCCGCCAAGCGCAGCGTCGCGCCGCAGTCGGGCAGCGTCGCCCTTGGCAGCATGGACGTGCAGCAGTTCCTGCAGAGCGACACGTTCGACCGCCTGATCCGGAACGACTCGACGCGCGCCATCCTGCAGAAAATCGCGCACGACAAGGCGTTTCAAGAGGCATTGAGCCAGCCGGCGCTCCAGGAGGCCTTTGCCAAGCCCGCGTTCCAGGAAGCGCTCGCCAAGCCGGGATTCGTCGAAGCGCTCTCCGAGCCGGCGTTCGTGCGGGCGATGTCCGAGCCGGCGTTCCAGGAAGCCCTGCACAACAAGAAGTTCGCGGACGCGCTGTCGGAGCCGGCATTCCTGAAGGCGATTGCTGACCCGGCCCTGCAGAAGACCCTGGCGGCGCCGGCGATGGAAGCGGCGCTTGCGAATAAGAAGTTCCAGGACGCCCTGGCCAACCCGGCGACGCGGAAGTCTCTGGCTGACCCGGCGATGCAGCGGGCGCTCGCGGAGCCGGCGCTGATGAGGGCGCTGAGCGAGCCGGCCATGCAGCAGGCGTTCGCCGAGCCCGCGTTCGTCGAAGCGCTGTCGAAGCCCGCGTTCGCCGAGGCGCTTGCCGAACCGGCGTTCCAGCAGGCGTTGGGCAAGAAGGGATTCGTCGAGGCGCTGACCGAGCCCGCGCTGGTGAGGGCGCTCGCCGAGCCCGCGTTCCAGGAAGCGTTGGCGAAGCCGGCGATGATGAAGGCGCTCGCCGAGCCGGCGATGCTGAAGGCGCTGGCCGAGCCGGCGTTCGCCCAGGCGATGGCCGCGCCGGCGTTCACCAAGGCGATGGCTGAGCCCGCGTTCGAAGCCGCGCTCAAGAAGTAGACACACCCAGTCCGTCCGCGGCCCGGCGTTCTTCGTGAACGTCGGGCCGTTTCTGCGTTTAGAGTTAGCCGTCCACGGTCCTCCGTCCGGGGTCCTTATGCGACGCTGCCTCCTCGCCTTCTCGCTTCTGCTCAACCTCCACGCCGCGCCCGCGCTCGCGCAGCTCCAGAAGGTCGAAACCGGAGACATGCGGCTCGTCTACATCTCGCCGAGCGAGACGTTCCTCGTGCCGCACGCCGGGCGCACGTTCATGAGCTCGGTGTCGTTTCTGAAGACGCTGTTCGACTACAAGCCGACCGAAAAGATCACGGTGCTCCTGACCGACTTCTCCGACGCGGGGAACGCGGGCGCGACGAGCGTGCCGCACGACACGCTGCGCGTGCAGATTGCGCCGCTGAGCTTTACGTTCGAAACGATTGTGGCGAGCGAGCGCATGAACACGATCATGAGCCACGAGACCGTGCACGTGATCGCGATGGACCAGGCCGCGGGGCGCGACCGGTTCTTCCGCGGGCTCTTCGGCGGCAAGGTGCTGCCGATCGCGGAGCAGCCGGAGAGCGTGCTCTATTTCTATCTGACGACGCCGCGCGTGGCGGCGCCGCGATGGTTTCACGAAGGCGGCGCCGTGTTCGTGGATACGTGGATGGCGGGCGGCATCGGCCGCGCGCAGGGCGGGTACGACGAGATGGTGTTCCGCGCGATGGTCAAGGACCAGGCCCGGTTCTACGATCCGCTCGGCCTTGCCTCCGAAGGCACGAAGATCGACTTTCAAACCGAGGTCAACTCGTACCTCTACGGCACGCGCTTCGTCACGTGGCTCGGCTACCACTACACGCCGGCGCAGGTGATCCAGTGGCTGGGCCGCAAGCCGGGAAGCAAGGCGTACTACGCGAGCCAGTTCCAGCTGGTGTTCGGCACGTCGCTGGAAAAAGCGTGGGCCGAGTGGGTCCAGTTCGAGCACACGTTCCAGCAGGCGAACCTCGACGCGATCCGCAAGTACCCGATCACGCCGTACAAAGATCTCTCGCCGCGCGCGCTCGGTTCCGTCTCGCGGGCGCACTACGATCCTGCGTCACACACGATCTACGCGGCGTTCAACTACCCCGGCGTCGTCGCCCACGTCGGCACGATCTCGACGGAGACCGGCGCGACGTCGAATCTCACGGACATCAAAGGTCCGCTGATCTACCAGGTGACGTCGCTGGCGATGGATCCGGCCGGGCCGACGCTGTTCTACACGACGGACAACCTCGCCTACCGCGACCTCGTCGCGCTCGACGTGAAAACCGGCAAGCGGCGCGTGCTGATGAAGGACGCGCGCATCGGCGACCTCGTCTTCTCGCGCGCGGATCGCACGCTGTGGGGCATCCGGCACCTCAACGGCATCTGCACGCTGGTCACGCTCGCGCCGCCGTACGACGACTGGAAACAGATCGTGACGTTTCCGTACGGGACGATCGTGTACGACCTGGACGTGTCGCCGGACGGATCGCTCCTGGCCGCGTCGTTCGGCGAGATCGACGGCAAGCAGAACGTCCGCGTGATCTCCACAGCCAGGCTGCGCGCGGGCGATGCAACGCCGGACGACGCGTTCGACTTCGGCCCGAGCGTCCCGGACAGCTTCGTCTTCTCGCCCGACGGCAAGTTCCTGTACGGCAGCTCGTACTACACGGGCGCGTCCAACATCTTCAGGTACGAGCTCTCGACGAAGAAGATCGAAGCCGTGTCGAACGCGGAGACGGGTTTCTTCCGTCCGATTCCGCTCGGCGGCGACGAGCTGATCGTGTTCCGGTACACCGGGCAGGGCTGGGTGCCGGCACGCATCACGGGCACGCCGATTCAGGACGTCAATCCGATCACGTTTCTCGGCGAGCAGACGATCGAGAAGCACCCGGAGCTCAAAACGTGGGCGGCCGCGTCGCGTCCCACGGTCGACTACGACGCGCTGCCCAGGACCGAGGGCACCTACGGACTGGGCGGCAACCTTCAGCGCGAATCGTTCTATCCGATCGTCCAGGGCTACAAGGACACGGCCGCGGTCGGCCTGCGGTACAACCTGTCCGACCCGCTCGGCTTCAACCGCGCGAATCTCTCCGCGTCGTACTCGACCAACGGCGATCTGCCCGACAAGGAGCGCGTGCACCTGCGCGCGCAGTACCAGCGCTACGACTGGGATCTGCTCGCGTCGTACAACGACGCCGACTTCTACGATCTGTTCGGCCCGACCAAGGTCAGCCGCAAGGGCTACTCGATCGGGCTCGGCCACACGAACACGCTGATCTTCGACGAGCCGCGCCGCATGACGCTCGAGATCAAGGGCCGCGTCGCCGGCAACCTCGATCAACTGCCGCAGTATCAGAACGTGCCGGTCACGGTCGATCAGTTGATCTCCGCCGGCGCCAAGCTCACGAGCTCGTACCTGCGCTCCTCGCTCGGGCACGTCGACGACGAGAAGGGGCGGCTGTGGACGGCGGCGGTCGAGGCCGACTACGTGAATTCGCAGGCCTTCACGCGGATGTACGCGACCTACGACTTCGGCCTCGCGGTGCCGCTGCCGCACTCGTCGTTCTGGGTGCGCAGCGCCACGGGCTTCTCACCGCAGGATCGGACGGAGCCCTTCGCGAACTTCTTCTTCGGCGGCTTCGGCAACAACTACGTGGACCACGGCGAGACGAAGCGCTACCGCGAGTACTACAGCTTCCCCGGCGCGGAGCTCAACGAGATCGGCGGCCGCAACTTCGCGCGGACGATGTTCGAGTGGAACCTGCCGCCGTGGCGGTTCAAGCGCGCGGGCACGCCGGGCGCGTACCTGAGCTGGCTGCGGCCGGCGCTCTTCGCCAGCGGACTCGTGACCAACATGGACAGCGCGCCCGATCGCCGCAAGGCCGCCTCGTTCGGCGGCCAGCTCGATCTGCGCTTCACCGTGCTCTCGGCGCTGGACATGACGTTGTCTTTCGGCGGCGCGGTGCGCACCGAAGCCGGCGTGCCGTCGCGGCGCGAGGGCATGATCTCCCTGACCGTATTGAAGTGAACCTCGGAACCCCGGAACTTCGCCCCTCGACCAGCTCGGGGCGCCCTGAGCTCGTCGAAGGGCGGAACCCCGGAACCACAAGCGATAAGATTCCCCCGTGTCCGCCATGGTGGCGTTGCTTCCGGTCACAGCGTTCCTGCTGCTGTTGATGCTTTTCGACAGCTTCAAGCTGGTCCCGAAGCTGATGCTCGTGCGCGCGCTCGTCATGGGCTCGCTGGCCGCGCTCCTGATGCTGCCGCTCCACTCGTGGCTGATCGGCGTCACGGGCCTCTCCCCATCCGACTTCTCGAAGTACGTCGCGCCGATCACCGAGGAGACGCTCAAGACGTTCTGCCTGCTCTACCCGCTCCGGCGCCGCGAGATCGGGTTCCTCGTGGACGCCGCGATCATCGGCTTCGCGGTGGGCACGGGCTTCGCGCTGATCGAGAACATCGACTACCTGCGGAATCTCGGCGAAGTGCGGTTTCTGGTGTGGGTCGTGCGCGGATTCGGCACGGCGGTGCTCCACGCGACGACCGCCGCGATCATCGCGATTGCCGCGAAGTCGCTGGGCGATCGCTTCCCCGAGCGCGGCGCGCTCGTGATCGTGCCCGGCTGGATCGCCGCCATCCTGCTGCACTCGCTCTTCAACCACGCGCTCGTGTCGCCGGTGCTCGCCGCCGCGATGCTGCTGCTGGTGCTGCCGATCGTCGTGATCAGCGTCTTCGGCCGCAGCGAGCGCAAGACGCGCGAGTGGGTCGGCGAAGGCCTCGACCTCGACGTCGAGCTGCTCGGCCTCGTGCGCTCGATGCACTTCGGCGGCACGCGGCTCGGCCGGTACCTCAACGAGCTCACCTCCCGCTTCCCGGGGCCCGTCGTCGCCGACATGTTCTGCCTGCTGCAGCTCGACCTCGAGCTCGCCATCCGCGCGAAAGGGATGCTCATGGCCCGCGAGCAGGGCCTCGAGCTGCCGGTCGACGCCTCGATCAAGGAACGTCTCGCCGAGCGCGAGTACCTGCAGCATCAGATCGGCCCGACCGGCCTGCTCGCGCTGCGTCCGCTGCAGATGACGAGCGACCGAGACGACTGGCACCAGTACCTGCTGAAGCACGCGGGGAAGTAGTCAGTCCGTGACGGTCTTCGCGCTCGACTGGCGGCTGTGGTTTCTGCAGCTCTCCGGCTGGCCGGTCTTCCTGACCGTGGTCGCCGCCACGTTTCTCTTCATGGTGCTGGCGTCCGTGCTGCTGACGAAAGCAGCGAGCCGTTCGCTGGCTCAGGTGATGGTCATTGCCGCGATCGCGTCGATCGTGATCGCGCTGCTCTTCTTCGGCGTGTTCATCGTGCTGACGAGGCTTGGGCCGAAGTAGATCCAAGATCAGGAAGACATGAAGAGCTTGAAGGCAATGAAGCGCATGAAGGGCGCGCGGTCGATCTGACTGCCCGGCTACGCCGGGCGCGACTGATCGAGGCGGTCGAAAAACAAGAGCCTCCGCGCATTGAACGTCCGGCTCTTGTTTTCGACCGTCTCGACCAGTCGCCAGGGCCGCCGCCGGCGGCCGTCAGATCGACCGCGCGCCTCCAGGCGCTTCCTTCATGTCCTTCATTGTCTTCATGCTCTTCATGCCAGCCCTGGATCTACTGCGGCTGGATGCAACTCCGCAGCACGACGTCGCCGTCGAGGCCGGCGCAGAAGCACTTGAGGCGCAGGTGCTGGCCGACGGAGACGCGCTTGACGATCTCCGCGGCCACATCGTCGAGCAGGAAGGCTTTCACGCCGAGGTCGCCTTCGACGACGAATCGGATGGCCTGGGGAGCGGCGGGTTCGCCGAGGACGGTGCTGACCTTGCCGCTCACCTCGAGCGCGTGGCCCCAGTATTTCTTGTCCGCGGCCTTCGCATCGGTCTTGTATTCCTTCCAGAGATCTTCGGCGGGCATCTTCGCGATCGCGGCCGTGGCCGTGATGCGGCGGTCCTGTTCGGGCAGCGTGTGCGAGCACCCAGCGAGCGCGCCGACGAACGCGACGAGGAGGAGACGCCGGACGGCGATCACGCGCGGCAGTCTACCGCAATCAGGACTCGACCAGCAGGACGCCCGGATCCTCGACCAGTTCCTTGACGCGGACGAGGAACCGCACAGCTTCGCTGCCGTCGACGATGCGGTGATCGTAGGTGAGCGCGGTGTACATCATCGGGCGCAGCACGACCTGGCCGCCGACGCCGACGGGCCGTTCCTTGATCGCGTGCAGGCCGAGGATGCCGACCTGCGGCGGATTGAGGATCGGCGTGCTCATCAGCGAGCCGAACACGCCGCCGTTGGTGAGGCTGAACGTGCCGCCGCGCAGGTCGTCGATCGTGAGCGTGCCGCCTTCGGCCTTCTTCGCGAACTCGCGGATGCCCGCCTCGATCCCGGCGAACGACATGCGGTCGGCGTCGCGCAGCACCGGCACGACGAGGCCTTCCGCCGCGCCGACGGCGACGCCGATGTCGTAGTAGTGCTTGAGCACCATCTCGTCGCCCTGGATCTCGGCGTTGAGGCGCGGGAACTCGCGCAGCGCGGCGATCGCGGCCTTGACGAAGAACGACGCGATCCCAAGCGACACGCCGTGCTTGGTCTTGAACGACTCCTTGCGCCGCTCGCGCAGCGCCATCACCGCCGACATGTCGACCTCGTTGAAGGTCGTGAGCATTGCGGCAGTTTGCTGCGCCTCGACCAGGCGTTTGGCGATGGTCGCGCGTCGCTTCGACATGCGAACCCGTTCTTCGCGGCGGCTTGCCTCGCCGTAGCCGCGGAGCGGCGAAGGCGGGTTCGTTGGCGCTGGAGCTTTCGCCTGAACGGCCGGCGTCGCGACCGATCGTTCAACGTCCGCTTTCGTCACACGCGGACCGTCCATCTTGACGGCAGCGAGCTCGACGTCCTTCTCGCGCGCAGCTTTGCGCGCCGACGGTGTTGCCGGCGGACTTCCAGCGCTGCTCACTGCCGGACTGCCGTTGCCTTTCACTCCTGGACCTCCAGCGGCAGCTCCTGGACTTCCATTGCTCTTCTCTTTCGGACCTCCACCATCGGTCCCCGGACTTCCAGCGACAGCTCCCGGACCTTCCCCGATCGTCCCCAGCACATCTCCGATCTTGACGTCGGCTCCGTCCCCGTGCGCGATCGTCGCGATCACGCCCGCGCGCGGCGCCGCGACCTCGACGTCCACCTTGTCCGTCTCGAGCTCGACGATCGGCTCGCCCGCCGCGACCGCATCGCCGGCCTTCTTCAGCCACTTCGCGACACGCGCGTCGACGATCGACTCACCAACCTCGGGGACGATGATGTTTACAGGCATAGGAATCTACTTTTCGACTTGTCGAGGCTCAGGCTTCTCGACCTTCGCGTCGAGCGCCTTCTTGAGCAGCTGCGCCTGCGTCTGCGCGTATCGCGCCGCGGATCCGTCGGCCGGGCTCGAGCTGCGCGGGCGCGAGAGCACCGCGAGCCGCCGCGATCCCACGAGTCCCTGGAGCGACGGACGCACGAAGTCCCAGGCGCCCATGTTCTCCGGCTCTTCCTGCACCCACAGTACGTCCTCGAGCGCCGGATAGCTTTCGATCACGCCGAGCATGTCGCGCACCGGCAGCGGGTACAGCTGCTCCACGCGGCAAATCGCGACGTGTGGCGCGGCCGGCCGCGCCGGGTTCGTCAACAGATCGACCGCGATCTTGCCGCTGCAGAAGATCAGCCGGCGCACGTCGCGCGCGCGCGTCCGCGCGTCGGCGTCGTCGATCACCTGGCGCCACTGTCCTTCGCCCAGCTCGCGCGGTGTGGACGAGACGAACGCGTTGCGCAGCAGGCTCTTCGGCGTGAGCACGACAAGCGGCAGCGGATCCTTCTCGAGCAGCGCCGCCTGCCGGCGCAGCAGATGGAAGTACTGCGCGGCCGTCGTGCAGTTGGCCACGCGCATGTTGATGTCGGCGGCCAGCTGCAGGAAGCGTTCCGGACGCGCGCTCGCGTGATCCGGGCCCTGCCCTTCGTCGCCGTGCGGCAGCAGCATGACGAGCGACGGCGTCTGGCCCCACTTCGCGCGGGCCGAGAGCACGAACTCGTCGAGCATCACCTGCGCGCCGTTGACGAAGTCGCCGTACTGCGCCTCCCAGATGACGAGCCGCTCGGGCGCCTGCACGTTGTAGCCGTACTCGAAACCTACCGCCGCGTTTTCGCTCAACGGGCTGTTGCGGATCTCGCACGACGCGCGCGCCTGCGGCAGCGATTCGAGCGGCGAGAACCGGCGGCCGTTGTTCGGGTCGTGCAGCACCGCGTGGCGATGGCTGAACGTGCCGCGTTCCGTGTCCTCGCCCGTGAGCCGGATCGGCACGCCGTCCTCGAGGATCGACGCGAGCGCCAGCTCCTCGGCGGCCGCCCAGTCGATCGTCCGGTCGTCGATCTTGTCGAACGCGTGGCGCCGGCGATCGCGCGGGCGCTCGAGCTTGCGGTTGACCTGAAAGTCCGCCGGCACCGCGAGCAGGCCCTCGTTCAGGCCGCGCAGCCGCTCGATCGGCACCGCCGTCGCCGCGCGCGCGGCCGTGCCCGGCGCGGCCACCACCGGGGTGGGCTCGACGACGAGCTTTTCCGGCTCGAGCGTTTCGAAGCTGCGCTGCAGCGCGTTCAGCTTCGCCTCGAGCATCGCCCCGGCGCGGTGCTCGTCGATCACACCGCGAGTCTCGAGCGTCTTCGCCCAGAGCTGGCGGACGGTCGGATGATCGCCGATCGTGCGGTACATCTCCGGCTGCGTGAACGCGGGCTCGTCGCCCTCGTTGTGGCCGTAGCGCCGGTAGCCAATCAGGTCGATCAGGAAGTCTCGCTTGAACGTCTCGCGGTACGCGAGCGCGAGCCGCGCGGCGGCGATGCAGGCTTCCGGGTCGTCCGCGTTGACGTGGATGATCGGGATCTTGAACGCGCGCGCCAGGCCGCTCGCGTAGAGCGTGCTGTACGAGTCCTCGGACGTCGTCGTGAAGCCGATCTGGTTGTTCGAGATGATGTGGATCGTGCCGCCGGTCGAGTAGCCGTCGAGCCGGTGCAGGTTGAGCGTCTCGGCGACGACGCCCTGACCCGGAAACGCGGCGTCGCCGTGGATCAGGATCGGCAGCACCTTGCCGGGATCGAACACGGGCGCGCCGGGCCGGCTCGCGTCGGTCCCGGCCGCGCGCGCCATGCCTTCGAGCACCGGATCGATCGCTTCGAGGTGGCTCGGATTCGGCGGCATCGAGACGACGAGCGCGACTTCCTGGCCGCCCTGGACCGCGCGTGACGCGCCGAGGTGGTACTTCACGTCGCCGGCCCACTGCAGCCCCGCGGCCGCGAGCGCGTGACGGACCGGATCCTTGAACTCGGCGAGGATCTGCTCGTACGGCTTGCCGAGCACGTGCGCCATCACGTTCAACCGGCCGCGATGCGCCATGCCGATGAACGCCTGGCGCCGCCCGGCCTCGGCGGCTTCGCTGATCACCTCGTCGAGGATCGGCACGAGCGTGTCGAGGCCCTCGATCGAGAACCGCGTCTTGCCGGGAAACGTGCGGTGGATGAAGCGCTCGAACGCTTCGACATCCGTCAGCCGATCGAGCAGCGCGACCGGATCGATCGGATCCGCGGGCGCGTGGTAGCGGCCGGTCTCGACCGCCTCACGCAGCCAGTACCGCTCCTCGGGCACGAAGATATGCGCGAAGTCGTAGCCGGTCGTGCCGCAGTACATCTCCCGCAGCCTCGTGACCACGTCCCACATCGTCGCCGCGCCGGCGGCGACGGGGCCGGTGATCACGCTCGCGGGCAGCGCGCGGAGATCGGCTTCCGTGACGCGGTGCGTGTCGAGCTCGAGCGACGGATCGCCGAGGCGCCGCGCGCCGAGCGGATCGATCTGGGCGGCGAGGTGACCGTAGCGGCGAATGGACTGGGCGAGGTTGATGGCGCCGACCAGCGATCGTGGTTCCTGGGGATTCCGTGGGGTTCCTTGTGGTTCCTGGAGGTTCCTCGAGGTTCCGGGGTTCCACGTCTGAAATAACGCGCGCGCCGAGGCGTCCACGGATTGGGGATCGCGGAGGTAGCGTTCGTACAGCTCCTCCACGTAGGCCGCATTGACGCCCTGGAAATCGTGGTGCCCTGAAGACATATCGAACTGAAGATCATATCAGGTACGACTGGTACGTCAGGTACGTGGAGCACACTGTCGTTCGTCAACTTTTTCTTATCAAAAGAAAAGATGACACGCGCCAGCGCGTTCCTCGCACCTGACGTACCAGTCGTACCTGAAGCTCTTACTCTGCGCGCAGCGTCTTGACCGGATCGAGCCGCATCGCTCTGACGGCCGGGCTCCACACGGCGAACAGCGAGACCAGCACGATGAGCAGCGTGACGCCGCCGAAGGTCGCGGGGTCGCTTGGCGAGACACCGTAGAGGACCGACGCGGATCCCTGCGCGAGCGCGACGGCGAGCACGAGGCCGAGCACCACGCCGATGCCCGTCACCTTGAAGCCCTCGACGAGCACCATGCGCGCGATCGTGGACGGCGCCGCGCCGAGCGCGAGCCGCACGCCGAACTCGCGCTGACGCTGACCGATCGAGTACGAGATCACGCCGTAGAGCCCGGCGGCCGCCAGGGCGAGCGCGAGCAGCGCGAAGCCCAGGAACATGCCGTTGATGATCCAGTTGTCGCCCGTGTTCTCTTCGACGAGGTCAGTGATCGTCTTGGGCGTCGAGATCGCGACGTTCGCGTCGACGCGTCGCATCGCGGCGCGCACGTCGGCCGCGCGCTCGGCCGGCGCGTCGGATCGGACGACCACCGTCATCGCTTCGGTCGGCCACTGATCGAACGCGACGAACACGGCAGGGCTCGTGCGCGTGACCTGCGCGTCGCGCGTGTTGGCGACGACCCCGACGATCTTGACCGGACGATCCACCGCGCCCCGGCCCTTGAGCCGAATCGTGCGCCCGAGCGCGCCGGTGACGCCGCCCAGATGCTCCTCGGCGGCCATCTGATTCACGACCGCGACGGGCTCGCTGGCGGCCAGGTCCGTCGTCTCGAGGCCGCGGCCCGCGAGCAGCTTGATGCCGGTCGCCTTGAAGAAGTCGGGCGTCGTCGCAAACCACGTCGTCCATGGCTGCTTGTCGGTGCCTGGCGCGTCGTGCACGGTCCCGGACAACGTCTGCACGATGTCGCCGTCGAACACCGGCAGATGGCTCACGACGCCGACGGCCGTCGCGCCGGGGATCGCGCCCACTTCGCGCGTGAGCTCCTGGACGAATCGCGCGCGTGACGCATCGTCGGGATAGCGGTTGACCGGCGGATGCAGCCGGAACGTCAGCTCGTGACGCGTGTCGTAGCCGAGGTCCGCGTGCTGAAAGTTCATGACGGTGCGGAGCACGAGACCGGAGAGCACCAGCAGCGACAGCGCGAGCGCAACCTGCGCGGCGACGAGCACGTTGCGTCGGCGGCTCGCCTTGCGGCCGCCCGTCGATCGCGCGTCGCGCAGCGTCTCAGCCGTGCCGCTACGGCCGGCGCCGAGCGCGGGCCAGAGGCTGAAGAGGAGCGGCGTCAGGACGGACAGGACCGCTGTGAAGATCAGCACGTTGCCGTCGATGCTGATCTGCTGGAGCAGCGCGTCGTGCGCGGTGGCGTTGATGAGCCGCAGCCCGGCATGCGCCAGGCCGAGCCCGGCGAACCCACCGATGAGACCGAGCAGCAGGCTCTCCGTCAGGAGCGGGCGGATGAGCTGCAGCCGCGACGCGCCGAGCGCCTGGCGCACCGCGAAGTCGTGGCGATGGCGGACGATCCGCGCGAGCACGAGGTTCGCGAGATTCGCGCACGCGATCAGCAGCACGAAGGCGACGACAACGGCGAGCAGGCCGAGCAGGACCCACGTGTCCGGCCCCGTGATCGCGGTGTGCGTGGAGACGACACGCGGCGTGAGATTCAGATTCGTGTCGGGATGATCCTTCGCCTGCGCCGCGGCCATCGCCTTGATCTCGGCGTCTGCGGCGGCGAGCGTCGCGCCCGGAGCGAGCCGGCCGACGGGACGCAGCGTCCGCTGGTTGCGCGGCAGCGTGGCGTCAAGCGGCAGCGGCACCCACATGTCGACCTCGCGCGCGTAGATGTCGAAGTCGGGCGTCATCACGCCGACGATCGTCATCGGCGTGCCGTCGAGCGAGAACGTACGGCCGAGCGCGTCGTCGCGGCCCTGAAAATTCTTCTGCCAGTAGGCGTAGCTCAGCACGGCGACGATCGGCGCGCCGGGCGTGTCCTCACCCGGCTGAAACAGGCGGCCGATGACGGGCTTCAGGCCCCAGATGTCGCAGAGGTTCGCGGTGGAGCGCGCGATCTGCACGTGCTGGGCGTCGCCGAGCCCGGTGAGCGTCGCGTCGCGAATGTCACGCGCGCCGATCGCCGAAAACGTCTTCGTCCCCGCGCGCCACTCGAGAAGGTCCGCGATGGACACGGCACCGCGCACGTCGCCGGACGCGGGATTGTTCTCCCAGATCCAGCCGAGCGTGGCGGGATCCTTCACGGGCAGGCCGCGGATGATGAGCGGGTTGGCGATGCTGAAGAGCAGCGTGTTCGCGCCAATCGCGAGCGCGAGCGTGAGGATCGCAATCGCGCTGTAGCCGGGCGAGTGCCACGCCGTTCTGAGACCGAGCCGCACGTCTCGCCAGAAGCTGCCCATGTCGAATCTCCCCCCGGAACCCGCCGGACCGGACGCGGCACGGCGGCGATGCAGCGACCGGCCGTGCCAGATCATGCCGAACGCCTGCATCCAGTACTGACGCGACGCCTTGAACCGGCCGCGCCGCCGGGCGTCGATCTCGAACTGCTCGTCGAGATCGCCCAGCAGAAACTCCCGGTGCGGCTCGGGCACGGCCGCACGAACCACGAGTCCCGCGACGCGTGGCGGATGCATCACAGCCTCAAATCGGATTCGAGCCCGGCGGTCATCGCGCGAAGCGCGCCGAGCGACTGCGCGAGCGCGCGCTGCCCCGCGGCCAGCACGCGGTAGTACTTCTTGCGCCGGCCGCCGCGCTCCGGCGTCGGATCGCCGATGCGGCTCGCGACCAGGCCCTTGTCCTCGAGCCGCTCGAGCGTCTTGTAGACGGCGCCGAGCGACACATCGCGGCGCGTCCGATCCGCGATGTCGCTGGCAATGGACACGCCGTACGCGTCGGCCCCCAGGCGCGTCAGGGCCAGCAGGACGAGTTGTTCGAACTCACCAAGGACGTCGGGCACGCATTTGTTAGACGGAAGCGAAGAAATCGAAGTTCAATGGACTTCCAGAGGTCCTCCAGGACCTCTGAGGTCCACCCGGACTTCTCGAGGTCCTCTGGACTTCTGAAGTCCAGGGGACTTCTGGAGGTCCTTAGAGTCCCGGTTCCGTCATCTTGACCGGGTCCACCCACTCGTCGAACTGCTCCGCCGTGAGCAACCCGAGTGCGAGGGCGGCTTGCTTGAGGGTCGTACCTTCTTTGTGCGCCTTCTTCGCGATCTTCGCGGCGTTGTCGTAGCCGATGTGCGGGTTGAGCGCGGTCACGAGCATCAGGCTGCGCTGCAGGTTGTCCGTGATGCGCGGGAGGTTGGGCTCGATGCCGGCCGCGCAGAAGCGATCGAAGTTCGTGCAGACGTCCGTGAGCAGGCGGAGGCTCTGCAGCACGTTGTAGATGATGACGGGCTTGAAGACGTTGAGCTCGAAGTTGCCCGACGCGCCGCCAATGCCGACTGCGACGTCGTTCCCCAGCACCTGCGCCGCGACCATCGTGACGGCTTCCGACTGCGTGGGGTTCACTTTGCCCGGCATGATCGAGCTGCCCGGCTCGTTTTCGGGAATCGTGATTTCGGAAAAACCGGCGCGCGGGCCGGAGGCGAGCCAGCGGACGTCGTTCGCGATCTTGTTGAGCGAGGTCGCGAGCGTCTTGAGCGCGCCGTGCAACGCGACCAGCGGCTCGTGCCCGGCGAGCGCCGCGAACTTGTTCGGCGCGCTCTTGAACGGCAGCCCCGTGATCGCGGCGATCTGGTGCGCGCTTCGCTGCGCGAACTCCGGATGCGTGTTGAGACCCGTGCCGACCGCGGTGCCGCCGAGCGCGAGCTCGTACACCGCGGACAGCGTCGCTTCGATCGCGCTCCACGACAAATCGAGCTCCGCGACCCAGCCGGAGATCTCCTGGCCGAGCGTGAGCGGTGTCGCGTCCTGCAGATGCGTGCGGCCGATCTTGACGATGTCCGTGAAGTCGCTGGCTTTCTTGTCGAGCGTCGCGCGGAGCCGCAGCACGGCCGGACGCAGCGCGTTCACGACCTCTTCGGCCGCGGCGATGTGCATCGCCGTCGGGAACGTGTCGTTCGACGACTGCCCGCGGTTCACATCATCGTTCGGGTGGATCGGCTTCTTGCTGCCGATGACGCCGCCGGCCAGCTCGATCGCGCGGTTCGAGATGACCTCGTTCGTATTCATGTTCGTCTGGGTGCCGCTGCCGGTCTGCCAGACGAAGAGCGGAAAGTGATCGTCGAGCTTGCCGGCGATCACCTCGTCGGCGGCCTTGACGATGGCGTCCACGGTCGACCGCGACAGCGTGCCGAGCTCGCCGTTGGCGAGCGCCGCCGCTTTTTTGAGCACGCCCAACGCGCGAATCATCGGCCGCGGGAAGTGCTCGGCGCCGATGCTGAAGTGGTGAAGAGAGCGTTCGGTCTGTGCGCCCCAGTACCGATCGGCCGGGACGGCGATTTCGCCCATGCTGTCGGACTCGGTGCGCATTTTTGTGGCGGGATTGGTCATTTCGGACACAGCAGGTCAACGATAATCGATCGTGGCGCGCCTGTCGAAAGGGCCGAAATATGTTGCACGCAATGCTGTCGACCTTCCTGGTGGTGGCTGGGGCTGCGCAAGCGCCCCCGACGCCGCGCCCGACTCCGGCACAACCTGGAGTGGTCGTGCGCTTGCTGCGAGACGTGGGCGGCGACTACAAGCACTTCTTCTCGAAGGACACCGCCCTGTGGCTGGGTGCCGGCGGGGCCGCCGCGCTGGCCGTCCACTCCGCGGACCAGTCGATCGCGGACGAGGTGCAACGGGCGCAGCCCTCACTGCCGGGCGGCTCGGTGTACGGCACGCAAAAGCTGCAAGTGCCGGTCGCCGCCGGGTGGTGGATCGCGGGCGCCGCCGCCGGCAGCGAGGCCAATGCGGACACCGGTCGCGATCTCTTGCGGGCGCAGATTGCGGTGTTCAGTTGGACGTACGGCATCAAGCTGGCGACCCAGCGGACACGCCCGAACGGCCAATCCCACTCATTTCCGTCGGGCCACGCCTCGACGTCCTTCGCGACCGCGATGGTGCTTCAAGAGCATTTCGGCTGGAAGCTCGGCCTGCCCGCCTTCGCTGCCGCCACCTACACGGCGGCCTCGCGCGTGACCGACAACCAGCACTGGACGAGTGACGTGGTGTTTGGCGCCGCGCTCGGCATGGCTTGCGGCTGGACGGTCACCAAGCACGTGCGGGACAAGAACATCACCGTCGCGCCGCTCGCGATGAAGCGCGGCGGCGGCGTCTTGATTACGGCGGTGAGGTAACCGATGAAACGGGCGGTGCTGATCTGTGCGGTGCTTGTGCTCGGCGCTCGCGGTGTGGCCGCCGCGCAGCAGACCGAGGAGACGCCGCCACCGGAACAGCAGGCCGCGTCACGCGTGGAGCTGATCGAACAGCAGCAGGCGGCCAAGGCGCAGGCGTTGACCCCGGCCGAGCTCGGCAAAGCCGAGCGCTACGTGACGGATGTGGCGGAGATCCTGCTGAGCGGCCAGCTGCACTGGCACCCGTTCTGGCAAAGCGCCTACTCGGGAGGCGGCTTCACGATGGGCGCCGGCTACATGCGCTACATCAGCCCGTTCAACACGATCGACGTGCGCGGCAGCATCACGCCGTCGGGATACAAGCGCCTCGAGGCGCAGCTGCTCGCGCCGGGATTGTTCAAGGATCGCGGCACGCTCTCCGTGCTCGGCGGCTGGCGCGAGGCCACGCAGGTCGGCTTCTACGGCTTCGGCATGGACACGTCGGTCGACAATCGCGCGAACTACAGCTTTCAGCAACCGTACCTCTCCGGCCTGCTCGAAGTGTTCCCCGCGCGGAATGCCTTCCTCGTACGCGGCGGCATCGAGCTCACTCAGTGGAAACAGCAGCCGGGATCTGGAGATGCACCTTCGGTCGAGCAGGTGTACACCCCGTCAACGCTGCCCGGCCTCGGCACGGACCCGGTGTACGCGCACACGCTTGCAACCATCGGCGTGGATTCGCGGCCCGCGCGCGGCTACGCGCGCCGCGGCGGATTCTACGGCGTCACCGTTCACGACTTCAGCGATCCCGATCACGCGCAAGGCTTCAATCAGATCGACTACGAAGCGATTCAGCACTTCCCGATTCTGCGGGAGTCGTGGGTGATCTCGCTCCACGGGCTGGCGCAGACGACCTTCGACAAGGGCGGGCAGCAGATTCCGTTCTTCATGATGCCGTCGATCGGCGGCGGATCCGACCTGCGCGCCTACTCGAGCTGGCGCCTGCGCGACCGGAACAGCCTCGTCCTCCAGGCCGAGGTGCGAGTGATCGCAAATCGCTTCCTGGACATGGCGCTGTTCATGGACGCCGGCAAGGTCGCCGCGCGCCGCACCGATCTCGATCTGAACGGCCTGATGCACGACGTCGGCCTCGGATTCCGGCTGCACGGCCGCATCGCCACGCCACTCCGGATCGAGTTCACGCACGGGCGCGAGGGCTTCGGCCTCGTGCTCGCCGCGTCCGAGGTGTTCTAGCTTCCGATGATGCGCCCGACGATTCGCTTCACGCTTCTCCCCGCGATGATCTTCGCGATCGCGGGAACCGCGGCCTCGACCGCCGGTCCGCGGTTCTACGACGACGATCCGATCGCGCGCGAGCCCGAAAGCCGCAGCGCGGCCGGCGCCAAACCGCTGGACGCCGCGTTGTTCTACGAATACGCGTACAACCTGTTCGTCAGCGCCCGCCGCCCGGGGTCGAACGTGCGCGCCGGCAACATCAACACCATCGATGAGGTGCCGGACTCCAGCTGGTTCGTGAACCGCATCGGCACTGAGACGATCCCGGCCGACCGGCTCACCCGCGGACCGAATGAAAGCGCGCCGCCCGCGCCCGAAAAATGGACGCTGCTGCGCGAGAAGTCCGCCGGCACCAATCCTGGCTTCACCGCACGCGACGCCAACGGCCAGACCTGGTTTCTGCAATTCGACAATCCGAAATATCCCGAGGCGAGCAGCGGAGCCGTCGAGGTCATGACGAAGCTGTTCTGGGCCCTCGGGTACAACCAGGTCGAAACGTTCATCACCCGCTTCGACCCGGCGCGCGTCGAGATCGATCCGAAGGCCACCATCAAGCGCCCTTCGGGAGAACGGACGCCCTTCACTCGCGACGACGTCGCGCGCATCCTCGAGCGCGCCGCGCGCAATCCCGACGGCACGTACCGCGCGTCGGCCGGCCGTCTTCTTGCGGGAACGGTCCTCGGACCGTTCCGCTACGCCGGCACGCGATCGGACGATCCGAACGATCTCGTCCCGCACGAAGATCGGCGGGAGCTCCGGGCGCTGCGCGTGTTCGGCGCGTGGACGAATCTCGTGGACATGAAAGCCGGCAACACGCTCGACGTGCTCGTCGATCAGGGCGGCCGATCGATCGTCAAGCACTACATGCAGGACGTCGGATCGAGCCTCGGCATGGCGAACAACCAGTACGAATGGGACATGGGGTGGGAGCACTTCTACGAGCCGGACGCCAGCCGGCGGAGACTTCTCACGTTCGGGTTCTGGCTGAGCCCCTGGCAGACCGTGCCGTACACGGAGTACCCGTCGATCGGCCGCTTCGAGGGCGAGCGTTTCGATCCGACGACGTGGAAGCCGCAGACGCCGGTGCCGGCCTACATGGAGATGCGCGCGGACGACGCGTTCTGGGCCGCGCGTCGGGTGATGACGTTCAGCGACGATTTGATCCGCGCGGCCGTCCACACCGGCGAGTACACCGACCCCGCCGCGGAACAGCACCTCGCGTCCGTTTTGATCGAGCGGCGCGACGCGGTCGGTCGCGCGTATCTCACGGCCATCAATCCGATCGTGAATCCGCAACTCGGCGCCGACGGCATCCTCACCTTCGAGAACGCCGCCGTGGGTGCGGGATTTGCCGCATCGCCTCCCGGCTACCGGGCCGCGTGGCGCCGGTTCAACAACACCAGTGGAGCGACGAGTCCGATCGGCGAGACGCGCAACGCCACACCGCGGATGCCCGCGCCGGCCGCCCTGCCGTCGACGCCCGGCAGCTTCATCGAGATCGATGTCAGCGCTGACGACACCGCGCACGCTGCCTGGCAACAGCCGGTGCGCCTCCACTTCCGCCGTACTGCTGACGGATGGAAGCTCGTCGGCCTCGAGCGTCTCGTCGAGCCGCCTGCGGCCGGCGCCGGCAGAGGCAAGCGATGAACGACGACAAGGGCCTGGTCGAGCGGCTGCTCTCGCCCATCGCCGACGTCAAGCGCGGCGAAGCCGCCGGCGCGCTCCTCATGATGTTGACGATGTTCCTGATCCTCGGCGGGTATTACCTGCTGAAGACGGCGCGCGAGATCTTCATCCTGTCGCAGGGCGGCGCGGCGGTGAAGAGCTACTCGTCGGCCGGCCAGGCGCTGCTGCTGCTCATCATCGTCCCTGCCTACGGCGCGCTGGCGTCGCGCGTCAATCGACGACGGCTGACGCAGTGGATGACGTTGTTCTTTGCCTCGAATCTGCTCTTGTTTCTCGCGGCACTGTCGCAGCACTGGCGCATCGGCATCGTCTACTTCCTCTGGATCGGCGTCTTCAATCTGATGGTGGTCGCGCAGTACTGGGCCTTCGCCAACGATCTCTATACGCCCGAGCAAGGCAAGCGGCTCTTTCCGCTCATCGGCATCGGCAGCAGCCTCGGGGCGTGGCTTGGATCGGTACGCGCGGGGACGCTGCTCGAAGCCGAGGGGCCGTGGCGGCTGCTCGCCGGCGGCTTTGCCGTTCTGATCGTCTGCGCCGGTCTCGCCGGGCTCATCATCCGGATGACCGAACGCGGCTCGCCATCTTCTGCCGCGCGCGACGAAAGGCCGCTGGACAGCGGGAAGAGCGGCTTCGGCATGGTCCTCTCGGATCGCTACCTGCTGCTCATCGCCGCGTTGATTCTGGTGCTCAACGTCGTGAACACATCGGGCGGGTACTTCTTCGATCGCTATGTCACGGCCACCGCTGACGCCAGGTTCGGCGCGGGACCCGAGGCCGCGGCCGCGCGCGAGCAGTTCATCGGTCAGACGTACAGCGGCTACTTCGGGTACGTCAATCTGGTGGGATTCCTGCTCCAGACGTTCGCGGTGTCCCGAATCTTCCGGTGGCTCGGTGTCGGCCGCACGCTCTGGATCCATCCGATCGTCGCGCTCGCTGGGTACCTCGTGATGCTGCGCGCGCCGTCATTCGAAATCATTCGCTGGCTGAAAATCGCCGACAACAGCATCGAATACTCACTCGCGAACACAGCGCGGCAGGCGCTCTGGCTGCCGACGAGTCCCGAAGCGAAATACAAGGCGAAGCAGGCGGTGGACGCGTTCTGCGTGCGGATCGGCGACGTGATTCAGGCCGGCGTCGTCTATACGGGCGAGCTGCTGTCGTTCACCGTGACGGCATTTGCCGCGCTGAACATCGTGTTCGTGCTGTGCTGGCTCGGTATCGTCCGCGGCCTGAATCGATCGCTCCGCGCCCGCGGCGAGACGAAGTTCTGACTACTTCGCCACGCGAAGATCCTGCGTCTTCTTCGTGCCTTCGGTCAGCGTGACCCGGATCGACGCCGCGGAGAGCGCCTTGAGGAACTCCGGATCGTACTGTCCGCCTGGTTCGAGGTCCGTGACGGCCGCAATGGTGTAGTCGCCCGGCGGGATGTTGCGGAACGAGTACTTGCCGTCGGCGCCAGGCCGCGTCGTGAGGATGCGGCGCGATCCCGGCGTCCAGAATCGCGTGTCGGACGGCGCGACGATGATTGTGTAGTCGTTGCCGGGCTTGCCGGTCGATTCCGTCAGCGTGCCGTTGAGCTCCGTCAGCCGATCGGTCATCGTGATCACGACGCCCGACAGATCCTGATCGCCGGCGAACTCGAGCGGGATGTCCATCGTGTCGTCGGCGCCCACGATCGCGGACTTCTGCACGATCGGCAGCGAGCCCGGCGTCGCGCCTCCACCGCCCGTCGCGCGCAGGATGTAGCGGCCCGGCGGCACGCCCTCGAGCGTGAACCGCCCGTCGGGCTGCACTTGCGACTGCGGCATCTGCCCCATCTGGATCGTCTGCAGCGACGGCGCATTCTGCAGCGTGACCATGTAGCGCGTGCGCGCGAGGTCCATCTGCACTTGCGTGTCGAACATCACGCGGCCGGAGATCGTCTTGCCGGCCTGCAGCGCGACCGAGACGTCCTGCGTCGACTGGCCGCCGTCCACCGTGACCTGCACGCGCCCCCACAAGCGCGGCACGTCCTCCGGTTTTTGCGCGGCCGGCGTCTGCACCTGCATCACGCCGTTGATCATGAGCATCTGCTGCGGCTGGTTCGGCGTCGTGTACGCGTTGAGCGTGTATTGCCCCGGCGGGATGTTGCGCAGCGTGAACTTGCCGTCGGGATTCGTGCGCGCCGTTGGCAGACCCTGCCCGGCCAGCACCGTGGGGTCGGCCGCCGTGAGCGAAATCATGACGGCGCCGGGCGGCGCCGCGCTCAGCACCGTGCCCTGGATGTTCCCGGCGCGGTTGTACAACACGGGAATGTCGACGCCGCCGCGCTCTTCGCCCGCGTTGACGGTGACGGCTGACGCGGCCATGGCCGTCGACGCGCTCGGGTAGAACGTCGGCGCGTATCCCGCCGGGCCCGGATCGCCCTGGACCGGCGTCGTCACGGGCACGCTGATCATCGGCGGCTGTCCGGTGCTCGCGGCTGCCTGCACGAGCGCCGCGGCGATTGCAGCTTCGACCGCCGCCGCATCCGCAAGCGATCGATCCATCGAGAGGTCGCTGGAATTCTGCGTCGCGGCCACGAGGTACTCGCCCGGCGGCAAGCCGAACATGCGGTACACGCCGCGATCGTCCGTGTTCGCGTAGCCGTTGTTCTCGAGGCGCTTGAAGCCCGACACCATCGTGTAGCGCATCGCGCGCACTTGCGCGTTCATCAGCGGCTCGCCGTCCTGCCCGACCACGACGCCGGTGATCACGCCGCCGCGCAGCATCGGGACGCTCACCGTCAGCTGCTGTCCGTCTCCGAGTCCGATCGTCGTGCCCGGCCGATTCGGCTTCTTCTGTCCGTAGCTCGTCGGCAGGTACTGATCGCGCGAGACGTTGATGAAGTACTGGCCGGCCGGCAGCTTCGCAAACGAAAACTGTCCCTGCGGATCGGTGACGACGACGCGGCCCACGGACATGCCGCCCGCTTGCTGCGGCACGCCGTTGATCACCGTGAACGAGCCGCCGCGACCTCCGGCGACACCAGCGCTCGCGTTGGCGCCGGCGCCTCGTCCGGCATCGGCCACCGTGGCGGTACCCGACAGATTGACGCGCGCGCGGCTGAGCGGACGCCCTGTGTCCGAGGCGACGACCGTGCCGGAAATCTTGCCGGTCCCGAGCGGAATCTGACGCACGCGGCCCTGGTTGGGATCGCGCGCACCCGCCGGCATCGCAGGCATCGCAGGAGCCGGGGGCGGGGGCGGCGGCGGGACCTGCCCGCCCAGGGGCGCCGCCAGGCAAACCGAGGCCGTCAAAACGAGCGCGAGCTGGGAAAGGCGTGGCATCACCGCGTCCTTGGAAGGAGGTCCGTGGACATTTTGACACCGCCACCGCCCAACCGGTTGGGCGGCCGCACTCTGGACCTGCCATCACCGTCCAAGGTAAGAAGAATGCCGGTGTCCGAGACCCTCCGGTCGTTTCGTCGCAACGCGGTCCACGTCCGCCAGGCGCTCGAGCTGCTGCAAACCGAGGCGGGGCGGATGCAGGTCGACTCCGGCTACCTGACGGACGAAGGGTTGCTCGAGCGCTACAAGCGGCTGTCGATCCCCGTGCGCCGAGCGCTCAACCCGACGGATCGCGCGTCGTTCGCGCAAGCGCTCGCGGCGCTCGAGGCCGAGCCCGGGCCGCGTCAGACGCTCGCGGCGGTCACCCGCTCGTGGACGACGCTGCAGCAGGAGCTCGACAGCCAGGTCGGCCTCGGCGGATCGCGCGTGCCGCGCCGCCAGATTCTCGCGGGCTGGCTCGAGGCCGCGGCGTTCTACGACAAGCTCGATCGCGATCGCGCGTACGATCATCTGATCGATCAGTGGGGCAAAGCCGCGGAGGGCATCGGATCGCAGCTGATGGAAGACGCGGCGCGCGTGATCGTCCAGCTCGACGAGCAGGCCGCGGCCGCGCTCGGCGAGCCCGTCATCCTGCCGCCGCCCGCGAAAACGCCTCCGCCGCCGCCGGATCCGAAGGAAAGCTGGTGGACGAGGATATTGCGGAAGAGGTAACAAGTCTCTTCAGGTACGACCGGTACGTCAGGTACGAGGAACGCGCTGGCGCCGGCCATCTCTTTTCTCCATGAAGGGAAAAAGTTGATACGCGATAGCGCCTTCCAGGTACCTGACGTACCTGTCGTACCTGAAATTACCTGAACATGTTTTTCGCGACGAACCAGACGTTCGCCGGCCGCTCCGCGAGCCGCCGCATGTACCACGGGAACCAGTACTCGCCGTAGCTGATGAGGCAGCGCGTGCGAAGGCCCTGCTTGCCGAGCTGCATCTGGCGCGCGGTCTGGATGCCGTAGAGCATCGCGAACTCGTAGCGGCTCGTGGGGATCTTGCGCTCGGCGATCACGGTTTGCAGCTTTTCCTGCAGCGCGATGTCGTGCGTCGCGATGTGCAGCAGCGCACCCGGCTTGGCGGCGTCGTCCTGCAGCAGGCGGGACGCGAGCTTGAAGTAGTTGGCGTCGACGTCCGCCTTGTTGGGATAGGCGAGGTTCGGCGGCTCGAGATACGCGCCTTTGACGAGGCGAATCGCGCTGCCGAGCGGCACGAGGCTCTCGATGTCCTTCTCGGTGCGGAAGAGGTACGCCTGGATCGCGATGCCGACCTTGTCGGATTCCGCGCGCAGCCGCTTGAAGAGCGCGAGCGTGCCGTCGACGTACGGCGAGCTCTCCATGTCGAGCCAGAAGAACGTCTTCGTGGCCTCGCACTTGCGCAGCAGGCCGAGGCAGTACTTGAAGCAGACGTCCTGATTCTGATCGAAGCCGAGCTGCGTCGGCTTCACGGACACGTGCGCGTCGATGCCGGCGGCCGCGATGAGATCGGCGACGCGCATGTAGTGATCGGAGACGTCCTTCGCTTCTTCGATCTTCGTGATGTTCTCGCCGAGCCGCGTGAGGATCGTGCCCAGCCCGGACGGCTTCAGCGCCTTGGCGGCCTCGATCGCGTCTTCGACCGTTTCGCCCGGCATGAACTTCACGACCGAGCGGCGGACGAACTTCGTGCGCATGGCGCGCTCGCGCAACCACGGGTTGGTTGACGCCCACAACAACGACTTTCGCATGACGGACATTTAGTAGGTGACTCTCAGTGAAGGGACTGCGTCGATCGGAGGAAGGGGGTCGGGTCTCAGGACCCGACCCCAACTCATTTCAGCGTTTACAAACCGCCGCCGGCGGGCGCCGCGGTCAGCGGCTTCACCGCGCCGCGATGGCACGTGTAGCACGTGACTTTCGACTTGCCCGGCTCGGGCGCCGTGCCGACGTCCTTCAGGAAGTCGTCGTTGATCGCCATCATCATCTTGATCATTTTTCTGGCGGTGGCCTTTTCCGGCTTGTCGTCCTTCGCCCGATCGGCCTGCGTTCCGACGTGGCAGTGATCGCACATCACGCCCAGCCCGGAGGTGAACGTGCGCATGACGGCCACGACCTGCTGCTGGGTCATGTCCTTTGGAAGGACCTGGAGGTTCGTCGGCGCCGCGCCGCCGCGGCCTTGCTGCGGGGGCGGGGTCTGGGCCGACACCGAGGCCCGCACGGCCACGGCCAGGAGAGCGGCACACACGAGCACACTGAGACCAATCGATTGACGCATTCCAGTCCTCCTTCGAGGGGACGAGGGAAAAATCTTAGTCGAAAACGGGGGCCGTCGGCACGACCCGGACGAACTCGCCCCGCTGGAGGAGCTCCCGGCCTTTGCCGCCGCGGCTGGTCACCCCGTACTTTGCTGTACTGATGGTCTGTTCCGCCCCGCGGGTCGTCTCGACGGTGAGCAGGTCGCGGTCGCCGGTCGAGGCGATGAAGCCGAGCAGGCGGTCGTCCTGTTTCTGCAGCTTGATGAGGATCACGCCGCGTCCCGGCCCGCCGAGGAAGTTGACCTCGTCGGCCTTGCACAGCACGGCGCGCGCCTGGCGCGTGGCGGCGATGACGATCTCGCTGCCGGTGATCTTCGCGACGCCGACGATCTCCGCGCCCTCGGCGACGCGCGAGAATTTCCGACCCGCGCGCGTGCTCGGATCGACGAACGGCGCGAGCGAGAAGCGCAGGCTGTACCCGTCGCTCGTGACGCCGAGCGCGTGCACCGGCGGCGGCTCCGGCTCGGCGTCGGCTTTCGCCGGCGGCTTGCCCTTGATGTCGCCGCTCGTGCGCGGATCGAGGCTCAGCGCCGCCACGACTTTCTCGCCGTCCTTGAACTTGAACAAGCTCTGGATCGGCTCGCCGTAGCCGGTTGACGCCGGCACGTCCGCGATGCGCGCGGTGTACGCGACGCCGAAGTTCGTGAAGAACACCGCCGTCGCGCGTGTGCTGCCCGGCACGATCGCGAGCACCGCGTCGCCTTCGCGCAGGCGCGTCGATCCGACGTCCTTCACTTCTTTCTGCCGCTTCACCCAGCCGTCGCGCGTGACGATGACGACGTTGTCTTCCTCGATGATGAAGTCGTCGGCGGTGTACTCCTCGTCGGGCACCTCGCCGGTGACTTCCGAGCGCCGCGCGTCGCCGTACTTCTTCTGGATCTCCTCGATCTCCGTGCGGACGATCTTCCAGAGATCGGCGTCGCGTTTGAGCAGGCCGCCGATTTCCTTCGCGCGCTTGCGCTTCTCGGCGAGCTCGTTCTGGATCACGAGGATCTCGAGGCGCGCGAGGCGGTAGATCTTGAGCTCGAGGATCGCGTCGGTCTGCGCGGCGTCGAGCTTGAAGCGCGCCATGATCTTCTCGGCGGCGTCGGCCTTGCCCTCGGACTTGCGGACGATCTTCAGGATCTCGTCGAGCGCGTCGAACACGAGCTCGAAGCCCTCGAGGATGTGGATGCGCGACTTGAGCGCCTCCAGCTCGTACTTGAGCCGCGCGCGCACGACCTCGAGGCGGAAGTGCAGGAAGTGCCAGAGGATGTCGTGCAGGCTCAGCCGCTCGGGCTTGCCGACCAGCGGGTTCTCGGTCGGGATCAGGCACGTGAGGTTGACGGGAAACGTGGACTGCAGCGGCGTGTGCTTGTAGAGATACGCCATCACCATCCGCTTGTCCGCGTCGCCCTTCAGCTCCAGCGCGATCCGCACATCGTCGGTCGACAGATCCTTGACGTCGACCAGGTGCGGCAGCTTGCGCGAGAGCGCGATCTCGGCGATGCGCTCGACGAGCGTCGCCTTGTTCACGGTGTACGGCACGCTCGTGATGAAGATCGTCTTGCCGCTGCGCGACGCGGGCCCTTCGATCCACGTCGCGCGGATGCGGATCGATCCCGATCCGGTCTTGTAGATCTCCCGGATTTCCTGCTGGGTGTTCATGATCTGCCCACCGGTCGGGAAGTCCGGGCCTTTCACGTGCTTGGTGAGCTGCGCGATCGTCAGCGGCTCGAGATCCGCGTCGATCATCTCGACGAGCGCCTTGCAGATCTCGCCGAGGTTGTGCGGCGGGATGTTCGTCGCCATGCCGACGGCGATGCCGGTCGCGCCGTTGATCAGCAGATTCGGAATGCGCGCCGGCAGGACGACGGGCTCTTCCTTGGTGCCGTCGTAGTTGGGGCGAAAGGCGACGGTGTCCTGATCGATCTCGGACAGGAGTTCATCGCTGATGCGCGCGAGCCGGCACTCGGTGTATCGCATCGCCGCCGCGTTGTCGCCGTCGAGCGACCCGAAGTTGCCGGATCCGTCGACGAGCGGATACCGCAGCGAGAACGGCTGCGCCATGCGGACGAGCGTCTCGTAGAGCGCGGCGTCGCCGTGCGGGTGGTAGTTGCCCATCACGTCGCCGACGACCTTCGCGCACTTGCGGTGCTTGGCGTCGGCCGTGAGGTTCTGCTGCCACATCGTGTAGAGGATGCGGCGCTGCACCGGCTTGAGCCCGTCGCGCACGTCGGGCAGCGCGCGGGATGTGATGACGGACAGCGCGTAATTCAGGTACCGGGTCTGCGCGGCCTCGTGCAGCGACACGCGCTCTTCGTTGGGCCCGGCGGTGACGCCCCAGCCGGCCGCCGGACGCGTGATGACGCCGGCGTCCGACTCCATGCGATCGAAGAGCGACGGGGACTTCGACTTTCGTTTAGCCACGGGCAAATTGTAGTACGGGCAAGAGCGATCAGCGAGAAACCCTCGTCACCGAACCGGCTTCGCGCTGACGCTCATCGCGCCGCTCCGAGTCGGCGCGGACTGAGCCACGCAGCCGGCACTTGAAGACACGCATGCTGCGGTCGAGAGGAGTCGCGGCGGACGAATCGGAGTGCCGCGAACATGAGGCACGAAACCGGAGCGGAGGGAGCGAAGATTTCGAGGGCCGGCTCCGTAGGCCGGTCGTTCCCGCGGCCGGATAGGAGCGGCCCGAGTCGAATGCACGAAATCTGAGCGGACGGAGCGAACGGTTTCTCGCGGCATCTCCGCTGAGGGCCGCCGCGACTTCTCTCGAGCGCAGCGTGCTCATCGATGGAGTCCGACGCTTGCTCCTCGACGAACTCTGATTAAATTGATTACAATCGCCCCAACCAGAGCACCCTGACCGTCGTCCAAGTCTGCCGGAGGCTCCATGCCACCCCGCGAGCGTGCCGACGTCGACCGACTGCTCCCCCTGCGCCCCGTGACGTTCCAGATCCTGCTGAGCCTCGCCGGCGGAGAGCGGCACGGCTACGGGATCACTCAGGACATCGCCGGCCGCACGTCCGCGAAGATGCGCCTGGAGCCCGGCAACCTCTATCGATCGCTCCGCACCATGCTCGACGACGGGTTGATCGAGGAATCCGAGCGCCGGCCCGCGCCCGACCTCGACGACGAGCGCCGGCGCTATTACCGGATCACGTTGCTCGGCCGCCGCGTGGCGGCCGCCGAGATCGCCCGCCTCGAAGCCGTCATCGCCGACGCCAAGGCCCGGAAGTGGCTGCGCGCGCGGTAAGCGTGTGACGATGCTGTACCGCCTGTTGCTGCGCGCGTTTCCCGCGTCGTTCCGCGATCGCTTCGGCGACGACATGGCCGACGTCTTCGCGGATCGGCTGCGGGCCGCTCGCGCG